>JBEARP010000215.1:0-6728 GCA_041163105.1 Pseudomonadota bacterium
AATGGCGCGCCCGAAAGGATTCGAACCTCTGACCCCCAGATTCGTAGTCTGGTGCTCTATCCAGCTGAGCTACGGGCGCTGACCGGGGCCGTCTCTAGTCCGATATCGCGGCAATTGCAAGGGCCCTTCAACCCCGTCTGAACGCGCCCATCTGCCGTCCAATTTGCCCGCAAAGAGCTACAGGCAAGCTTGCGGGGCCATGCTCGTTCCCAGTCGGCCATCATGATTGGGGCACATGCTGTCGAGACGTGTGATCGCGGCCAGACTGCTGGGTTTGGGTGTTCCGGCCATGGTATGCTTTGCCGCGGTTGTTGATCATCTGAGACCAGGTTCCGGCATCGTCCGCGCGGGTCCTCCGCCCGCCTGCGGCTGTGCTCCCTTGCGCGCGGGGCGGACGGCCCCACCCCTTGCGATAAAGCCGTCCCGGCAGCCTGCCAGTATTGCGCGCTTGTTGCCGCAGGGGCAATCCAACCAGCAACGTGTTGCCGAGCCTTCAGCCAAGGTCGATCTTCCCGGGCAAGCGGTGGCATTTGCCAC
Source organism: Pseudomonadota bacterium (assembly GCA_041163105.1). Lineage (GTDB taxonomy): Bacteria > Pseudomonadota > Alphaproteobacteria > Rhizobiales > Aestuariivirgaceae > Aestuariivirga. The sequence goes on from JBEARP010000215.1 coordinate 538, forward strand.
CGCCGTCATCAGGCGCAACAGCCCGCGCGGCCAGGAGACAGCGCAACGTCAGCAGTCCGATGGTGCCAAGCTGCCGCTGGTGGAGCACGCCCGCCCTGCGAGTGCCGTTGAACCAGCCCAGAATCCGGCGATCGTGCCTGTGGCTTCTGCCGATGCCGCGTCCGACCCTGCGGCCTTCAATCCACTCACGGAAGCGAAAACGACCCGCACGGATGAAACCGTTATTGGTCCGGATGGGTCTTCAGCGACCCTGGACGGCAGGACCGTGGGCCGCGCCGTGGCGAGCACGGTGATCGGTTACCTGTCGCAAGGGGCGCGGCCATCCCGGCTTCTTGGCCAGGAGGGCAGCGGGTCGCTCCTCGCCACCAGCCTCGATGGAATCTGGGCCATCGGCGAACAGGCGGCCCTCGGCCTCATCGTCGAAGGCAAGTTGCCCGGGCCCCGCGCCCTCGAGCGTCAGGCCGTCCAGGTGCTGGCGGCTGCCGCACAGCAGGAAGCGGCGGGCCTTGCCGCTGATGCCGCGCAATTCGGCCAGGACAATGGCATCCGCTTTCTGCGCAACCTTGAGGTCACCGCCGGGTGGGCTCCGGGCGACCGGCCCGGCATCGAGGCGCGGTCGATCGACCACCTCTTCCAGTCCGTGGCACTCGACCACACCGTTTTCCTGCAGGGTGAAGTGCGCACCGACTTCGAAGATACCACCGTCAACCTCGGCATCGGTTATCGCTACCTTCTGCCTGAGAGCGACTGGATGCTTGGCATCAATGCCTTCTACGACCGTCAGTTCCCCATCGGCCATGAGCGCATGAGCCTCGGGCTGGAGGCGTCCACCAGCGACTTCACCCTGTTCGCCAACCGCTATGTCGGCCTCAGCGGCTGGACCGAGAAGACGGCCGACCTTGATGAAAGACCCCTGTCCGGCTGGGATGTCGGCATTGCCGGCGTGCTGCCCCGGATGGAGGATCTCAGGGTCTCGCTGTCGGCCTTCCGCTGGGAACGCGAGACCGACAAGGACAGGGCCGGCATCAAGCTCATGGCCGACTACGAGGTCAGTCCTGCCCTGCAGATGGGCATGACGCTGTCCGGCGATGATGGTGGCAACCTCCACGCCGGCATGCGCCTCACCTATCAATTGGGGGCAGCTGTCTTCAGCGACGGCCAGCCGATCGCCAGCCCATGGAGCGACCGCCGCCTTGCCTTCGTCAATCGCGAGAATGTCATCCAAACCGAGACGCGGGACGTGCCGCATGACTATGCCGCCAGCTTCCTCGCCCGTGACGTCAACACCTCCAACCAGACCGCGCTCGCCGCGGCGCTTGTCGGCGCGCCGCTGTCCGCGCACTACAGCTTCACGATCACCAGTTCCGCGGGCGGTGAGCCCGTCACCGGTTCGGGGCGTGTCGAGGAAAGCCCGCAGACCATTCCGGGCATCGATGTCTCCGGGCTTGCCGATGGCACGCTCACGCTCACCATCCAGGTCATCTCGAAGCAGGGTGCTGTTGGCCCCAAAGTGACCGCGCAGATCGAGAAGTCCACCGCGCTGGTCAGTGTCTCAACCGCGCTTGCCACGCCCAGCCCGGCCAATGTCAGCCCGCTTCCGTTCCGCATCGTCTTCAGCCGTGCGGTGAGCGGCTTTGATCTCTCGGACATTGCGGTCAGCAATGGCACGGCCAGCAACCTGCAGACCTTAGACAGCATCAGCTGGACGGTCGACGTCACCCCCAGCGGCCAGGGCGCGGTTGAGCTTCAGATCCCGGCCGCCGTTGCCACCGGTGGAGACAACCCCAACGAGTCCTCGAACCCGACGACGGTCATCTTCGACAGCGAGGCGCCGTCGGGATACAGCGCGTCGTTCCTGGTCCGCCCCATCGATGACGCGGCCTTCGAGATCGGCAACGCCGAGCTGGGCGCAGCCTACAGCTTCACGATCACCAGTTCCGGCGGAGGCGCGCCCGTCACCGGAAGCGGCACGGTCGGGGCCATCCAGCAGCAGGTGACCGGCCTCGACCTCTCGGGCCTCGGCGATGGAACGCTGACACTTTCCGTCACGCTGTCGGACGCGCTCGAGAACACCGGAACGCCGGTCACCGCCACCATGGCGAAGGACAGCTCAGCCCCGGTCATCGTCGCGATAACACCTCCAGCAACGGGGACTTTCGATGAACTATAAGCATCCATGGCTGCGCCGCTGCCTCGGGGCCATTCCCTTTCTGGGTCTCCTCAGCACTTCAGCGCTGGCGGCAACGCTCAACTTCACGCTCACCCTCAGCGAGCCGGTAACTGTCACGGGAACGCCGCGCATCGCCGTCGATGTGGGCGGCGTCACCCGCTATGCCGACTATACCGCAGGCTCCGGAACCAGTTCGCTCACCTTCAGCTATGCGGTGCAGGCGCGGGATTTCGATGCCAATGGCATCGCGCTGGTCTCGCCGCTCGATCTCAATGGCGGCAATTTCGCTGACGGAACCGGCAACCTGGCGACGAACCTGAGCTTCACCGCGCCCGACACGTCAGGCATCAAGATCCAAACCTATACGGTGGCCTTCACCACCAGCCCGATCACCAGCGCGAATGCCAACGCGGTGGGCTTCACCATCGCCAAGGCCCCGCAGGGCGCCAGCTTCAACTATGTGATCACCTCGAGTGGTGGTGCAGGCTCCGTTACGGGCTCGGGCACCATCAGCAGCAACGCCCAGTCGGTTACCGGCGTCGATGTCACCAGCCTGCCCGTGGGCACGATCACCGTCGCGGTCACCGTCACCACCGCCGCAGGCGGCACGGGTGCCGCACGGCAGGCCACCGCCACTCTCGATGGCCTGCCACCAACCGGCTACAGCGCTGCCTTCCTCAGTTCTGCGGTGTCCGCCGCCAACAGCACCAATGCGGGCTTCCAGATTTCGGGCGGTGAGATCGGTTCAAGCTACAGCTTCTCGATCACGAGTTCCGGCGGCGGCACGCCCGTCACGGGCACCGGCACCGTGGGTACCGATCCGCAGCAGATCACCGGGCTCGATCTCTCGGGGCTGGGCGACGGCACGCTCACCCTCTCCATCACCCTCACCGACACGTTGGGCAACGCAGGCAGTGCCGCCACTGCCACGGTGATCAAGGACACGCTTGCACCCACGATCGTCTCCGTCACGCCACCGGCCGCAGGCACCTATGACGATCTCTGAGGCCAGCCCCATAAGCCAGCGCGCGGCAGGTGAAGGGCAGCCTGCGTGAGGCCCGTCAGACTGCGCAACTTCCCCTGGCTGCTGGCCGCACTCTGCCTGCCTTGCGCCCAGGCCGCTGCAGCAAATCTTGATTTCACGGTTGCGACGAGCGAACCCGTGGTGGTGACGGGCGTCCCGCGCATCGCCATCGATGTGGGCGGCCTCACGCGCTACGCGACTTACGCCACGGGCTCCGGCACCAGCGCGCTCACCTTCAGCTATGCCGTGCAGGCGGGGGACTTCGATGCCAACGGTATCGCCATCGCCGCGCCGCTCGATTTGAACGGCGGCAGCATCACCGACGTTGCGGGCAACCCTGCATCGGGCCTCACCTTCACGCTGCCAGATACCTCCGCCCTCAAGGTGCAGACCTACACCGCCGCCTTCGCCACCAGCCCCATCACCGAAACCAATGCCAGCGCGGTGAGCTTCGCCATCGCCAAGGCACCCACGGGGGCGTCATTCACCTACAGCATCACGTCGAGCGGTGGTGCGGGCAATGTTACCAGCTCTGGCACCATCGGCGGAAGCCCGCACATGGTCTCGGGCGTCGACCTGTCGAGCCTGCCACTGGGCACGCTCACGCTGTCCGTCACGCTCTCCACCGCCGCGGGCGGCACGGGGGCGGCCAGGACGAACAGCGCCACGCCTACCCTGACGGCGAGCGCTCTCGACGGCTTGAGTGCCGCTGTCGCCTATTCCACCCGCCGCCTGCAGAGCGCCTACACGGGGCCCCTCCTGCGCGTCCGCCGCTCCAGCGACAATGCCACGCAGGACATTGGCGCGACAGTCGGTGGCAATCTCGATACCACCGCACTTGCCAGCTTCTGCGGCTCCGCGTCCTGTTTCGTTTCCACCTGGTATGACCAATCCGGAAACGGGCGCAATGCGGCCCAGACAACGCCGGGTTCTCAGCCAAGGCTCGTCACGTCCGGCGTGACGGAACTGCTCGGATCGAGACCCGCGGTGCGTTTTGACCTCAGCCTCAACCTCGTCGCACCCAATGCCCTGAGCAGGTCCGATGAATTCACCGCATCCATGACGTCTGTCGAGCGAGTCAGGGCTGCCAGTTATTTTGCTTGGGGCCTCAACAAGACGTCTGCCCCCACGGCGAGAGTCCTTGCCTACATACCACAATACGATGGCTACCTCTATTTCGACGTCGCTGGGTTCACTGTCCCCAATCGGATATTCAAGCTGTGGTCGGTGCCAATTGGCACGCCAGCCGTGGTAACCTTCCAGAATTCTGCCGCGGCCGGCACGCGCGGCGTTTATGTGAACGGCTCGCTTTTCCTGTCCGGCAATGGCTATTCCGACGCCTCCGATAGGCTGCGACTAGGCGAAGCCTACCAGGGCCATTTCGGCGAGTTCATTCTGTTCCCGTCCTCGATTTCCAGCGCGAACCGGCTCGCCATCGAACGCAACCAGGGCAGCTATTATGGCATCACGGTTCCTTAGGCGCGGCTTAGGCGCGTTGCTCTTGCAGCTGGCCATGCCGTGTCTGCCATGCGCTCCCGCCGCTGCCGCAAGCCTGAGCTTTACGGTGGTGGCCAGCGAACCCGTCACAGTGACCGGAACCCCGCGCATCGCCATCGATGTGGGCGGCGTCACGCGTTATGCAACTTATGCCTCAGGCTCTGGGACGTCGTCGCTCACCTTCAGCTACGCTGTGCAACCGGGTGACTTCGATGGCAATGGCATCGCACTCGCCTCGCCGGTGGAACTCAATGGCGGCAGCATCATCGATGTCGCGGGCAATCCTGCATCGGCCCTCACCTTCACCCTGCCAGACATCTCCGCCATCAAGGTGCAGACCTACACGGCGTCCTTCACGACGAGCCCCATCACCAATGCCAATGCCAATGCGGTGAGCTTCGCCATCGCCAAAGCCCCAACCGGCGCATCCTTCAACTACGCCATCAGCTCCAGCGGCGGGGCGGGGACCGTCTCTGGCTCCGGCACGGTATCCGGCGCCACGCACACCGTCTCCAATGTCGATGTCTCGGCACTGCCCTCGGGCACGCTCACCCTCTCGGTCACGGTCTCCACCGCGGCGGGCGGCACGGGTGCTGCGAAGGCGGCCACGTCTACGCCCAGCTTCACCGGCATTCTTGACAGCCTGCCCGCCACGGCCGCCGCCTTCTCCGTGCGCCGCCTGCGCAGCAGCTACTCTGGCTCCTTGCTGCGGGTGCGGCGGTCCTCAGACAACACCGTACAGAACATCGGCTTCACCATCGGCGGGCATCTTGACACCGCGGCGCTCACCGGTTTCTGCGGATCGGACTCCTGCTTCATTTCCACCTGGTATGACCAGTCCGGAAACGGGCGCAACGCCGTTCAGGCCACGGCGGCCAATCAGCCCCGCATTGTCAATGCGGGAAGTGTCGATATGGCGGGTGGACGCCCGGGCCTGATCTGGCCGTCCGTCACGAACACGACCTTTCTGGGCATGACAGCACAGTTCTTCGCGATCGGCGCGGTCTCCGCAGTCGCCCAGTATGGTAGCGGAACGCAGACGGGATGGATTGCCTCATATGCTGGCCTGTTCGGTGGCGCCGGCCCGGCGCCGCCCTTCCTCCACGGCTCTTTCGCAGGTTTACGCTTCTTCTACCATACGCTTGCCTTCGACAATTGGGCACGCAATGGGGCCCAGCTTGCTGCATCGGTAAACGCAGCTGCCTTGCCATGGCCCCTTGCCACGGTCTACGCGACGGCACCCACGTCGCAGAACTATCGGTGGAGTATTGGCAGCGACCGGATGATCTCCGGCCGCGGCTGGTCCGGCCCCATCTCCGAATTCGTCATGCTCCAGTCGGCGCTCTCTACCTCGGACCGGCAGGCTCTTGAGCGGAATCAGGGCAGCTATTTTGGTTTGCCGGTGCCATAATGGCCAGAACACATCCTCGCATCGCATGTAAGCACTGCGCCATTCCGCTGCTCGGCATGCTTTTGTGCCTGATGCTTGCCAGCCCGGTT
>JBEARP010000216.1:0-5858 GCA_041163105.1 Pseudomonadota bacterium
GGTCGCTGGCCAGATCGAGAACTTCAAGAAGTTCCCGCCCCGCCAGAAGCCGGCGTCGTTCAACCTCGACGCCGTGATGCGGACACTCGAGGAATCGACGAGCAGCGCCAACCACTGACGCATCCGCCACTTTCAGGCGGAGCAACAAGAAATCAGGCCGCCTCGGACATCCGAGGCGGCCTTTTCATGTGCTGGCAACGGCACGGAACTCAACGATGGGCGTGGACGTAATCCTCGAGCGCACGCCATTCCTTGGTAATCGGCACCTGACATTCGATGAGATGTGGCCCACTTGCCTCCATGGCCGCCTTGAAACGGGCATGAAATTCCTCCGCGGAGACAGCGCGGCTGGCGGGAACCCCGAGGCCAGTGGCGATGCTGACCCAGTCAAGCGTCGGGTTGGCGAGCGAGGTGAGCGCGTTCATGCGCGCATTGGCCTCACCCTCGCGCACGCGGGCAAGTTCGAGATCAAGGATCGAATAGGCGTCGTTCTTGAGCAACACGATCACCACGTCTGCCTTCTCGCGTGCCATCGACCACAACGCCTGCACGGCATACATTCCGCTGCCATCAGCCTGCAGGTGCACCACCTTGCGGTCCGGGCAGGCAATGGCAGCACCCAGAGCCATCGGCAGCCCGCCACCGATGGCGCCACCGTTGAGCGGATTGAGATAGTCGTGAGGTGCTGCCTGGCTGGTGGCCTCGACGATGGCGACGCCATTGGTCGCGGCCTCGTCCACCAGGATGGCGTTCTCCGGCATCAAAAGCGCGAGGCTCTGGCCAATGCTGGCCGCCGTCAATGCACCCGCGGGTGCATTGCCAGCAGCGCGGCCATAGCGTTTAGGCTCGACCTTTCCCGCCCCGGTGGCACGCGCCAGTTGCACCAGAGCGTCATCCATATCCTCGTTCACCGTGACCATGGTGAATAGCGCACAATCTGCCGGGCTTTTGAAAACCGGCTTGTTTCGGTAGGCGAATGTTGCCACCGGGAAGGCCGCGCCCACGAACACCAGCTGCTCGTAGCTTGCCAGGTACTGCACGCACATTTCGTACTCATAAGGCACCTGCGCGATCATCGGCCGGCCCGCCCCGCGTGAGAGATAGCGCGAGGCGAAGGTTTCGGAGAGCAGCGTCGCGCCGGTTGCCGCGGCAACCTGCGCCGCCGTTTCGAGCGCGGCGCCGCTGAGCGCGCGATTGCCGAGCACAAGGCCCGTCTTCTTGCCGTTCTTCAGCATCGCAGCTGCGGTAGCAACCGCTGCATCAGCCACGCGCGGAAAACCAACGGCTGCGGGCATGGCGGGTGGTGGATTGGCATCCTCCCAATGGCGGTTGGTAGGCGCCACGATGGTGCAGACCTTTCCGGTCTTGGCGAGTGCTGCCGCGCGCGCGCCGAGTTCGCCCAGTTCGGACGCGCTCCTCGCCTCCTCCGACCAGTGCGACACGGCGCGCGTCAAGTCGGTGACGCGGCCATTGATCAACTCATGCTCAGGGTAGTTCGGCTGGTGGTAAGAGGCGTTGGCGCCTACCACGTTGACGAGCGGCGTGCCGGCGCGCCCGGCATTGTGCAGCATGGCGATGCCGTTGGCGAAGCCGCTTGCAACATGCAGCAGCGTGAAGGCGGGCGTGCCCGTCATCCGGCCATAGCCGTCGGCCGCACCTGTCACCACGTCCTCCTGCAGGCACAACACGGCACGCACCCTGTCGTTCATGCCGATCTCATTGACCAGTTGCATCTCCGACGTGCCCGGGTTGGCGAAGCAGGTGGTAATCCCCGCGTCGACGAGGGCCTTGAACAGGGACTGTGCACCGTTCATGTCAATACTCCCGGGATCTCGCGCTCATTGACTTACTGTTGCACTTGCTCGGCAGCGCAGCCGTCAGGCGCGGGCTTGCCCGCGAGTCGGTCAGCGATCCACGGCAGGTAGAGCGGCTGCGACGCGCCCGGTGTTGCGAAGTGCGTCAACTCACCGGCAAGCTGCACGCGCGCTATGTTGCCACCCAACTTGCACATGTGCTCGCGATAGAGCTTGTGCATGATGGGCGGGGCCACCGTGTCCTTCGTGCCCCAGAAGATGATGACGGGCGCCATTGGCTTCACGTCGGGTCCGGCGCTGTCGATCAACGTCTGCGCCCAATCCCCGGCGTTCACGGGGTCAGGCCGCAGAAGGGACGTGAACTGATCGCCATAGGTGTAGTTGATGGTGTCGGAAGCAGCGTGCACGCATTTGTTGCCCATGACCTCTTCGACGAACGCCACGCCTTCGGCGGTGAACACGTCAGAAAGCTTCAGCTTCTCGGGATAGGCGGCCTGGGCGCCCCACAGCGTCATGACCACATGGTTGAAGTTGTTCACGCTGTTGGAGAATGACTTGGCGACCCCCGCCAGCATGGCCTGGCCGCTTGCATCGGTCATCTGTCCTTGCGGCGCCAGGGTTCGGAAGTCCGGCGGCGCCATGGCCACGGCGCCCACAAGCTTTACGCCGTCGAGCGCCGTTCCCTTTCGTGTAACATAGTCCGGCGAACTGGCTGCGGCGATGGCCGCGCCTGCACCCTGCGACCAGCCATAGATGATGGCTTTGAGGCCCGCCCCTGTTTCCTTCATGGACCCCGCCGCGCGAATGGCATCGATCGCGTCACGCGCCTGGGTTTCCGCCAACTGATACTGGTGCCTGCCGCCGCCGCCCAGCCCCTGATAGTCGGTCGCTACCACGACGTATCCTGATTTGATGAACTCAGCGAGTGCCGGCACACCATAGTCGGTCCAGGAATTGCCGCTCGGAAGGAAATACTCGTTGAGCGGCACCACCGGGTTGACCACCTGCGAGGGCCCGCAGTTCTGCGCGGTGCCGGTCGTGCCATGCGCCCATGACATCACCGGGCGGCCCTCCTTCGGCGCCTTGCCCTTGGGCGCGATGACAAGCCCCGTCACGATCGTCTTCTTGTCCGCCATATCGGAGGAGACATAGGCAATGCGCCACGCCACCGCGCCGGGGATGGGTGTCGAAACCGGCTCGCTGGCGAGGACCTGGCCCAGCCTGCCCTCGGCCTTCATCTGCGTGACGGCCTGATAGAATGGGGCAAGTGAAGGCTCGGCGTGGGCTGCGCCAGCAGTCCCAATCGCGATGGCCAGCGCGAGGTATCCAAGCTTGGATCGTGTCATGATCGTGAAACCCGTATTGTGCGTCATGAAAGCATCTCGGTGGCGATGACGCCAAGGACCCCGCCACTGTCGAGGCAACTTGCACGTATTGCGTGCTCTTTCAAGATGGCGAAAATGCCTAGCGACCCGTCGTCGCGCCGGGTCATCGCCCAGATGCCACTTGGCGGCCATGTGGGTGTCATGGCCCGCGTTGCGGAGCAGTGCCGGCAGGGGCGCGATCCTGTCGTTCAGTTAGCCTTCGTAACCGGGCTAGCCCTTCTGGTTGGGCGCCATGAACGCGGCCATGTTCCCGACCCCGGCAAGGTGGTTGTCGACACCGCTCGGCAGCATCGAGCGCGCCGGCGAACAGGTGGCGCTCACGCCGAACTGGGTGAAGCGCCCGCCCGCCGCGCATTTCTCATCTTTGGGTTGACATAACCCTGGTACAAAATCATAGATTCTCTTCAGCAGGCGGGTTCGACTGAATGAAGCCGCTCAAGGATGGGGACACGGTGATGACAGCGTCGAAGAGCCTCATGGTCGGTTTTGGTATTTCGATGCTTCTCGGGGCATCGGCGATCGTCGCCGGCGCCACGTACCTCAGCCCTGCTTTGGCGGACGACGACATTGGAACCCTCACTCCGGAAAAGGCTGCAAAGGTCTTCCCGGCCAAGCCCAATTACTCTCCCTATGCGGGTCGCAGTTTTCCGACGCGGCCGCTCTTCGGCGACACGCACCTGCACACGGCCGCCTCCTTCGATGCCGGTGCCTTTGGCGCGCGGATCACGCCGCGCGAAGCCTACCGGCTGGCGCGAGGCGCGGAAATCACGGCCTCGAGCGGGCAGCCGGTGAAATTGTCCCGCCCCCTCGACTTCCTGGTGGTGGCCGACCATTCCGACAACATGGGCATGTTCCCCGACCTCTACGCGGGAAAGCCTGAAGTGATTGCCGATCCGCAAGCGCGGACCTGGTATGACATGATCAAGTCCGGCAAGGGCGCGGATGCAGCGCTCCAGATCATCATGGGCTTCGGCGCGGGCACGCTGCCGCCCAGCATGATCTATGCACCCAACACGCGCGCCTACAAGAACGCCTGGGAAGACAACATCGCTGCGGCAGATGAGTACAACGAACCCGGCCAGTTCACGGCCCTCATCGGCTACGAATGGACCTCCAACACGGGGGGCAACAACCTCCACCGCAACGTGATCTTCCGGGATGACGGCGAAAAGGCTGCGCAGGTCGTGCCCTACACGACGATGCAGCCTTTCGGCAGCGACAATCCGCGTGATCTGTGGACGTGGATGCAGAACTACGAGGACAAGACGGGCGGCAGCGTGCTGGCCATCGCGCACAATGGCAACCTCTCCAACGGCCGCATGTTCCCGCTGATCGAGTCCTTCACCGGCAAGCCCGTCGACAAGGCCTATGCGGAACAGCGCGCTCACTGGGAGAGGCTCTACGAAACGACGCAGACCAAGGGCGACGGCGAAACGCACCCTGCCCTTTCCCCCAACGACGAATTCGCCAATTTCGAGCGCTGGGATTTCGGCAATCTCGACGCAAGCGTGCCCAAGACCCCCGACATGCTCGAATTCGAGTATGCCCGATCGGCGCTGCGCAACGGCCTCAAACTTGGATCCGATCTGGGAACCAATCCTTACAAGTTCGGCATGATCGGCAGCACCGATGCCCACACTGGCCTCGCTGCCGTCGAAGAGGACAACTTCTTCGGAAAGACAACGCCGCAGGAGCCAAGCCCTGAACGCCTGACGGCCACCTTCGTCGACAACCCCAAGACCAACATCAAGGTCATGGACTGGCAGGTCAGTGCCTCAGGCTATGCCGCCGTGTGGGCGGTCGACAATACGCGCGAGGCTCTGTGGGATGCCATGCAACGCAAGGAGACCTATGCCACAACGGGATCGCGCATGACCGTGCGGTTCTTCGGCGGCTGGGACTTCGACGCCGCTGACGCCGAAGGCCGCAACCCCGGTGCCACCGGCTACGCGAAGGGCGTGCCGATGGGAGGCGACCTGAAGGCGGCGCCGCAAGGAAAAGTCCCAACCTTCCTCGTGGCGGCACTGAAGGATCCAATCAGCGGCAATCTTGACCGCTATCAGATCGTCAAGGGCTGGCTGGACGACAAGGGCGAGACGCACGAGCAGGTCTATGACGTGGCATGGGGCGGCGACCGCAAGCCGGGACCAGACGGCAAGGTACCATCGGTCGGCAGCACGGTTGATGTCGAAAATGCCACATGGAAAAACACCATTGGCGCGCCGGAACTGATCGCTGTCTGGAAGGATCCGGACTTCGATCCAAAACAGGAAGCCTTCTATTACGGGCGCGTCATCGAGATTCCAACTCCGCGCTGGACTGCCTACGACGCCAAGCGTTTCAGCGTGAAGCCTCTGCCAGGGACGCCGATGACAGTGACGGAGCGGGCCTACACCTCGCCGATCTGGTACACGCCCTAGCTTCCTGGTGACAAGGCGGCTCACCCGCGAACCGCTCGTCCATTTCTGGTCTCTGGGAGTTGCGCGGCGATCTCCCAAGGCGGACCTGTGAAAACGGTGCCTAGGGAAGTGGCGCGCCCTACGGGATAAAACTGATAACTGGCAGATTCAGGTAAGTTCCTGATTTATATGGGTTGACCGTGCGATGGCAGCCGCAAATTCACTGTAGATCGACCTCTCCGCACACTGGTGAGGCATCG
>JBEARP010000217.1:0-9840 GCA_041163105.1 Pseudomonadota bacterium
CGCGGTCGCAGCGCCAGCGCTCGAAGTGCAGGCCCTTGGGGTTGATGCGGATGAACAGGTAGTTGCTCTGCTCCTCGTCCGTCACATGGGCCGGGTCGGTGGTGGCGGGGCGGCGCACATGGGCCTGGCCCGCGGCGTGGAAATCCGTTTCGTCACCTTCGGCGCCGCAGACGGGACATTTGACGACAAGCATCTGTCTTTCTCCTAGTGGGCGACGGCGGCTGCGACGGATTCGTCGATCAGGCGGCCTTCCTGGAAGCGGTTGAGGCCGAAGGGCTCGGCGATGGGGTGGGGGCGGTCATTGGCGATGGTGTCGGCGAAGACCCAGCCCGACCCTGGAATGGCCTTGAAGCCGCCCGTGCCCCAGCCGCAGTTGACGAAGAGCCCGTCCACCGGCGTCTTGGAGATGATCGGCGAGCGGTCGCCCGTCATGTCGACGATGCCGCCCCACAGGCGCAGCATGCGCAGGCGCGAGATGATGGGGAAGGTTTCGACCAGTGCGGCCACCGTGTGCTCGAGGGCGGGGAAGGAGCCGCGCTGCGAATAATTGTTGTAGGGGTCGGTGCCGCCGCCGATGACGAGCTCGCCCTTGTCGGACTGGCTCATGTAGCCGTGCACCGTGTTGGCCATGACCACGCAGTCGATGACCGGCTTGATCGGCTCCGAGACGAGCGCCTGCAGGCACTGGCTCTCGATCGGCATGCGCACGCCCGCCATGTCCATGACGGTGGAGACATTGCCGGCGGTGACGACGCCAATCTTCCTGGTCTTGATCACGCCCTTGGTGGTCTCGAGGCCGATGACCTTGCCGCCCTCGCGCTGGATGCCGGTCACTTCGCAGTTCTGGATGATGTCGACGCCCATGGCGTCGGCACCGCGGGCATAGCCCCAGGCCACAGCGTCATGCCGGCCCGTGCCGCCGCGCGGCTGGTAATAGGCGCCGAGGATCGGGTAGCGGCAGTTCGGATCGTCGTTGATAATCGGCACGATCTCCTTCACCTCCGCCGGCGTCACCATGCGGCAGTCGAGGCCTGCCAGGCGGTTGGCGTGTGCTGTACGCTGGAAGGCGCGGAACTCGTGCTGCGTCTGGCACAGCATGAGCACGCCGCGCGGGGAGAACATGACGTTGTAGTTCAGGTCCTGCGACAGGTCTTCGTAGAGCGAGCGGGCGAGCTCATAGATGGCGATCGAGGGGTCCTGGAGGTAGTTCGAGCGGATGATGGTGGTGTTGCGCCCGGTGTTGCCGCCGCCCAGCCAGCCCTTCTCGACCACCGCGATGTTGGTCATCTTGTGGTTCTTGGCGAGGTAATAGGCAGTGGCCAGCCCATGGCCGCCTGCGCCGACGATGACGGCGTCATATTCTTTCTTCGGGTTGGGGGAGCGCCAGGCCCGTTCCCAATCCTTGTGGTAATTCATCGCGTTTCGCGCGAGCGAAAAGATGGAATAGCGCGGCTTCATGGGTGAATTCCTTGCAACTGGGGCGTTTTCTATCGCAACCGGAAGGGCTGGACCAAGGCTTTTCCGACGCCCACGCACCGCCATGCGACAATGCGCCGGCAATTGCGCCACCGGGATGAATTGCTTTAATACCCTCTGCCGGATTAACTCATGGATCATGATGATCTGGATCGTTTTTGCCGCCATGACCGCCGCCGTGATCGGCGCGCTGCTCTGGCCGGTCATAAAGTCCAAGCCCGCCGAGAGCGAGGCGGAGCGCGCCACCTATGACCGGGCGGTGTTCCGCGACCAGCTGGCGGAGCTCGACCGCGACGTCGAGCGCGGCACGATCGGCAAGGCCGAAGCTGATGCGGCGCGCAACGAAATCTCCCGCCGGCTGATTGCCGCGGCGCAGGAACCCGTGAAAAAGCCGGTTTCGGGCGTTGCCTGGGCTGCCATCGCCGCCACGCTGATCGTGCCGCTGGTGGCGCTGCCGCTCTACCTCAAGGCCGGCAGCCCGCAGCTTGCCGATGTGCCCCATGCCGCGCGCATGGCCAATGCCGAAAAGGCCGGCGACATGGACGCGCTGATCGCCAAGGTTGAGGCCCATCTCGAGGCCAACCCCGACGATCTGCAGGGCTGGCAGATCCTGGCCCCCGCTTATCGCCGCATGATGCGCTGGGCCGATGCGGCGGAGGCCTTCCGCAACGTGGTGAGGCTGTCGCCGCCTGATGCCGCGAACCTCTCCGACTTCGGCGAGGCGCAGGTGATGGCCAACCAGGGCATCGTGCCGGCCAGCGCGCATGAAGTCTTTTCACAGGCGCTCGCCATCGACCCCACCTTCCCGAAGGCCCGTTTCTATGATGCCCTCGCCCTGAAGCAGGAAGGCAAGACGGCCGAGGCCAAGGCCGCTTTCGAGGCCTTCCTGAAGGACACGCCGGCCGATGCGCCGTGGCGGCAGATGCTGCTGGCCGAGATGCAGGACATGAACGCCAAGCCCCCGGCGCTTGACCAGCAGACCATGGCGGACGCCTCGAACATGAGCGCCGACGACCAGCAGGCGATGATTCGCTCCATGGTCGATGGCCTCGACCAGAAACTTGCCGCAAATCCGGACAATCTTGAGGGCTGGCTGCGGCTGATCCGCGCCCGGACCGTGCTGGGTGATACGGACAAGGCCAGGGCGGCCTACGAGAAGGCGCTGGAGACGTTCAGCGGCAATGAAGACGCGCTGGCGCAGATTGCGGCGTTGGCAAGGGAAATGAAAGTCGAATGACACGCAAGAAGAAGCGCCTGTCCCTGATCCTCGGCGGCCTTGCCGTGCTGGGGCTCGCCGCCGGCCTCGTGCTCTATGCGCTGTCCGACACCATCACCTTCTTCCACACCCCGAGCGACCTGACCGAGACGGGCGTTCAGCCCGGTCAGCGCATCCGGCTGGGCGGCATGGTGGAGGAGGGGACCGTCAAGAAGGGCCCGGGCACGCTGACAAGCTTCGGCGTGACCGACACCATCAAGACCGTCACCGTGACCTATGACGGCATCCTGCCTGACCTGTTCCGCGAGGGGCAGGGCGTGGTCACGGAAGGCAAGCTGCAGACCGACGGCAGCTTCGTGGCCGATACGGTGCTCGCCAAGCATGACGAAAACTACATGCCGCGCGAGCTCGCCAACAGTCTGAAGGAAAAGGGCGTGAAGCTGGGCAAGGGAGCAGGGCAATGATTTCCATCGCCGAAATCGGCCATTTCGCGCTGATCCTCGCGCTCGGCGTGGCGCTCTACCAGTTCGTGGTGCCGCTGTGGGGCGCCCAGAGGGGCGACGTGGCGGCGATGCGGGCGGGCATTTCGGCGGCCCTGCTGCATCTGGTTCTGGTGGGCATTTCCTTCGCCGCCCTCACATACGCCTATGTCGTGTCCGACTTCTCGGTGCTGAACGTGGCGGAAAATTCGCATTCGGCCAAGCCGCTGCTCTACAAGATCAGCGGCGTGTGGGGCAATCACGAGGGCTCGATGCTGCTGTGGGTGCTGATCCTGGCGCTCTATGGCGCGGCGGTGGCGTTGTTCGGGCAGAACCTGCCGCTGGGGCTGCGCGCCCGCGTGCTGGCCATCCAGGGCTCGGTGGGCTTGGCCTTCCTGCTGTTCATCGTCATGACGTCGAACCCCTTCCTGCGGGTCGTGCCGCCGCCGGTTGAGGGCAATGGCCTGAACCCGATCCTGCAGGACCCGGCCTTGGCCTTCCACCCGCCCTTCCTCTATGCGGGCTATGTGGGCCTCTCCATCGCCTTTGCCTTCGCGGTGGCAGCCCTCATCGAGGGCCGCGTCGACGCCGCCTGGGCGCGCTGGGTCAGGCCGTGGACGTTGGTGGCCTGGATGTTCCTCACCGTTGGCATCGCCATGGGTTCGTGGTGGGCTTACTACGAACTTGGCTGGGGCGGCTGGTGGTTCTGGGACCCGGTCGAGAACGCCAGCTTCATGCCCTGGCTCGTCGCCACGGCGCTGATCCATTCCGCCGTCGTCGTCGAGAAGCGCAACGCGCTGAAGATCTGGACGGTGCTGCTCTCGATCCTTGCCTTCTCGCTGTCGCTCATGGGCACCTTCCTCGTGCGCTCCGGCGTGCTCACCTCGGTTCACGCCTTTGCGGTGGACCCGGACCGCGGCCTGTTCATCCTGTTGATCCTGTGCGTCTTCATCGGCGGTTCGCTGTCGCTCTTCGCGTGGCGCGCGCCGACGCTCAAGTCGGGGGGCCTGTTCGCGCCGGTCAGCCGCGAGGGCAGCCTCGTCCTCAACAACCTGCTGCTTTGCGTGTCCTGCCTCGCGGTATTCGTGGGCACGCTCTATCCCCTGGCGCTGGAAACGGTGACGGGCGACAAGATCTCGGTGGGCCCGCCCTACTTCAATCTCACCTTCGGCCCGATCATCCTGCCGCTGCTGCTGATCGTGCCGGTGGGCGCCTTCCTCGCCTGGAAGCGCGGCGACCTCGGGCTCGCCCTGAGGCGGTTGTGGATCGCTCTGGCGCTGGCCGTTGCCGTTGGCCTGTTCGTGCTGGCGCTCGACGTGCGCGGGCCCTGGCTGGCGCCCGTCGGCATGGGGCTTGCAGCGTGGCTGGTGTTCGGGGCGATTGCCGATCTGGCGGCCAAGACCGGCCTCGGCAAGGTGCCGCTCTCCACCTTCTGGCATCGCCTTGTCGGTCTGCCGCGCGCCGCCATCGGCACGGCGGTGGCGCATGCCGGCGTCGGCATCATGGTGGCGGGCATCATCGCCATCTCGCTGTGGCGCATCGAGGTGATCGTGGCGCTGAAGCCCGGCGAATCCGCGGCAGTGGGCAAATACAACGTCACCTTCCTCGGTGAGGCGCCCTTGAGCGGGCCGAACTACACCGGCAAGGTGGGCAGCTTCCTCGTGAAGGAGGGTGACCGTGAACTCGCCACGCTGCGCTCCGAGAAGCGCATCTTCAAGCCGTCCGGAATGCCCACCACCGAGGTGGGCCTCTACCAGATGCTGCTCGGCGACGTGTATGTGGTGATGGGCGACGAGACGACGGGCGGCGCGCGCGCCATGCGCTTCTATTACAACCCGCTCGTCAATTTCATCTGGTTCGGCGCGGTGGTGATGTTCCTCGGCGGCTTCCTCTCGATCTCCGACAGGCGCTACCGCGTGGGGGCGCCCAAGCGCGCCGCAGCGCTGCAGCCGGCGGCGGCCGAATGATGCGGAGGCTTCTCGCCGTACTTGCGCTGTTGTTTGCGGTTTCGCCGGCGCTGGCGCTGTCGCCCGACGAGCAGCTGGGCGATCCCGCGCTCGAGCACCGGGCGCGGGCCATTTCAGCGCATCTGCGCTGCCTCGTCTGCCAGAACCAGTCGATCGACGATTCGGATGCACCGCTTGCCAAGGACCTGCGCACGCTGGTGCGCGAGCAGCTGTCGGCGGGCAAGACCGATGCCGAGATCATGGACTATGTCGTCGCCCGCTATGGCGATTTCGTGCTGCTGAAGCCGCGCTTCAACGCCGGGACCATGCTGTTGTGGGGCACGCCCTTCGCGGTTCTGCTGATCGCCGGCACGGTGATGGTTCTGCGCCGCCGGCGCAGTGTGGCGGCGCCTGAGAAGCCACTGTCCGAGGACGAGAAGCGGGCCCTTGAACAGGCCATGCAATAGCCCCCGCATTGCCGCAAGACTTACTGAAGTTTCATCTGCCGGACAGGTCACCGTAAGGCGCGCATACCTAGCTTGGCTTCATCGAAACAACACCTCGATGGAGACGAACAAAATGTCCGCAATCAAGAACAAGACGCTCGGTGCCTTCGCCGCCGGCCTCATGGCCGCAACCGCCCTCGTGGCCACAGTGTCGGTTCTTCCCGCCACCCAGGCCGTCGCGCAGAACCAGCTCAAGGCCGACGCCGTCGACCCGAGCAAGGGTTTCGCCGACCTCGTCGACAAGGTGATGCCGGCCGTCGTCAGCGTGCAGGTCAAGTATGCCAATGCCGCTGCTTCCGGCGACGAGCAGGCCCAGGGCAAGAAGATGCCCGGCGGCATGGAAGAGTTCTTCAAGCAGTTCCCGCAGTTCCGCGACTTGCCCGGCATGGGCGGCCAGGGCGGCGAAGGTGGCGAGGACGCGCACCCCAAGGGTGGCATGGCGGTGGGCTCCGGCTTCATCATCTCGGCTGACGGCTATGCGGTGACCAACAACCACGTGGTCAAGGACGCCGACCAGGTGTCCGTCACCATGAAGGATGGCACCGAGTACAAGGCCGAAGTGATCGGCACCGATCCCAAGACCGACCTCGCGCTCATCAAGCTCGACGGCGAGGGCAAGAAGTTCGACTATGTTGCCTTCACCAAGGGCGAACCGCGCGTCGGCGACTGGGTGATGGCGGTCGGCAATCCCTTTGGTCTCGGCGGCACTGTCACCACCGGCATCGTCTCGGCGCTCGGCCGTGACATCGGCTCCGGCCCCTATGACAACTTCATGCAGATCGACGCCGCCATCAACCGCGGCAACTCGGGCGGCCCCGCCTTCAACCTCGAGGGCGAAGTCGTCGGCATCAACACCGCGATCTTCTCTCCCTCGGGCGGCTCGGTCGGCATCGGCTTCGCCATCCCGGCGTCCTCCGCCGAGAGCATCATCGAGAGCCTGAAGGAGAACGGCAAGGTCACCCGCGGCTGGCTGGGCGTCCAGATCCAGCCGGTGACGGACGACATCGCCGAGAGCCTGGGCCTCAAGGATGCCAAGGGCGCCATCGTCGCCGACGTGACCGAAGACTCGCCCGCGCTGGCCGCCGGCGTGAAGCAGGGTGACACCATCCTGAAGATCGACGGCAAGGACGTCACCGACTCGCGCGACCTGTCGCGCAAGGTGGCGGGCATCAAGCCGGGCGACGCGGTTCCGCTCACCATCGTCCGCGATGGCAAGACCATGGACCTCGACGTCAAGATCGGCACCATGCCGGACGACAAGAAGATGGCCGCGACGGACACCAAGGAGGACAGCGCCGACAAGTCCGTCTCGCTGGCCAACCTCGGCCTCAAGGTCGCGCCGGCCCAGGACGGTCCGGGCGTCACGGTCACCGAAGTCGAGCCCGGCAGCGCTGCCGCCGAGCGCGGCCTGAAGGCCGGCGACACCATCCTCGAGGTGGCCGGCACCGAGGTGAACGCCCCCTCCGAGGTGCGCGCCGCGCTGAAGGACAGCGACAAGAAGAAGGTCCTGATGCTGGTGAAGACCGAGGACGGCCAGCGCTTCATCGCGCTGCCCACCGCCAAGGGCTGACACCCAGAGAAAAGGGCACGCGGACAACGCCCCATCCCCCGCTCCGCGTTTCGCGTGCCTTTACCGCGGAGGAGGCTGGTCCCGCCCCGGACCTCCTCCTCCGCGCCCCCCTTTTCACCGGAGATGGAACATGCAAGTTAGAGAGCACGATTCCCACGTCTGGACAGCAACCCCCGCACGGCAGGCCATGCGCATTCTAGTCATCGAAGACGACCGCGAAGCCGCCAGCTGGCTGGTGAAGGGCCTGGCCGAAGCCGGCCACGTCGCCGACCATGCCGCCGACGGCGAGGAAGGCCTGGGGCTCGCCCTCGAGGCCGTGCACGACGTGCTGATCGTCGACCGCATGCTGCCCAAGATCGATGGCCTCACCATCATCCGCAAGCTCCGCGAGCACAATATCAAGACCCCGGTGCTCATCCTCTCCGCGCTCGCCGACGTCGATGAGCGGGTGAAGGGCCTGCGCGCCGGTGGCGACGACTATCTCGGCAAGCCCTATGCCTTCGCCGAGCTGATTGCCCGGGTCGAAAACCTCGGCCACCGCGCCAAGGAGGCCCCGCAGACGACGAAGCTCAAGGCGGCAGACCTCGAGATCGACCTGCTCACCCGCACGGTCACCCGCTCCGGCAAGCCCATCCTGCTGCAGCCGCGCGAGTTCAAGCTGCTCGAATATCTCGTTCGCAACGCCGGCCACATCGTGACCCGCACCATGCTGCTCGAGAACGTGTGGGACTATCACTTCGATCCGCAAACCAACGTCATCGACGTGCACATCTCCAGGCTGCGCGCCAAGATCGACAAGGGCCATGATGAGCCCATCCTGCAAACCGTGCGCGGAGCGGGCTACATGATCCGCGACAAGTGACGGTCCGGGCCAAGCTCCTCCGCACCTCCACCTTCCGCCTCGCGGCGCTCTACCTGATTCTGTTCGCGGTCTCGGTTTCGGCCCTGCTGGGCTATGTCTACTGGAACACCGCCGTGCTGCTGCAGGAGCAGACGGACTACACCATCCAGGCCGAGGTGCAGGGGCTGGCCGACCAGTATCGGCTGCGCGGCCTCAACGGCATCCTCGACACGGTGCAGCGGCGCAGCAGCAACGACAGCCGCGCCGTCTATCTCCTCGCCGACCCGTCGGGCCGCCGCATCGCCGGAAACCTGACGAGCCTGCCGAAGATCCCGGATGACGAGTCCGGCTGGATCGAGTTTCCGCTCGACGTTGGCAATGGCGCCACCCGCGAGCGCCACACGGCGCGCGCCTTCTACACCCGCCTTGCCGGAGGCTTCGAGCTGGTGGTGGGCCGCGACGTCGAGGCGCTGCGGCAGTTCGCCGACATCATCCGCCAGACCATTCTCTATGCGCTGGCCATCGCCCTGGTGCTGGGCCTTGGCGGCGGCCTGCTGATGAGCCGCAACTTCCTGCGCCGGGTGGATGCCATCACCGAGGCGAGCCGCACCATCATGGCGGGCAACATGTCGGGCCGCATGCCCGTCGCCGGCTCCAACGACGAGCTCGACCGGCTGGCGCTGGCCCTGAACGAGATGCTCGACCAGATCGAGAGCCTGATGGCGGCGATGAAGGAAGTCTCCTCCAACGTGGCCCATGATCTCAAGACGCCGCTGACCCGCATCAAGGCGCGCGTCGAGGCCGCGCTGCGCTCCGGCTCCGAGGCCGAATACCGCTCGGCGCTCGAGAACACGGTGGATGAGTCCGACCGCCTGCTCGACACCTTCAACGCGCTGCTCTCCATCGCGCGGGCCGAGGCCGGCCAGTCCCGCAGCGGCCTCGTCGCGGTGGACGTGAGCGAACTCATCGCCGACGTCGTCGAACTCTATGAGCCGATGGCCGAGGAAGAGGGCGGTACGCTGACCAGTTCCACGGCACCCGGCCTCACCGTTCTGGGTGATCGCCAGCTCCTCGCGCAGGCCCTCACCAACCTGCTCGACAACGCCCTCAAATACGGCGCGCGCGATGGCGAAACCCCCGCGATCACGGTGACCGCCGCACAGGAGGACGACAAGGTGGCCATCACCGTGGCCGACCACGGCCCCGGCATCCCGGTGGAAGACCGCGGCCGCGTTACCGAACGCTTCGTCCGCCTCGACCAGAGCCGCTCGAAGCCCGGCAACGGCCTTGGCCTCAGCCTCGTCTCCGGCGTCATGAAACTCCACAAGGGCGCGCTGCTGCTGGAAGACAACACCCCGGGCCTGAAGGCTACGCTCGTGCTGCCGGTGTGGCACGCCTGATGGCACGGGAGAGATTTCCTCTTCCGCCCGAGTTGCACTAGAACCTCGGCATGATCCTCAATCCGCCCGCCTCCGCCCTCGACCAAACTGCCGTTGCCCTGTTCCGCGCCGAGATGCCGGCCGGCATCATTCCGCCTGAAAGGGCCGCGCTGGCGGAGAACATTGCCGGGGCCTCGCCCTTCCTGCGGCAGCTGATGCTGCGTGACCCCGGCTTTGCGGGGCGCGTGTTCGGGGAGGATGCGGATGAACTTCTGACTCAGCAGCTGGGCGAACTGGAAAGCATCGACCCCGCCCTCTCGCAGGCGGAGGTGATGGCAAGGCTGCGCCAGGCGAAGAAGCGGGTGGCGCTGCTCATCGCAGTGGCCGATCTCGCGGCCGCGTGGACGGTGGAGCAGGTGACGTCTGC
>JBEARP010000218.1:0-5301 GCA_041163105.1 Pseudomonadota bacterium
GGCCGGGATCCCGCTTTGCTGACTTCTTGCTCCGAATTAACGTCGGCCATGCACGACGCCAAACATCCTGCAGTCTACATCATGGCGAGCCGCTATCGGGGAACCCTCTACGTGGGCGTCACATCGAAGCTCTGGTCACGCGTTTGCGACCATAAGAATAGTACAACGCCGGACTACACGTCCAAATATGACGTCACCGCCCTCGTCTGGTACGAGCACCGGCACAGCATGGCCTCCGCCATTCGACGCGAAAAGCAGATCAAGGAATGGCAGCGCGCGTGGAAGATCAGGCTGGTGGAAGAGACAAATCCCGAATGGCGCGACCTGCATGATGAGATCGATGTGCTGGCAACGCTCGTGCAAGACTGACACCCACCTCATTGGCGTCGCCCCGGCGAAGGCCGGGGTCCCGCTTCAGGTCAGCAAACGCGGCAAGCAAAGTGGGATCCCGGCCTTCGCCGGGATGACGGTTACTTGGTGGTCGACGTTAGGGATCGAGAAAGCGGCGAACCGCCTTCACTTCACCGTCGCCAGCCAGTCGAACAGCTTGTCGAAGCCGCCGAACGGATAAAGGTGCGGGCCGGCGATGCCCAGCTCCGGCTGGCCGTAGTGCACCTGAGCGAGGCCGGCGACGAACTCATCCGGCGTGTTCACGGTGAGCAGCTTGGTGATGTTCAGCGCCTGCTTGCGGATGAAGCGGGCGGAATTGCCCACGCCGCACATGGCGGCATATTTCACCAGCGTCTTGATGGTGGCGGGGCCGGGAATGCCGACATAGATGGGAAGGTCGATGCCTTCGGCACGAAGCCCCCGCGCCCATTCCGCCACCGGGCCGGCCTCGAACAGGAACTGGGTGGCGATGAAGCCCTCGAGGCCATTGGCCTTGATGTAGGCCTGCTTCTCCTTCAGCGCCTTCAGCAGCACCGCCTCGCCATGCACCTTGGTGATGTCGGGGTTGCCCTCGGGGTGGCCGGCGATGCCGAGCGACTTGACGCCATTGGCCTGAAACACGCCGGTCTGCATCAGCTGGATCGCCGCGTCATACTGGCCGATGGGCTCGGGCGCACCGCCGCCCAGCACCAGCATGGTGTCGGAACCGGCTTCCGCCAGCGCCTTGATACGGGCGCGGAGGTCGGCCTCGTCCTTCACGAAGCGGGCGGGCACATGCGGCACCGGCTGGAAGCCTGCCGCCCTCAGCTGCCGCACCGCTTCGATCTGGCCGGCGAGGTCGCCAGCATCAATCAGCGCCACGAAGACGCGGGCCCCCGGGACCATCTTCTCCTTCAGGATCGGCAGCTTCTCCACCTGCTTCGGCGTGATCTCGATGGAGGAGAGACGCAGGAACGAGGCGGTGGAGGATCCGGCGGCGGTGATCGGGGCATTCATCGAATTCTGGCTCCGTTAGGGTGGGCGGAGATTGCCCCCGCTGCAATGTCCCCGCCCGGATGTTTGCGACCCCGCCATTACGAATGCGACCGGCGCGATTTGGTCGTGTCGTTTTCCACCTGCGACATGACGCTGGTGGACAATGCCTCGAACTTGCGCGAAAAGGGTTCAAACAGGAGTTTCCGCCCGCATGTTCGGCGATCCCCCCAAGCAGTTGCCCCAGCACATGGCCGTGGTGGTGGTGCCGGAATTCACGATGATGCCGGTGACCTCGGCGATCGAGCCGTTGCGGCTCGCCAACCGCATGTCCGAGAAGACGCTCTACAAGTGGACCATGCATTCCATTGATGGCCAGCCGGTGGCCGCCTCCAACGGCATCCTCGCCATGGTCGATGGCGACCTGGCGTCGATCCCGGAGGATGCCACCATCCTGATCTGCGCCGGGCTCAACGTGCAGCGCCACACCGACAAGCGGCTGGTGGCCTGGCTGCGGAAGGTGGCGCGCAAGGGCACCTCGATCGGCGCGGTCTGCACCGGTGCTCACATCCTCGCCGAGGCGGGCCTGCTCGACGGCTACAAATGCACCATCCACTGGGAGAACATGCCGGGCTTCACCGAGGCCTTCCCGGAACTCGATGCCACGGGCGGGCTGTTCGAGATCGACCGTGACCGCTTCACCTCGGCCGGCGGCACCACGGCGCTGGACATGATGCTGACGCTGATCGCCAGCCAGCATGGGCCGGAGCTGGCCTCCGCCGTGGCCGAGGGCATCCTGCACTCGCCGATCCGCCATCATTCCGAACACCAGCGCATGTCGCTGCCCGCACGCATCGGCGCCAGGCACCCCAAGCTCGTCGGCATCATCGAGGAGATGGAACAGAACCTCGAGGAGCCGCTGTCGCCCTCGATCCTCGCCAAGCAGGCGGGCCTGTCGACGCGCCAGCTGGAGCGCCTGTTCCGCCGCTACCTCGACCGCAGCCCCAAGCGCTACTACCTCGAACTCCGCCTCAAGAAGGCGCGCTCGCTGCTGCTGCAGACGGATATGTCGGTGATCAACGTCGCACTGGCCTGCGGCTTCTCATCGCCCTCGCATTTCTCGAAGTGCTACCGGGCCTTCTATGGCCGCACGCCCTATCGCGAGCGCGGCATACCGGTGATCGAGGGCACCGAGGTCGCCTGAGAAGACGTGAGAAAAGGATTGCAACAATGAAGGGCGGGTCCTTGCGGGCCCGCCCTTCTGCTGTGCCTTCGCGACCGGGGGGATCTTACGAAGGGCACGGTTGGCCAGAAAGACTGAACGATTGCATTGCTCAGCTTGAAGTGGCGTCAGATTTAGAATCTATCGCCTGACGTGCGTTAAGCATAGGGCGAAGGTGAAAGGATTGCAAGCCGGAGTTGCTGACCGGGCGTTCAGTCAATTTAATCTCAATTTCAGGATGCAGACCCGAGGGTCAGCGATGCCCGCAACCCGCCCAGTGACGCCTCTTCCAGGCGCACCTCACCATTGTACATGGCCGCCGTCTCCCGGACGATGGCAAGGCCAAGGCCGGAGCCGGGCTTGGTCTCGTCCAGTCGCTGCCCGCGCTTCAGCGCTTGCGCGCGCTGTTCGGGCGGAAGTCCGGGCCCGTCATCCTCGACGGCGATCACCAGCAGGCCGCGCCCCGCCGTGGGCGGAGCCGGCCGGGCGGAAACGGTCACCCGCGAGGCCGCCCACTTGCAGGCATTATCCATCAGGTTACCCACCATCTCCTCGAGGTCCTGTCGTTCGCCACGGAACTTCAGTGCCTCAGCGCAGTCGACGGTCACGGTGACGGCCTTGTCGCGGTTGATGCGCTCCAGCGTGCGGGCCAGCGCCTCCAGCACGGGCTTCACATCGGTCACGGCACCCAGCCCCTGGGCGCGCGCCGCGCGCCGGGCGCGGTCGAGGTAGAGGCTCACCTGGTCGCGCATCAGTCCGGTCTGCTCGGTCACCTTGGCGGCAAGTTGTGTCTCCTGCCCCGCAGCCTCGTTGGTCAGCACGCTGAGTGGCGTCTTCAGTGCATGGGCCAGGTTGCCCACTTGCGTGCGCGCCCGTTCCACGATCTCGGCATTGGACTGGATCAACAGGTTCAGCTCATCCGCCACCGGCCTGAGTTCGGCCGGGTATTCGCCCTTCAGGTCCGTCACCTCGCCCTGGCGGATGGCCAGCAGGTTGGCCTGCATGGCGCGCAGCGGCCTGAGGCCAAAACGCACCTGCACGAACACCGCCAGCGCAAGCCCAAGCGCAAGCAGCACCAGGCTTGAAATCAGCGCGCGGTTGAAGCTCTGCACCTCGGCTGAGAGCTCATCGTAGTTTCCGGCCACCAGCACGGAATACTGCCGGGTGCTGCCGGGCAGCGTGAACACCTGCTCGATGGCGCGCAGCGTCACGCCCAGCGTATCCGTGAGGTAGAAGGCCTGAACGCCGGGATTTCCCGCAACGTCCCGCGGCACGGCAAGCCGTTGCTCGAGCAGCGAGTTGGAGGCGAGGTCGGCGCTGCCCTGCGCGCCATCCACCGGCACCACCTGCCAATACCAGCCTGACAGCGGCAGCCCGAAGCGCGGGTCGACGATGGCGCTCGACAGGCGCGGGCTGCCCTCGGCAGTCACCTCGATGTTGGCGAGAAGACCATCCAGCACGGAGCGCAGCCGCTGGTCGAAATTGCGCTCCAGCGCGACGGTGAAGAGACTGGCAAGCAGCAGGCCCGTTGCCACGAGCAGCACGACGCTGACCACCAGCGATGACAGGATCAGCCGGCTCGACAGCGAGCTAGGCCGCATTGTCCGGCTCGGTGACGGTATAGCCCATGCCGCGAATGGTGTGCAGCACGTCCACGCCCAGCTTCTTGCGCAGGCGCCCCACAAACACCTCGACCGTATTGGAGTCACGGTCGAAGTCCTGGTCGTAGAGATGCTCGACGAGCTCGGTGCGCGACACCACCTTGCCCTTGTGATGCATGAGATAGGAGAGCAGCCGGAATTCCAGCGAGGTGAGTTTGACCGGCATGCCGTCGACGCTCACCCGCGAGCTCTTGGTGTCGAGCACCACGGGCCCTACCGAAAGCTCGCTCGTGGCATGGCCCGCCGCGCGGCGCAGCAGCGCGCGGATGCGCGCCAGCACCTCCTCCATGTGGAAGGGCTTGGCGACATAGTCGTCGGCACCCGCGTCGAAGCCCGCCACCTTGTCAGACCAGCGGTCACGCGCGGTAAGGATGAGAACCGGCATCTTGCGCCCGGCGCGCCGCCACTTTTCCAGCACGCTCACGCCGTCGATGATGGGAAGGCCGAGGTCGAGCACCACTGCGTCATAGGGCTCGGTGTCGCCGAGGAAGTGCCCCTCCTCGCCGTCCTTGGCGGCATCCACCGCATAGCCCGCATCCGCCAGTGCCGCCGTCAGCTGGCGGCGGAGGTCGGGATCATCCTCGACGACGAGTAGGCGCATTGCTGTTCCCCGCTACTGCGACACCTGGCCAGTGGTGGCGTCGACCAGCACCTGGATCACGCTGCCGTCCTGCTTCAGGCGCACCACGTAGGTGTCGCCCTTGAGTTTCACGCCCAGCGGCTCGGCACCCGGCACCGCCTGCAGCGCCAGCTTCACCGCCTGCGACGGGGCCACCTGCTGGGCGCCCGCGGGCACAGCCCAAAGGGCAGCGGCAAGCAGGGCTCCCGCAATGGTCAGTGGCGTGCGCGTGGCTTGGGCAATTTTCATGATCGCGTCCTAACCCTTCCTATCTGAACCGCGGATGAATGGAAATCCCGCGCGCCTCGGGGCCTTCACCGCATCGGCCACCTTTTCCAGAGAGCGCCCGCCGATGTAGCCGCCGGCGCCCACCGTGAGCATGTCCCAGGCCTGTTCGCCGAGCCGCCACTTGGCCAGCTCGTCGCACCAGGCCGCAT
>JBEARP010000219.1:0-8341 GCA_041163105.1 Pseudomonadota bacterium
CGCGATTGCGTCCTACTCGCCGCTCGAAACGGCGGCGGGCCGCAAGATCGAGATCGCCAAGGTCCGGCCGAACAAGGAGGGCGTCATCGCCATCCTCAAGGGCGTGACCGACCGCAACGCCGCGGAGGCCTTGAGGGGCACGGAACTCTTCGTGCCGCGCGAGCGCCTTCCCGAGCCGGAAGACGACGAGGTCTATGTGCATGACCTTATCGGGCTCTCGGTTCACTTGCGCGACGGATCGCTTCTGGGCGAGATCGTCGACGTGGCGGATTATGGCGCGGGCGACCTGATCGACGTGAAGGTCGAAGGCCGCAAGGACACTGTGCTGATCCCCTTCGCCGACCAGTATGTGCTGGAGACGGCAGAGGACAGGATCGTGGTCGACCTGCCGGAGGGCTTCCTCGACACGCAAGCGAAGCGCGAGGACGAGGAGCGATGAGCTTCAAGGCGACCGTGCTGACCCTCTTCCCGGACATGTTTCCGGGGCCGCTCGGCCTGTCGCTTGCGGGCCGCGCGCTGGAACAGGGCATCTGGTCGCTCGAGGCGCGCGACATCCGGGCCTCCGCCACCGACCGCCACCGCACGGTGGACGATCACCCGGCGGGTGGCGGTGCCGGCATGGTGCTGAAACCCGACGTGCTGGCAGCGGCAATCGACGCCGCCCCGCACGAGGGCCCCCGGCTCCTGATGAGCCCGCGGGGCGCGCCGCTGACGCAGGGGCTCGTTCGTGAGCTTGCTGCGGGGGCGGGTTGCCTGATCGTCTGCGGCCGCTTCGAGGGCGTGGACGAGCGGGTGATCGAGAGGCGCAACCTGCGCGAGGTCTCGATCGGGGACTATGTGCTGTCGGGCGGCGAGCCTGCGGCCATCGTGCTGCTCGATGCCGTGGTCAGGCTGCTGCCCGGCGTCATGGGCAAACAGGCCTCGGGCGAGGAAGAAAGTTTCGAGGGGGGGCTCCTGGAGCACCCGCACTACACCAAGCCCAACAACTGGGAAGGTGTTGAAATTCCGGGGATTCTTCTCTCCGGCGACCACAAGGCGATTGCCCGGTGGAAGCAGGAGCAGAGGAACGCCCTGACACAGGCCAGACGGCCCGATTTGTGGCGCGCCCTCCGGGGGCCGAATGAGTCGGGAAAGATTTGATTTTGGACCGGGTTGGGGCTATAGGCCCCCATCCCTTTAAGGAAGACAGTCAATGGATATCATCGCTCAGCTCGAGAAAGAGCAGCTTGCAGTCGTGGCCGCCCAGCGCGCCGTGCCGGAATTCGCCCCGGGCGACACCGTCATCGTCAACGTGAAGGTCAAGGAAGGCGAGCGTTCGCGCGTTCAGGCCTATGAGGGCGTGTGCATCGCGCGCTCCGGCGGTGGCCTGAACGAGAACTTCACCGTTCGCAAGATGTCCTACGGCGAAGGCGTGGAGCGCGTGTTCCCGGTCTACTCGCCGATGATCGACTCGATCAAGGTGGTGCCCCGCGGTGCGGTTCGCCGTGCCAAGCTCTATTACCTGCGCGGCCGCACCGGCAAGTCTGCCCGTATCGCCGAGAAGCAGAAGGCCATTGGCCTCGTCGCTGCCGCTGCCGAGAAGGCCGCCGAGTAAGGCGAAGGGCCATAGCGCCCGCAGAAGCAACTTTCCAAGGGCCGGGTTTTCCCGGCCCTTTTGTTTTGTCGATGAGCCATTGCCATGACCGACGCCTTTTTTGCACAGAACCGCCTGAACTGGGACGACCGCGCCGACATCCACATCCGCGATGAAGCGGGCGGCTATCGCATCGACGCCTTCCTGAACGGGGAGGACAATCTTCACGACATCGAGCACGCGGAGATCGGTGACGTCTTCGGGCTGCGCATCGCGCATCTCCAGTGCCACATCGGTATCGACACGCTGTGTCTTGCGCGCAGGGGTGCTTCCTGCGTGGGGCTCGACTTCTCGCCCAGGGCCATCGACGCGGCGCGCATGCTGCAGCAGAAGACGGGGCTCGATGCCAGCTTCGTCGAAGGCAATGTCTATGACGCGCGGCAGCTGATCGATGGCGACTTCGACATGGTCTATGTCACCTGGGGTGCCATCGGCTGGCTGCCCGATGTGCGGCGCTGGGCCAATGTCGCCTCCTCGCTGCTGAAGCCCGGCGGACGGCTCTACCTTCTCGAAGGACATCCTTCATTGATGCAGATCGACGAGAAGGCCGAGGGCCTGCGCATCGGCTTCGACTGGCGCAACGAGCCCGACAAGCCGCTCACCATGAGCGAGGAGACGACCTACACCGGCGACACCGCGAAGATCGCGCACCCGGTGACCCATGAATGGCTGCACCCGATCTCCGATGTCGCGAACGCGATGATCGATGCCGGGCTCACCATCGAACGGCTGAACGAGCATGAACGCCTCGCGTGGCAGTTTGCGCCCTGGATGGTGCCGGTCGAGGGCCGCCGCCGCATGTGGGTGCTGCCCGAGGGCTTGCCCAAAATGCCGGTTGCCTATTCGCTGCAGGCCCGCAAGCCTTAAGCTGCGGAACGCTCCATGTAGATCCAGAAGGGCTGCAGGAAGGCCGGCGGCTCGGCACCCGGATAGGGATCGCGGCGCTTGAAGCCCGCTGCTTCGTAAATCTTCTGCGCCGACTGCATGAACACACCGGTATCGAGCCTGACGACGGCGTGGCCCGCACTTTCGGCCTCGGCCACCAGCTGGTTCACCATGCGCGCGCCGAGGCCGCGGCCGCGGAATTCCGGCAGGGTGAAGATGCGCACGATCTCCGGCGTGCCGTCAGGAAGCGTCCGCAGCTCGCCCATGGCGGCCACGCGGCCCGACCCATCGCGCAGGAAATAGACCTGCGCAGTGTGCGGCACGGCAGCCAGCGCCACCTCCACGGTGAGATCGACGTAGCGCGCCCGATCCATGCCCACGATGTCCTGCAGGCCCTTGCCGGTGACACGCGCAAGCTCCCCGTCCATCCAGGCGAAATAGGCATCGTTCAGCTGCCTGAACACCGCGAGATCATGAGCCTGCCCGAGATCGGCAGGCGCAAAGCTGAATTCTTCGGCGCTGGTCATCGCCATCCTCATCCCGTCAATTGCGCGAAGTTCATATGTCGCCCGGCGGGCCGCTGTCCAGACGGCTCACCCGTCGGTGGTGCGGTTGCGGACCACCGTGACGCTGCAGGGCGCCTCCGCTGCGACCTTGCCCGACACGCTGCCCAGCAGCTTGCGCATGGTCGAATTGGCGCGGGCCCCCATCACGATGTGATCGACGTTGTTGACGCGGGCATAATCGAGCAGCGTCTCCGCAGGATCGATTGCTTCCAGCACATGAAAGGTGATGCGGCCTGGCGAGAGCTTCAGGGGCCGGGCCCAGTCCTTGAGCTCCACGAGGCGTTGGATGTGCTTGTTGTGGCCTTGCTCATCCAGTGTCTGATCGAGCGCGATGCGGTTGAGCTTCAGGACGTTGAGCACCGCAAGGCGTGCGTCCGGCGCGCGCTCGAGAATGCGGAGCGCGCTGCGGCGCAGCTGTTCGGCCAGGTCTGGCGTCATGTCGTCGAGATTGATCGCGGCAGCGACGATGGGTGCGTCGGATGCCTCCGCCACGCGCCCGGTCGGCCGGTCGATCAGCATTTCCGCGCCCTCGCCGCGGCGCTTGAGCACGGCGAAGAAGCCGTCTCTTTCCCGCCTTTCGGCACGTGCGGTGAGCTGTACCTGATCGGGGTGGCGAAGGTCATGCGCCAGTTGGGCGGCATTGGGATAGCGGCGGCCAGCCTTCACCTCGAGGCAGCGCAGCACGATCTCCTGGAACCATGGCGGAATGTCGGGATTGAGCTTTCGCGGCGGCACGGGATCACGCCACAGGCGTTGCTTCAGGCCGCGCAGCTTCTGCGGGTCGCCAAAGGGGCGCACGCCCGTGGCAAAGAAGTACATCAGGCAGCCGAGCGCAAAGAGATCGCTGCGCAGGTCGCTGCGGATGCCCATCACCTGTTCCGGCGCCATGTAGGGTGCTGTGCCATATGGCAGCCGGAACTCCTCCTGCAGAAGGTCGGGGAGGTCACGGTGGTGGGCGAGCCCATAGTCGATCAGCACCGCTTCGCCCGTAGGGCGGAACAGGATGTTGGAAGGCTTCACGTCGAGATGCACCACGCCCTGATCGTGCAATGACTGCAAGGCATCGGCAATGCTGATGCTGATCGACGCCACCCGTTCCACCGGCAGCGGCAGCTGCTTCAGGAGCGGCAGCAGGGATTCTCCTGCCAGCTGCTCCATGACGATGAAGGGCTGGACTGCGAAGTCGCCATTGGCGACATGGCGCGGCACATGCGGACCTTTCAGCCGCGACATGATCATCTGCTCCATCTCGAAGCCGACAATGGCCGCGGGATCCTCCCCCTCGAAGACGACCGGGGTCTTCATCAGGAAGGTGGCGCCGTCGGCCTCGCGCGTGACGCCCCAGATATGCGCCATGCCGCCTGCATGCGTGAGCTTGTCGATGCGGAACCCCTCGACAACCGATCCGATGCTGAGCTTGCCCTTGACCATTCAGCGCCCCCTCAAGAGTCTTTCCGCCAGCGAGTCGGGAAGCCCGAGGGCGCGGATGTGATGCGACACGCTTTCAACGTCATAAGGCGCACGGTGATAGGTCAGCGTGCGGGCAGCGGTGTCATACATGGCGAATGAGGCGGCCGGGTTGCCATCCCGCGGCTGGCCGGTTGAGCCGAGCACCGCAAGCCACTTGCGCTGCGCCATGAGAGGGATTGCCACCTCCTGAACGGGGACATGCGAGACCATCTTGCCCGTCGCTGACAGGCAGTAGATGGCAGGGACATGCACATGGCCACAGAAGGTCACCGTGGCAGTGCAGTTCACGAGGCTGGCACGTGCGGCCTCCACATCGGTCACATAGTACCACGCCGTTGGATCGGAAGCTTCGGCATGCACGAAGAGCAAGTCTCCGGAGCGGGCCTCGAAGGGCAGGCCTGCGAGGAATGACATCGACGCCTGGCTCAACTGCGTGCGCGTCCACGCGAGCGCCTCAGTAGCCGTGGAGTTCATGTCTTTCGATGGCTTGAGAACGGCGAGGTCATGATTGCCGAGGACGGCGATGGCACCAGCCTCGACCAGTGGCCGAACACGGGTGACGACGGCCTCTGGATCGGGCCCATAGCCCACGAAATCACCGAGGAAGGCAAGGCTGTCCGCTCCCAGCCGCCCAGCGGCGGAGAGACA
The DNA here is from genome assembly GCA_041163105.1 of Pseudomonadota bacterium. Lineage (GTDB taxonomy): Bacteria > Pseudomonadota > Alphaproteobacteria > Rhizobiales > Aestuariivirgaceae > Aestuariivirga. The sequence continues at coordinate 5,203 of JBEARP010000219.1, forward strand.
GGCCTCGAGCGCCGGCAGATTTGCATGGACATCGGAGAACAAGGCGATCCGCATGGTTGAGAATTCACCACATACCCTTGCGGCGCGGAACACCGACCTTAGTCCCATCAGGGTGCCGGGTTCTCTGCCTGCCCATATTGTTTTTGCGCAGTGGCTTGATAAGAAGGGCGGAACCTAACAGGAACCCGGCATGGACCTTTCCGCACTCGTGGTGGCGCAATTCACCGACATCTTCCGCCTCGGCCTGCTCGCTGGCCTCATCTACACCACGCAGCGCACACGCCAGCAGACCGGCGTGCTTCTGCCCTTGCTGGCCGGCATTGTCTTCGTGGCCGTCATCATTCCGGCCACCATGCCTGTCTCAGGCGTGCCCCAACTGACCGCCACAGCCTCAGGGATCGCCGTCAACGCGGTGATCGTCGGGCTGTTCTGGCTGGCCTGGCAATCCATCTCGAAGGCCAGAGGGGGCTGAAACGCAGACGGGCCGGGGAAACCCCGGCCCGCCGCAATTCAGGTGCTGGAAGGATCAGCGCCGCAGGTCGTCGGCGAAGATGTCCTTCTTCTGCGTGCCGCCCGGCACGAAGATGGTGCCGATCACCACGGTCATCAGGGCGATGACGATCGCGTACCACAGGCCGGCATAGATGTTGCCGGTCTGTGCGGAGATCGCGAAGGCCGTCGCGGGCATCAGGCCGCCGAACCAGCCGTTGCCGATGTGATACGGCAGCGACAGGCCCGAGTAGCGGATGCGCGTCGGGTAGAGTTCGACGAGCATGGCCGCGATCGGTCCGTACACCATCGTCACCAGGATGATGAGGTAGGTGAGGATCGCGACGAGCAGCAGCTTCTGACCGGTGAAGATGTCGAAGAAGTTGGAGGCCTTGGCAATCGTCGGGTTGTCGGCACCGACGACGGGATAGCCGATGGCCTTCAGCGCATCGTTCAGGGTCTTCTCGAAGCTGGCCTTGACGCCCTTCTCCTTGTCGAGCGAGGCCTGGGCCGCATCGATGGCCGCCTGGTCGGTTCCGGCCTTGGCGGTTGTGAGCGCCTCCGTCGCTGCCTTGATGGCGGCGGCGTTGGCGGTGGCGTTGAAGGACGGCACGACCACGTCGCCGACCTTGATCTCGGCAACGGTGCCGGCAGGTGCGGCAACGGTGGAGTAGTTCACCGACGAACGCTGCAGCTGGGCCTTGGCCACGTCGCAGGAGTTGGTGAACTTGAGCGTGCCCGTCGGGTTGAACTGGAACGAGCAGTCAGCCGGATCGGCCACGACCGTGACCGGGATCTGCTGGGCCTGATGCAGCGCCGGGTTGGCCGTCTTCGTGAGCAGGTTGAAGATCGGCATGTAGGTCAGCGCCGCGATCAGGCAGCCCGCCAGGATGATCGGCTTGCGGCCGATGCGGTCGGAGAGCGAGCCGAAGAACAGGAAGCCGCCGGTGCCGAGGATCAGCGACCAGGCCACCAGGACGTTGGCCGTGAAGCTGTCGAGCTTGATCACGTTCTGGAGGAAGAACAGCGCGTAGAACTGGCCCGAGTACCAGACCACGGCCTGGCCGGCGACGAGGCCGAACAGGGCGATCAAGGCGATCTTGCCATTGCGCCAGTTGCCGAAGGCCTCGCGCAGCGGGGCCTTCGAGGCGGACCCCTCTTCCTTCATCTTCTTGAAGGCGGGGGATTCATTCATCTGCAGGCGGATGTAGAGCGAGATCAGCAGCAGGAGGATCGAGCCGAGGAACGGAATGCGCCAGCCCCAGGCAGCGAAGGCCTTGATCATCATCGGCGTGCCGTCGGGGTTCATCACCGCAGCGCCGGCCGCATCGAGCACCGCAGTCTCGGGCCAGTTGGCGTTCACGTAGCCCTGCACCAGCAGGATGACGATCAGCGATAGCAGCAGGCCGAGGGTTGCCGTGGTCTGGATGAAGGAGGTGTAATAGCCGCGGCGGTTGCCCGGCGCGTGCTCGGCGACGTAGATCGCCGCACCGCCATATTCACCGCCGAGTGCCAGGCCCTGCGCCATGCGCAACACGATCAGGATGATCGGCGCCGCTGCACCCCAGCTGTTGTAGTTGGGCAGAAGGCCCACGAGGAAGGTCGACAGGCCCATGATCAGGATGGTCATGAGGAAGGTGTACTTGCGGCCCACGAGGTCGCCCAGCATGCCGAACACCAGCGCGCCGAGGGGGCGGACGATGAAACCGGCCGCGAAGGCGAGGAGCGCGAAGACGTTGCGCGTCGCCTCGGGGAAGGCGGTGAAGAACTGAGCGCCGATGATGGCCGCCAGCGAGCCGTAGAGATAGAAGTCATACCATTCGAAGATGGTGCCTGCCGACGAGGCGAGAATGACTTTCTTCTCCTCCGCCGTCATTGGCCGCGAACGCTCGCCGGCCTTGATTGTCGTATCCGTCATCGAGTCTCCCCTTTGAACCGCGTGGCGATGCACCGCGCGTTGTTGCCGCGGAGGACCGAACCTCTCCCAAGGCGGTCCACCCTTGGCGGCGAGTCATATCTGCATTGCGCGAGATGGTTTATTGGACTTTCGCAGGGAGCTCTCAGGAATGTTTTCGCACTTGCGGCAGGTAATTGATTTACCGGGCAATTTGCCCTGCAGAGAGGCCGCCAACGTTCCTCTTGCCAGCCGCCGGACGATCTCATATACACCCGCCACCCAACGCGTGCCCAGGTAGCTCAGTTGGTAGAGCAGCGGATTGAAAATCCGCGTGTCACTGGTTCGATTCCGGTCCTGGGCACCATTTTCTCTGTAAAATCAGAGACTTAGTGAATAATCAAAAATCGGTTGTATGTAGCTGTAAGGTTTCATACTTTACATACATGGCTAGCAGAACAACGCCATTTGATATCCAAACGATCCCTGGGTATCCCAATGCCCTGCAACTCTATCGCATTCCCGCATCAAACTTCTGGCAGGTCCGCATGTTCGTGGATCGCAAGTATGTGCGTAAAAGCGCAGGTACGGCTGATAGAAAAGAAGCCATAGAGTTTGCCAAGTCACTGTATGACACCATCAGGATCAATCAGCGACTTGATATCAGCGTCCACACCGACACCTTCTACGCCTGCTCCCAGCACCTAATCCGCCAGCAAGAAACACTTGTTGCTACTGGGCAGCGCGATGAACGCA
>JBEARP010000220.1:0-3217 GCA_041163105.1 Pseudomonadota bacterium
GGTCGGGGAGGTGCTTTTCAACCTTGTCGGCGCCGAAGCGCGCGATGAGGGTGAGGCGGCCCGGCTCGTTCTCGGGGTTCAGCGCGTCGATGAGGCGGATCAGTTCATCGGGCTTCAGCGACGGGCCGCACTTGAGGCCGATCGGGTTCTTTACGCCGCGCATGAACTCGACATGCGCATGGTCCGGCTGGCGGGTGCGGTCGCCGATCCACAGCATGTGGCCGGAGGTGGCGTACCAGTCGCCGCTCGTCGAATCGACGCGGGTCAGCGACTGTTCGTAACCCAAAAGCAACGCTTCATGGCTGGTGAAGAAATCGGTGGTGCGCAGCTGCGGCGCCGTATCAGCATTGATGCCGCAGGCCCGCATGAAGCCGACGGCTTCCGTGATGCGGTCCGAGATTTCCTGATAGCGCTCGTAGGCCGGAGAATCCTTGAGGAAGTCGAGCGTCCACTTGTGGACGTGCTCGAGGTTGGCGTAGCCGCCCTGCGCGAAGGCGCGCAGCAGGTTGAGGGTAGCCGCCGACTGCCGGTAGGCCATGATCTGGCGCTCCGGATCGGGGCGGCGCGCCTCGATCGTCTCTTCCGCGCCGTTGACGATGTCACCACGATAGATCGGAAGCTCGACGCCGTTGATCGTTTCGGTGGGCGAGGAACGCGGCTTGGCGAACTGGCCGGCGATGCGGCCGACCTTCACCACCGGCTGGCCACCGGCGAAGGTGAGCACGACGGACATCTGCAGGAAGACGCGGAAGAAGTCGCGGATGTTGTCGGCCGAATGTTCGGCGAAGCTTTCGGCGCAGTCGCCGCCCTGCAGCAGGAAGCCCTTGCCCTCGGCAACGCGGGCAAGCTTGCGCTTCAGCTTCCGGGCCTCACCCGCGAAGACCAGCGGCGGATAGCCGGCGAGTTGCTCCTCGACCGACTTCAGCTTGGCCTGGTCCTGGTAATCCGGCACCTGCACGACCGGGAAGCTCCGCCAGCTGTCAGGTGTCCAGTTCGTCGTCATCTCGTTTACTCCAGAGGGGAACAAACCCCTACTTTCAGTGAAATCAGCTTGGCCTATACACGGCTTGGCATTAGGATTCCAGCCCGAGCGAACAGGTCCGGGCCACATGCTGGAATACCTTTATCTCGCCAACTGGGACCAGACCTTCGGCTTCCTGACCGCCGGCAGCCCCCCGATGTTCGCTCGACTGATGGCCCTGAATGCCCTGTTTTTGGGGCTCTACGCGATCCGGAAAGCGGCCGGGGCGCAGGCCATGTCCGCCGGGGCGACACTTTTCGTGCAACTGGCCGTGATGGCGGCCAATCTGCTGGTGTTGTTTCAGCCGGAGGCCGAAACCTTCATTCGCGGCCTTACGGGCGGCTACTGAAACGTTCACCGAAGGCCGCCTCGGCCGAGCCGAAAGGCTGCTGCCGGCCGACGTCCCAATAACGCAGGGCGATCAGGGGGATGGGCTTGCCAGTGGCGGCGCAGCGCACGAAATCCCCCTCCCGGACCACCTGGAAATCGGCGTCCAAATAGCGGATCTTGGCCTCGCGATGGGTTTGCTGCGGATCGAGGATGCTCATCATTGCCGAATAGCCCCGATTTGCGCCGATTTGAAGCCGATTTGAAGATGCCGAAAACTTGGACACGGCCGATGGCTTGCGTGTAGTTTCTGGTCCATGACCCACGAACATCTTCTCGACGTCTACGCCAAACTTGCCGTCCGCACCGGTCTCAACCTCCAGAAGGGCCAGCAGCTGCTGATCACGGCGCCGCTCGATGCGGTGCCGCTGGTCCGGCGCATCACCGAACACGCCTACAGGGCGGGTGCAAGCCTGGTGACCACCATCTACGCCGACGACGAGACGACGCTGGCCCGCTACCAGCATGCGCCCGGGGAGGCATTCGATGTGGCGCCCGATTGGCTTTTCAACGGAATGGCAGAGGCCTTCAAGGGCGGTGCGGCGCGCTTGGCGATCGCTGGCGAGAACCCTGCCCTCCTGGCTGGGCAGGACCCCGGCAGGCTGTCACGCGCCAACAAGGCACGCTCGAAAGCCTACCGTCCGGCTCTGGAGCTGATCACCGGCTTCGCCATCAACTGGTGTGTCATCGCGGCGGCAACGCCTGCCTGGGCCAAATCGGTGTTCCCCGGCATCCCCGAGGGCGAGGCCATGGACCGGCTCTGGCAGGCGATCTTCGCCTGCACCAAGGCCGATCTGCCTGACCCGATCGCGGCCTGGGAACAGCACAATGCCGATCTTGGCCGCCGCACCGAATTCCTGAACAAGCGGCGCTATCGGGCGCTCAAGTACAAGGGGCCTGGAACCGATCTCATGCTCGGTCTCGCCGCGGATCACACGTGGAAAGGTGGCGGCGGCAAGGCGCTGAACGGCGTGTTCTGCAACGCCAACATCCCGACCGAGGAGGTGTTCACCGCACCCCACAAGGATATGGTGGACGGCATCGTCTGCTCTTCGAAGCCGCTCTCCTACCAGGGCTCGCTGATCGACGGCATCAAAGTGCGCTTCGAGCGCGGCAGGATCGTGGAGATGACGGCGGAGAAGGGACAAGATGCCTTTCGCAACCTTATCGACACGGATGAAGGCGCGGCCCGCCTGGGCGAAGTGGCTCTGGTGCCGCACTCCTCGCCGATCTCGAAGAGCGGCATTATCTTCAACAACACGCTGTTCGACGAGAATGCCGCGAGCCACATCGCGGTCGGCCAATCCTATACCGAGAACATCCGCGACGGCTCCAAGCGCTCGAAGGACGAACTCGCGGCACTCGGCGCGAATTCAAGCCTCGTGCATGTCGACTGGATGATCGGCTCCGGTGAACTCGACGTCGATGGCATTGCCGCCGATGGCACGGCCGAAGCGCTGATGCGCAAGGGCGAGTGGGCCATCTGACGCGTTAGAGGAGGCGGCCCTGCTTGGGGCTGTCCTCCCGCACCTTCACCTCGCCATCAGCGAATTCGAGGCGCAAGGCCGCACCCAGCCTCACGTCGCCGGCAAGGTGCACGGGCTTGCCCTTCTCATCACGCACCAGCGCGAAACCGCGCCGCAGCACGGACTTGTAGGATAGGCTGTCGGCGAGTTTCGCGACGCCATCGAAACGCTGGCGCTGGAAAGCGACAAGGCGCGTCAGCGCCTGCGCCGCACGCCTGCCGGACAGGTCCAGCGAGCGTCGCTCGTTCGAAATCATGGTGCGCAAGGGCGCCAGCGTTTCGAT
>JBEARP010000221.1:0-4021 GCA_041163105.1 Pseudomonadota bacterium
GCGCTGTGGCGGCATTCTTCTCTCCCTGCTTGGCATCACTGTAACGAATTTGACAGGCTTCCTACAATCTGAAATCATCGCTTCAACTGACCGAATTTCCGGAGATTTCGTGAATGGGAGCACTGCTCCAGCAGGGCGAGGAAAGCCCGTTTGTGGCCGTGAACGAGGAGAGCCGCTCGCCCTTCGTTCTGATCTGCGAACACGCCTCCAATACGATGCCGAAGGCTCTCGGCACGCTGGGCCTGCCTGAGTCCGAACTCACCCGCCACATCGCCTGGGACATCGGGGCAGAGAAGGTGGGCCGCCTGCTGTCGCGCCTGATGGATGCGCCCCTGCTGCTGCAGCGCTATTCGCGGCTGGCCTATGACTGCAACCGCCCGCCGGAATCGCCTGACTCCATTCCGGAGATGAGCGAGCTCACCGCCGTTCCAGGCAACAGGAAGCTTTCCGCCGAGGACAGGCTGGCGCGGGCCAGCGAGATCTACCGGCCCTTCCATGACGGCGTCTCGGCGGTGCTCGACAGGCGCGCAGCAGGAGGGCAGCAGTCGCTGGTGGTCTCCATCCATTCCTTCACGCCCGTCTACAAGGGCAAGCCGCGCAGCGTCGAACTCGGCATCCTGCATGACCGGGACACCACGCTGTCATCGAAGCTGATCAAGAGCTTTCCCAACATCGATGCGCGGCTGAACGAACCCTATGGCCCGAAGGACGGCGTGCTGCACACGCTGAACCTGCACGGCTTCACGCGCGGGCTGCAGCACGCGATGATCGAAATCCGGAATGACCTCGTATCCACCGAACGTGGACAGGATGAATGGGCCCAGCGCCTTTCCGTGCCGCTGATCCAGGCCTCAACAAAATAGAGAGATGTAAGGGAGAACGACCATGAGCGAAGGCATGCTGACACTCGAACAGCTGAAGGCCGAGGTGAAGGCCGGAACGATCGACACCGTGGTCGCCGCCATGGTGGACCTGCAGGGTCGCCTGATCGGCAAGCGCTTCCATGCCAAGTTCTTCGTGGACGGCGGCTATGAGGAGACGCATGGCTGCAACTATCTTCTCGGCGTCGACATCGAGATGGAGCCGGTGCCCGGCTACAAGGCGACGAGCTGGGACAAGGGCTATGGTGACTTCGTGCTGAAGCCCGACATGGCAACGCTGCGCCGCACGCCGTGGTTGCCCGGCACCGCCCTCGTCCTCTGCGACGTGCTCGACCACCACACCCATGAGGACGTGCCGCACAGCCCGCGCGGCATACTGAAGAAGCAGCTGAAGCGACTCGAAAAGATGAAGATGAAGGCCTACATGGCCTCCGAGCTCGAATTCTTCCTGTTCGACGATTCCTACGAGGTGGCGAACCAGAAAGGTTACCGCAACCTCAAGACGGCGGGTTACTACATCGAGGATTACCATATCCTGCAGACCTCCAAGGAGGAGGTCTACATGCGTGCACTGCGCAACGGTCTCGCCGGCGCCGGCATCCCCGTCGAGAACTCCAAGGGCGAATGGGGCCCGGGCCAGGAGGAGATCAACGTCCGCTATGCCGAGGCCCTCGAAATGGCGGACCGTCACGCCATCATCAAGAATGGTGCCAAGGAAATTGCCTATAATGTCGGCAAGTCCGTCTCCTTCATGGCGAAGTGGGACTATGGCATGGCTGGCAACTCGTCCCACATCCACCAGTCGCTGTGGTCCTTGGACAACAAGCCGCTGTTCATGGACAAGAAGGGCGAGCATGGCATGTCGCCGCTGATGAAGCAGTATCTGGCGGGCCAGTTGGCGCATGCCGGCGAGATCACCTATTTCCTGGCGCCCTACATCAACTCCTACAAGCGCTTCATGGCTGGCACCTTCGCGCCCACCCGCGCGGTGTGGAGCTTCGACAACCGCACTGCGGGCTTCCGCATCTGCGGGGCGGAGACCAAGGCGATCCGCGTCGAATGCCGCATCGGCGGTGCTGACCTCAACCCCTATCTCGCTTTCGCTGCGCTGATTGCGGCAGGCCTCGACGGCATCGAGAAGAAGATGGAGCTGGAGCCGGTGGTGTCGGGTGACATCTACGACACCTCGCGCAAGCTGCGCGAAATCCCCAAGACGCTGCGCGAGGCGACCAGGCTGCTCGACGAGTCCGACTTCCTGCGCAAGGTGATGGGCAATGACGTGGTTGACCACTACGTCCACACCGCCGAGTGGGAACAGTTTGAATTCGACCGCCGCGTCACCGACCTTGAGCTGAAGCGCGGCTTTGAGAGATATTAAGTTACTTACGGCATCAGGAGACACGCCATGGCCATTCCGAATCGCAACATCAATTATCCGACCGCCATCAAGTATGGTGCGGGCCGCATCAAGGAACTCGCGGAGTTCTGCAAGGCCAATGGCATCAAGCGGCCGCTGGTCGTGACCGACAAGGGCCTTGCCGCCATGCCGATGGTGGCCGAGATCATGGCCGACCTGAAGCAGGCGGGCATCAAGGCCGCACTCTTCGCCGACGTGCGGCCGAACCCGGTCGAGGAAAATGTCCTCGCCGGCTGCAAGGTATTCAAGGACGGCAAGCATGACGGCGTCGTCGCCCTGGGCGGCGGCTCGGGCCTCGATGTCGGCAAGCTCATCGCGCTCATGCATTCGCAGAAGATTTCGGTGTTTGAACTCGAAGACATTGGTGATTGGTGGACGCGGGCCGACGCCTCTCTGATCTCGCCCATCATCGCCGTGCCGACGACAGCCGGCACGGGCTCGGAAGTTGGCCGCGCCGGCGTGGTCACCCACCCGATCACCCATGAGAAGAAGATCATCTTCCATCCGCAGCTGATGCCGAAGATCGCGCTGCTCGACCCCGAACTCACCGTCGGCCTGCCTGCGAAGCTGACCGCGGCCACCGGCATGGATGCGCTGGCGCATAACCTCGAAGCCTATTGCGCGCCGTTCTACCATCCCTGGTCGGCGGGCGTTGCGCTCGAAGGCATGCGGCTGGTGAAGGACAACCTCGCCAAGGCCGTGAAGAAGCCGAAGGACCTCGATGCGCGCGGCAACATGCTGGTCGCCTCCGCCATGGGCGCCACCGCCTTCCAGCGCGGCCTCGGCGGCATCCATGCGCTGGCTCACCCGTTCGGCGGCCTTTATGATGCGCACCACGGGCTGCTCAACGGCATCATCATGCCCTATGTGCTGAAGGCCAACCGCCGCAAGATCGAGAAGGACATTGAGCGCGCCGCGGCGTACCTCGGCATCAAGGGCGGCTTCAACGGCTTCCTCAAGTGGATCCTGGCACTGCGTAAGGAGATCGGCATTCCCCACGCTCTGAAGGACATCGGCATCGACACCAAGCGCCTCAGTGAAGTGGCGGCGATGGCGATCAAGGATCCGTCCGCCGGCGGCAATCCGATCCAGTTCACCGAGAAGCAGTACAAGGCGCTCGCCAGGAAGTGCGTGACGGGCGATCTCTGACGCCGTCAGTCGCCCGGCGCGTTCTCGACATGGAACTCGATCTCCGTTTCGCCCGCATTCAGGAAATCCAGAATGATGGTGAAGCGCTGGTCGAGGTGAAGCGGGTTCCTGAGGCTCATGAGGCGGAGATGCCGCGCCGTGGGCCGCATCGGCAGAGGCTTTCCGGGCTCAAGCAGGAATGAGCTGAGCGGCGGATCATCGTAACGGTTGTTCCGTCGCAATTCGATTGTTCCGCAGGCGGATGATCGTGCCGCCACCAGTTCATCCGCTTCCTTTCCCTCATTGACCAGCGGCACGAAGGCCTGGCCATCGCGCGAGATGCTGGCGGGCAGCGCCCAGGCATGGCCGATGGCGATGTTGCCCAGCCGGTAGGAATGGGCGCGCGCAGCCCCGGGCATGGCAGCTGCGGCGGCCAGTCCAAGAATCACGCTGCGTCTCTGCATTGTCTTCCTCGCATCAGTGTGGCCATTGGCTGATGCTGCACATATAGTCGTGTTTCAGCAAGGGAGATGGCGATGGCGGATAAAATCCTGAACCGGCGGATCGTGATGGCCTCGCGCCCGACCGGCATGCC
>JBEARP010000222.1:0-12973 GCA_041163105.1 Pseudomonadota bacterium
AGCCCAGCAGCGTGTAGAGGAAGAACTTGAAGCTCGCATAGACTCGGCGCGGGCCACCCCAGATGCCGATGATCAGGAACATCGGGATGAGGCCAGCCTCGAAGAACAGGTAGAACAGAACGATGTCGAGCGAGCAGAACACGCCTATCATCAGCGTCTCGAGCACCAGGAACGCAATCATGTATTCCTTGACCCGCTTCGTGACATGCCACGAAGCGAGGATGCAGATCGGCATCAGGAACGTCGTCAGGATCACGAAGGGCATGGAAATGCCATCGACGCCAAGCTTGTAGGACGCCGCCGTGCCGAGCCATGCGTGCTGCTCCACGAACTGGAAACCGGCCGCATTGGAATCGAACCCGATCCAGATCAGGAGCGAAAGCAAAAAGGTGACCATGGTCGTCCAGAATGCGCCCCAGCGCACGTTGCGCAGGGCCGTCGCATCCTCGCCCTTCACCGTGAGGATGAAGAGAACACCGAGGAGCGGCAAGAAGGTGATGACAGAGAGAATGGGCCAGTCCATCAGTGTGCGCCCCCGAACATGAACCAGGAAATCAAAGCGGCAACACCAATCATCATGGCGAAGGCATAGTGATAGAGATAACCCGTCTGAAGCCGAACGACGCCGCGGGTGACGTCCGTGACAACATGGGATACGCCGTCAGGGCCGAAGCCGTCGATCAGGAAGCCGTCGCCCTTCTTCCACAGGAAGCGGCCAAGCCACATGGTGGGACGCACGAAGATCGTGTTGTAGATCTCGTCGAAGTACCACTTGTTGAGCAGGAACCGGTAGAGCGGTTCGTGCTGCGCGGCCAGCCGCTTCGGGATCGAGGTGTCGCGGATATAGAAGATCCACGCGACCACGAAGCCCAGAACCATGGCCACGAAGGGCGACCAGACCACCCAACCCGGCACGTCATGCATCTCGTGCATCACCTCGCCATTGGCGAGCGAAGATCCCCAGAACTCCTTGTAGTCGTGTCCAATGAAGTAATCCTTGAACACGAAACCCGCGAACAGTGCACCGATTGCCAGCACGTAGAGCGGGATCAGCATCACGTTGGGGCTCTCGTGCACATGCTCCATGGTCTTGGCATCGGCACGCGGTGCGCCGTTGAAGGTCATGAAGGCGAGGCGCCATGAGTAGAAGGAGGTGAAGCAGGCGGCGATGACCAGTGCCCAGAATGCGAAGCCTGCATGAGCGGCGAAGGCGCTTTCGATGATGGCATCCTTCGAGAAATAACCCGCAGTAAAGGGGAAGCCCGTGAGCGCCAAGTTTCCGATGATCATCATGACGAAGGTGATCTTGATGAGCGGGGCGAGACCGCCCATCTTACGCATGTCCTGCTCGCCCGACATGGCATGGATGACCGAGCCGGACCCGAGGAACAGCAACGCCTTGAAGAAGGCGTGGGTGAAGAGGTGGAACACACCCGCGCCATATGCGCCCACACCCAGCGCCACGAACATGTAACCCAACTGTGAACAGGTGGAGTAGGCGATGACGCGCTTGATGTCGTTCTGAACGAGGCCGACGGAGGCCGCAAAGAATGCGGTGACCGCGCCGATGAGGACCACGAAATCCTTGGCATGCGGAGCCAGTTCGAACATGGGAGACAGGCGCGCCACCATGAAGACACCGGCCGTCACCATGGTGGCGGCGTGGATGAGGGCGGAAACCGGCGTCGGGCCTTCCATGGCATCGGGGAGCCATGTGTGCAGCAGGAATTGCGCCGACTTGCCCATGGCGCCCATGAACAGAAGAAGGCACAGAACCGTCAGCGCATCGGGCTGCCAGGCCAGGAACTGCATCGGCTTGCCGGCGACACCGGGCGCGGCGGCAAAAATCGTGTCGAAGTCGACCGACTGGAAAACCACGAAGCAGCCGAAGATGCCGAGCGCGAAACCAAAGTCACCAACGCGGTTGACAATGAACGCTTTCATCGCGGCGGCATTGGCAGTGTCGCGCGTGTACCAGAAGCCGATCAGCAGGTAAGACGCGAGGCCCACCCCCTCCCAGCCGAAGAACATCTGGACCAGATTGTCGGCCGTCACCAGCATCAGCATCGCAAAGGTGAAGAGAGAAAGATAGGCGAAGAAGCGCGGCTGGTGCTCGTCATGGCTCATGTAGCCGAGCGAGTAGATATGAACGAGCGCGGACACGGTATTCACCACCACCAGCATGACGGCGGTGAGCGTGTCGACGCGGATCACCCAGTTGGCGGACAGCGCGCCGGAATTGATCCAGCGGAGCAGTTCCACCTTCTCGATGCGCGGCTCGTGCAGGAAGCCGACAAACACGTACCAGGAGAGGACAGCGCAGATGCACAGCAGCGCAGTCGTGAGGTACATGGGCCACTTCGGGCCATGGTAATGACCGTGGTGACCGTGATCGTCGTCATGGCCGTGATGGTGGTGGTGATGATGATCATGACCGGCGTGGGCATGATGCTCGCCATAGACGTCGGCATCGCGGCCAAGGCCCTTGAACACCTTGGTGCCAAGCAGGCCGGCGATCAGCGCGCCGATCAGCGGCAGGAATACGATGGCAGATAGGACGGTGTGCATGGTGCCCGTCAGCCCTTCATGAGATTGATGTCTTCAACCGCGATGGTACCGCGGTTGCGGAAGTAGGTGACGAGAATGGCCAGGCCGATTGCAGCCTCGCCGGCGGCAACCGTAAGCACCAGAAGGGCAAAGACCTGGCCTACCAGGTCCCCGAGGAAGGAGGAGAAGGCAACGAGGTTGATGTTGACCGACAACAGGATGAGTTCCACCGACATCAGGATGACGATGACATTCTTGCGGTTCAGAAAGATGCCGAAGACACCGATCGTGAACAGGATCGCTGCAACCGTGAGGTACTGAGAGAGACCGATTTCCATGGTTCAGATCCCCTGCCCCGGCTTGACCTTGACGACTTCGACGGCGGTGGCCGGGTTGCGGGCCACCTGCACGGAGATGTTCTGGCGCTTGACGCCTTCCTTGTGGCGCAGCGTCAGCACGATGGCGCCGACCATGGCAACCAGCAGCACGAGGCCCGCGGCCTGAAAGTAGAAGATGAAGTCGGTGTAGAGCACGCGGCCAAGCGCTTCAGTGTTCGTGACGCCCTCCGGAAGGGGCGCGGCCCGCGCCTGAAGGCTGGCGGGGCTGATCACCCAGCTGCCAACGGCGAGTGCAAGTTCAACGAGCACGATGAGCCCGATCACAGCTCCGATGGGCAAGTAGTTCAGCATGCCCTCGCGCAGCTCGACGAAGTCGACATCGAGCATCATCACGACGAAGAGGAACAGCACGGCAACGGCGCCGACGTAGACCACCACCAGGATCATCGCCAGGAACTCAGCCCCCAGAAGCACGAAGAGGCCCGCTGCATTAAAGAAGCATAGGATGAGGAAAAGAACCGAGTGAACCGGGTTCCTCGCCGAGATGACCATAACCGCGGAGGCAACCGCGATGGCCGAGAAGAGGTAGAAAAACAGTGCGGCGACCATCATGTGCTCCTTCAGCGGTAGGGCGCATCGATCGCGATGTTGCGCGCGATCTCGCGTTCCCAACGGTCACCGTTGGCCAGGAGCTTCTCCTTGTCGTAGAGCAGCTCCTCGCGGGTTTCGGTGGCGAATTCGAAATTGGGGCCGAGCACGATGGCATCAACCGGGCAGGCTTCCTGGCAGAAGCCGCAATAGATGCATTTCACCATGTCGATGTCATAGCGCGTGGTGCGCCTGGTGCCGTCGTTGCGGCGGGGGCCGGCCTCGATGGTGATGGCGAGTGCCGGGCAAACGGCCTCGCACAGCTTGCAGGCGATGCAACGTTCTTCGCCGCTCGGATAGCGACGTAGCGCGTGCTCGCCGCGGAAGCGCGGCGACACCGGACCCTTCTCGTTGGGGTAGTTGATCGTCGCCTTGGGCGCGAAGAAGTAGCGCATCGACAACACGGTGGCGTCGAGGAACTCCTTCAGGAATAGCGAGCGCGCAGCTTGTGCAAGTTTCATCTTGGTTTCACCCGAACAAGAATTTCATGCGGTCGCCGATGAGAAAACCCACGACCGGCATGAGAACGAGGCCCTGGAACTTTACCAGTGCCATGATGGTTGAGGGACTGACACCCTGCGACTGGGTGATCTTCGCCCTCTCGAAACGCCAGCGCAACGAGGGATAGACCGATCGGTTGAACAGCGCCACTTCGGCAAGGCCGAGGCTGAGGAACAGAAGCGCGCCGATCACACCCCCGATCATGGCGCCCATCCGAAGGCGACGAGAACACCAGCCGTGAGAACAACCCAGAACAGCGAGATCGGAAGGAAAACCTTCCAGCCCAAGCGCATCAGTTGGTCATAGCGGTAGCGCGGCACGAAGGCCTTCACCAGCGCGAACATGAAGAATACCAGCACCACCTTGAGGAAGAACCACAGGAAGCCGGGCACCCAGTTCAGCGGCGGCACATCTATGGGCGGCAACCATCCGCCGAGGAACAGGATGGTCGTCATCGCGCACATCAGCACGATCGCCACATATTCCCCGAGCATGAACAGCAGGTAGGGCGTGGATGAGTATTCCACCATGAAGCCCGCAACGAGTTCCGACTCCGCCTCGACCAGATCGAAAGGCGGGCGGTTGGTTTCCGCCAATGCCGAGACGAAGAAGATGACGAACATTGGCAGAAGCGGCAGGAAGTACCAGTCGAGGAACGAGCCCGGCAGCCCCAGCATGGTGCCCAGGCCCGTGGACTGCGAGCGCACGATTTCCGTGAGGTTCAAAGATCCGGCGCAGAGCAGCACGGTGACGATGACGAAGCCGATGGACACCTCGTAGGAGACCATCTGCGCAGCGGAGCGAAGGGCTGAGAGGAAGGGATACTTCGAGTTCGACGCCCAACCACCCATGATGACGCCGTAGACGCCGAGTGAAGACAGCGCGAAGATATAGAGAATGCCAACGTTGATGTCGGCGATGACCCACTTGCCTTCGACCAGCCCGAAGAACGAGCCCTCGGAGACGGGCACCACGGCCCAAGCAGCCAATGCCAGCGTCGCGGTGATCAGCGGTGCTATGACGAAGACGCCCTTGTTGGCGCCATCCGGGATCACCACCTCCTTGAGCGCGAACTTTATCAGATCGGCGAAGGACTGGAACAGGCCCCAGGGGCCTACCACGTTGGGCCCGCGACGCATCTGAACTGCGGCCCAGATCTTGCGATCAGCCCACAACAGGTAGGCGACGATCAATAGCAGGCCAGCCATGAAGCCGAAGCTCACGACGGCGAAAAAGAGCAGAGTGAGAAGAGCCTCGGTCATGATTTACTCAGCGGCCTCGAGCTTCTGCACGTTCTTCAGGGCCGAGCATTCGGCCATGATCTTCGACGCGCGGGCAATCGGATTGGTCATGTAGAAGTCGGTTATGGGCGAATGGAACACCTCGACCGACATCGCACCCTCGACCTTGCCGAGATCGGCGAGCTCGTTGGTCGGCGCGGGTGTGCGATGGTCAAGGCGCATCAGTTGCGGGGCCACCAAGTACATTGCGGCGCGCAGTTCCTCGAGGTTGTTCCAGGGCAGCGGGTTGCCGAGGGCTTCGGTGAGGGCGCGGAAGATCGCCCAATCCTCGCGGGCCTCACCCGGCGGGAAGGAGGCGCGCTCGGTCATCTGCGGGCGGCCCTCGGTGTTGACGTAGGTCACCTGCTTCTCGACATAGGCCGCACCCGACAGGATCACGTCGGCGCGGTGTGCGCCGGCGTCGCCGTGGGTGCCCACATAGACGACGAATGTGGCGCCCAGCGCCTGGGTGTCAATCTCGTCGGCGCCGATGAGGAAGAGTATGTCGAGTTCGCCGTTCTTCGCGGCCGCCAGCATCTCGCGCGTGGTCTTGCCGCCATCCTTCGAGGGCAGCGCGCAGACGTCGAGCGCGCCGACGCGGCCCGCGGCGGTGTGCAGGATGTTGAAGCCATTCCAGCCATCCTTGATTGCGCCGAGCGTATCGGCGGCCTTGTAGGCGGCTGCCAGCACCTGCGGGCCATCGGCGCGGTTGATGGCGCCCTGCCCCACGATCACCATCGGCTTGGCGCCGCCCTGATGTCCGGAGGCGAGGAATTTGCTCAAGCTTTCAGCGCCGTTGCCCAGGTGGGTGTAACCATAGGTGAGGTCGGCGCGCTCGCCGATCAGGAAAACGGGGCAGCCGCCGCGGGCCACGCGCCTGCGGATGCGGGCGTTCAGTACCGGCGCCTCGATGCGTGGGTTGGTGCCGATGAGCAGGATCTGGTCCGCTTCATCAATACCGGCGATGCCGGTGTTGAAGAGGTAGCCCCCACGGCCACCCTTCTCGCCCAGCGGCGTGCCGTCCTGGCGGCAGTCGATGCTCTTGATGCCGAACTGGTCGGCGAACTGGCGGACCGAGAAGGCCTCTTCGGCGCCCACGAGGTCACCGAGGATGATGCCGACGCGGTCCGGGTTAACGCCGTTCATGCGCTGCGCGATGCGCTGGAAGGCTTCGCCCCACGAGGCCGCGCGCAGCTTGCCGAACTCACGCACATAGGGCCGGTCGAGGCGCTGCGCCTTGAGGCCGTCCCACACGAAGCGCGTCTTGTCGGAGATCCACTCCTCGTTCACGTCTTCATGCGTGCGCGGCAGGATGCGCATCACCTCGCGGCCGCGCGCATCCACGCGGATGTTGCAGCCGACCGCATCCATCGCATCGATGGTTTCGGTCTTGCGCAACTCCCACGGGCGGGCCTTGAATTCGTAAGGCAGCGAGGTGAGCGCACCCACCGGGCACAGGTCGATGATGTTGCCCTGCAGTTCGGACGAGATCGCCTTGTTGAGGTAAGTGGTGATCTCCATGTCCTCGCCGCGGCCGGTGGCGCCCATCTCCTCGATGCCGGCGACTTCGGTGGTGAAGCGGACGCAGCGCGTGCACTGGATGCAGCGGTTCATCGAGGTCTTGACCAGCGGGCCCAGATACTTGTTCTCGACGGCGCGCTTGTTCTCGTGGAAGCGGTTCTTGTCGATGCCATAGACCATGGCCTGGTCCTGCAGGTCGCACTCGCCGCCCTGGTCGCAGATCGGGCAATCCAGCGGGTGGTTGATGAGCAGGAACTCCATCACGCCCTCGCGCGCCTTCTTCACCATCGGGGTGTTGGTGAAGACTTCCGGCGGCTCGCCGTTGGGGCCAGGGCGCAGGTCGTTCACCGACATGGCGCAGGAGGCCTGCGGCTTGGGCGGGCCGCCCTTCACCTCGACGAGGCACATGCGGCAATTGCCGGCGATCGACAGGCGCTCATGGTAGCAGAAGCGCGGCACTTCCGCGCCCGCCTGTTCGCAGGCCTGCAGGAGGGTGAGGCCGTTCTCGACCTCAAGTTCCACTCCGTCGATCTTGATCTTGGGCATGAGCTTGCTCGCCTTACAATTCTTATTCGGCCGCGATCTTGCGAACGGCACCATCGTGGTCGGGGTTCGCGGCATACTGGTCGATGCGTGCCTCGATCACCGGGCGGAAATGCGCGATGAGGCCCTGGATCGGCCAGGCCGCCGCATCGCCCAATGCACAAATGGTGTGGCCCTCGATCTGCTTGGTCACGTCCAGCAGCATGTCGATCTCGCGCTTTTCGGCGCGGCCCTCGGCCATGCGGCTCATCACGCGCCACATCCAGCCGGTGCCTTCGCGGCAGGGCGTGCACTGGCCGCAGGACTCGTGCTTGTAGAAGTAAGCCAGCCTGGCGATGGCCTTGATGAGGTCGGTGGACTTGTCCATCACGATCACCGCCGCTGTGCCGAGGCCGGAACGCAGCTTGCCGAGCGAGTCGAAGTCCATCGGCGTATCGATGATCAGGTCCGCCGGCACCATGCGCACGGAGGAGCCGCCGGGAATGACGGCAAGGAGATTGTCGTAACCGCCGCGCACGCCGCCGGCATGCTTGTCGATCAACTCGCGGAATGGAATGCCGAGTTCTTCCTCGACCACGCAGGGCTTGTTGACGTGGCCCGAGATGCAGAACAGCTTGGTGCCTGCATTGTTGGGGCGGCCCAGCGAGGCGAACCAGGTGGCGCCGCGCCGCATGATGGTGCCGGCAACCGCGATCGACTCGACGTTGTTGACCGTGGTGGGCGCGCCATAGAGGCCGACGTTCGCTGGGAACGGCGGCTTCATGCGCGGCTGGCCCTTCTTGCCCTCGATCGACTCGAGCATGGCCGTCTCTTCGCCGCAGATATAGGCGCCGGCGCCATGGTGGACGATGATGTCGAAGTCCCAGCCGTTGATGTTGTTCTTGCCGATGAGGCGCGCCTCATAGGCCTGGTCGACCGCGGCCTGAAGATGCTCGCGCTCGCGGATGAATTCGCCGCGCACATAGATGACCGCCGTGTGGCAGCCCATGGCAGCGCCCGCCAGCAGGCAGCCTTCGACAAGGAGGTGCGGCTCGTGGCGCAGGATTTCGCGGTCCTTGCAGGTGCCGGGCTCCGACTCGTCGGCATTGACGACGAGGTAGTGCGGGCGCTCGCCGATGACCTTCGGCATGAACGACCACTTCAGGCCGGTGGGGAAACCCGCACCGCCGCGCCCGCGCAGCCCTGACGCCTTGATCTCGTTGATCATCCAGTCGCGGCCGTTGTCGATGAAGCCCTTGGTGCCGCTCCAGCAGCCACGCTTTTTGGCACCCTCCAGACCCCAGTCGTGGAAGCCGTAGATGTTGGTGAAGATGCGGTTCTTGTCAGCGAGCATGTGTGCTTCTCACTTCTTCTCTTCCGCAGGCGGCGGCGGGGGCGGTGGCTCGACGCGCACGAAGGTGCGCTGGCCTTCATAGAGGGACGGATCGATCAGCGCCGTCTGCACGCCTTCTGGCGCAGCCAAGTGACGGTCGATCTGCGGGCCCACCTTGACTTTGCGGCCGGCGGCGAGATCGTCGATCAGCATTTCGAGCGTGGCCGGCGTCAGGTCCTCGTAGGTGTCCTTGAAGATCTGGACCATGGGTGCGTTCACGCAGGCGCCGAGGCATTCGACTTCTTCCCATGAGAAGTTGCCATCCTCAGAGAGGTCATGCGGCTCGTGGTTGATCCTGTTCTGGCAGACCTTCTTCAGGTCTTCCGCGCCGCGCAGCATGCAGGGCGTGGTGCCGCAGACCTGGATGTGGGCAATCTTGCCCACCGGCTGCAGCTGGAACATGGTGTAGAAGGTCGCGACCTCGAGCACGCGGATATAGGCCATGTCGAGCATGTGCGCGATGTACTCGATCACGGGCTTCGTCACCCAGTTGTCATTCTGCTCCTGGGCGCGCCACAGCAGCGGGATGACCGCAGAGGCCTGCTTGCCCGCAGGATATTGCGCGATCTTTTCCTTGGCCCAGGCCAGGTTCTCCGCGTTGAAGGCGAAGCTGTCGGGCTGAATGGGATGAAGACGACGGACGCTCACCGGTCCACCTCACCAAAAACGATGTCGAGAGAGCCGAGCACGGCGGAAACGTCGGCCAGCATGTGGCCGCGGCAGATGTGGTCCATGGCCTGCAGATGCGCGAAACCGGGAGCCCGCAGCTTGCAGCGGTAGGGCTTGTTGGTGCCGTCCGACACGAGATAGACGCCGAACTCGCCTTTGGGCGCCTCGACGGCGGCATAGACTTCGCCCGGCGGCGTGTGGAAGCCTTCGGTGTGAAGCTTGAAGTGATGGATCAGCGCTTCCATCGATCGCTTCATCTCGGCGCGCTTCGGCGGAACCACCTTGCCGTCCTTCGACGACACGGGGCCGGTGCGCTCGGCACCCAGCAGGCGCTCGATGCACTGCTTCATGATCTTCACCGACTCGCGCATTTCCTGCATGCGGATGAGGTAGCGATCATAGCAGTCGCCGTTCTTGCCGATCGGAATGTCAAATTCCATGTCGTTGTAGCATTCATAGGGCTGCGCCTTGCGCAGGTCCCATGCAGCGCCTGAGCCACGCACCATCACGCCCGAGAAGCCCCACTCGAAGCATTCCTTCAAGCTCACGACGCCGATATCGACGTTGCGCTGCTTGAAGATGCGGTTATCGGTGAGAAGCCCTTCGATGTCGTCGAGCACCTTGTTGTGGCCATCGCAGAAGGCCGCGATGTCCTCGACGAGGCCGGGGTCGATGTCCTGGTGGACGCCACCGGGGCGGAAATAGGCGGAGTGCATGCGCGAGCCCGAGGCGCGCTCATAGAACACCATCAGCTTCTCGCGCTCTTCGAAGCCCCACAGCGGCGGGGTGAGCGCGCCAACGTCCATGGCCTGCGTGGTGACGTTGAGCAGATGCGAGAGGATGCGGCCAATCTCGGAATAGAGAACGCGGATCAGCTGGCCGCGGATCGGAACCTCGATGCCCAGCAGCTTTTCGATGGCCAGGCACCAGGCATGTTCCTGGTTCATCGGCGCCACGTAATCAAGCCGGTCGAAATAGGGAATGGCCTGCAGGTAGGTCTTGTATTCGATCAGCTTCTCGGTGCCGCGGTGCAGGAGCCCGATATGCGGGTCGACGCGGGTGCAGACCTCACCGTCGAGCTCAAGGACGAGGCGCAGAACGCCGTGAGCCGCGGGGTGCTGCGGCCCGAAGTTGATCGAGAAATTGCGTACGGATGACGTGTCGGTCACTGCTTCGCCTTTTCATCGCCGGGGAGGACGTATTCGGTGCCTTCCCACGGACTCAAGTAATCGAATGCGCGGAATTCCTGGGTGAGCTTGACGGGTTCATAGACCACGCGCTTGGCAAGATCGTCCCAGCGCACCTCGACATAGCCGGTGAGCGGGAAGTCCTTGCGCAGCGGATGGCCGGCAAAGCCGTAATCGGTCAGGATGCGGCGCAGGTCCGGGTGGTTGGAGAACAGAACGCCATAGAGATCGAAGGTCTCGCGCTCATACCAGTTGGCAGCCGGGAAGACGGAGATGACGGAGGGCACCGCGGTGTCTTCGTCCGTCTGCACCTTCAAGCGGATGCGGCGATTCTTGTAGGGAGACAACAGATGATAGACGACATCGAAGCGCTTCTCGCGGTCGGGGTAGTCGACGCCGCAGATATCGATGAAGCACACGAAGTTGCATTCGGCGTCGTCACGCAGGAAGCTCAGCACGCGGATGATCTCCGCAGCCTCCGCTTCAACGGTCAGTTCGCCATACGCAACCTGGAAGCCCGTCACCGCGCTTCCAAGCTTGTGGGCGATGAATTCGCCCAGTTCGTGCAAGGTCTCAGCCATCATCAACGCTCGATCGTTCCGGTGCGGCGAATCTTCTTCTGCAGCTGCAGCACGCCGTAGATCAGCGCTTCAGCGGTGGGCGGGCAGCCCGGCACATAGATGTCCACCGGCACGATGCGGTCGCAGCCACGCACGACGGAATAGGAGTAGTGGTAGTAGCCGCCGCCATTGGCGCAGCTGCCCATGGAGATGACGTAGCGCGGCTCCGGCATCTGGTCATAGACCTTGCGCAGCGCAGGCGCCATCTTGTTGGTCAGCGTGCCGGCGACGATCATCACGTCCGACTGGCGGGGCGAGGCACGCGGCGCGAAGCCGAAGCGCTCGAGGTCCCAGCGTGGCATGGACGCCTGCATCATCTCAACGGCGCAGCAGGCCAGCCCGAAGGTCATCCACATCAGCGAGCCGGTGCGGGCCCAGTTGATGAGGTCGTCCGAGGCGGTGACGAGGAAGCCCTTGTCGGCGAGTTCAGCGTTGATGTTGGTGAAGAACTCACGCTGCTCCGGGGTTGCCTGTTCGATCAATCCCATTCGAGAGCTCCCTTTCGCCACTCATAGATGAAGCCGATGGTCAGCACCCCGAGGAAGATCATCATCGACCAGAAGCCGAACACGCCCACTTCCTTCAGCGAGATCGCCCAGGGGAAGAGAAAGGCGACTTCGAGGTCGAAGATGATGAAGAGGATCGACACCAGGTAGAATCGCACGTCGAACTTCATGCGCGCGTCGTCGAAGGCATTGAAACCGCACTCGTAAGCCGAGAGCTTCTCGGGGTCCGGGTTGCGGAAGGCGATCAGAATCGGGGTGATCAACAGGATCAGGGAGAACCCGAGCGCCACCCCGAGGAAGATGACGACGGGCAGATATTCTCTCAAAAGGTCAGGCATGTGCTCTCGCCTCTCAGCCCGCCCCATTCAGCGGACAAGAATCCGCCGCTTGGTAGCGCACCGCCCCTCCTCCCGCAAGTTTTTCGGCACACTTGTCAGTCTGACTGGACAAGTGTTGGGCAGTGGGTGGCCGGATCGGGCGAGTCGGCATGGCCCACCCAAGCATCTAACAACAAATTCAATGAATTAAGAAAGCCATAGCGGCAATCCTCGCCGAAAGCGTCGGGAATGGTCGGACAGGCTCCAGACTTCCCTTGCAATGTCCCCGGCTTTTCGGATGGAATCGCCCGGCAGCAAAACCGATGACCGTGTCCGGCACCCGGCGAAGGCGCCCGGGCAGCTCAGATAAAGCGTTCGAGCGCTTTCAGGGAACACTTGTGCATGAGCGTTGTTTATAAACTATCCGCTGGCTTTTACGAGTGATTATTCTGCCTTTGATTTTTTTAATCCAAATTGGAAGTAACATAAAAAAATACTATAAGTTGTCTTTTGGTAAACAAGTAGAATACTATTTTTGTTACAGCGCTTGGTAGATAGGCGGATGATGGGCTGACGTTGGGGAGTTAGGTAGCTTGTGAACTTGCTAGGCCGAGACAGGAGCAAGCAACAGCGGATGGGCTTGGCGGAAACCGCAAAAGGACTTTGCGAGACGACTAAAAGGTCTGAACCAACGGCTCCATCGGTGCGATCGACCGCCGTTGTGGATGATAGATCGCTGGCTGCGACCAAGATGTCCTTAGCCGACACTTAAAAGCGGCAACCCCGCCCTACACTCCTTGATTGCAATACCCCCCCCAAAGTGCACAAATTCTGGATTGGCACGGAGCATCTGTCGCTGTGCGCGAGTTTTCCGCTAGTTATGGAGTGATGATAGCCAAAAAGAACTTAGATTTCCTGTTGCAA
>JBEARP010000223.1:0-15647 GCA_041163105.1 Pseudomonadota bacterium
CCAGATACTTCTTGAAGAACCCGATTGTCCGCCCCCATGCGGTATCCGCCGCCGCCTTGTTGTAGCGGGCCGCGTTGGTGTCGTTGTTGAAGGCATGGTTCACGCCGTCATAGACGAAGAGCTCGAACGCCTTGCCATCGGCCTTCAGCGCCGCCTCATAGTCCTTGATGCCAGCGTTGATGCGCTCGTCGAGGCTGGCATAATGCAGCATGAGAGGGGCCGCTATGTTCGCCACGCCATCCTTGGGCTGCATGCCGTAATAGGCAACGCCGGCCTTGAGGTTCGGGTCACCCGTCACCGCCAGCGCGTTGACGGCACCGCCGCCCCAGCAGAAACCAACCGCGCCGACCTTGCCATTGCCGCCGTCGATCTTGGCCAGCGCAGCGGCGGCCCCCCTGCTGAAGGCCACCACCTCCTCCGGCTTCAGCTCCTTGAACATCTCGCGGGCCTTCTCCTCGTCCGCTGGGGTTCCGCCAAGGGGCGTGAGGTAGTCCGCACCAAAGGCGATGAAGCCTTCCTTGGCCATGCGCCGCGTCACGTCCTTGATGTGCGGGTTGAGGCCGCGGTTCTCGTGGATGACGAGGACAACGGGATAGGTTCCTGCCGCCTTGGGCCGCACCAGGTAACCCTTGATGCCCGGTGCGATCTCTGCCGTCTCGGCCACGATGTCAGGATCGTTCTCGGGAACGACCTCGGCTTGGGCGTAATTGTTCTCAAGCGCCGGGAGGAGCGCCGTGGCCGCGGCGGTGGAGCCCGCCAGCAGCGTCAACCGCTCCAGAAAGTCGCGCCGGTTCATGCCGCCATGCGTGTAGCGGTCGAAGAGATCGATGATTTTCTGTTCCATGGGCTCCGTTCCTCTTCCGTTCAGCTGCTTCAATCTTTAACGTGGGCCTTGGTCATCAGGATGACAATGGATTCGAACCTTCGCACCGCCGTGGCGTCCGGCATGGGCGCCGTGATCGGCGGTGACCCCATGGAGCCTGCGCATGCGCTGGCCGCACTGGCCGCCACGCCGCACCTGATCTGCCACTCCGCCTTCTTCATCGAGCGCCTTGGTGTCGCCGCGCAGGCGCCGCGCGCTACGGTGAGGGCGGCACGCGAGCAGCGCCACTTCGACGTGGCCGAGCTCTTCGCCTTCGTCTGCCCTGCCCGCTTTGCCACGCCCACACCCGTGGGCTTCGCCCGCTCATTGGCACTGGAGCCCGGCGCGGATGACGAGGAAACTGTACGCCTCATCGCCGAGGACCTGCTCAACCGCCTGTCAAACAAGCATTATCCACTGCTGCGCGAAACCGCCGAGAACGCCACCTTCCTCGCCCGCGCGAAGTGGCCCTGGGCAGAAAGCGTGATGCGCGCGCTGATGAAGGCCAATCCGAAGATGGATGTGGGCTCCTTCGCCACCGGCCTCAACGCCTGGGACAGGATCGACGAATGGGAGGAAGACGGTGGCCGCCCGCCCGGCCGGCAGGATGCCATTGCACCTGAGGAGGCGCAGCGCTTTCTGCGCGATGTGCTGGGCTCCGCGTCCGAACAACGCGCCTCGCAGGCGGCCTATGCGGGTTCCGCCACCTTCGCTTTTCAGCCGCGCCAGTCAAAAGAGATCAATAATATTTTACTCGCCGAGGCGGGAACCGGGCTGGGCAAGACGTTGGGCTATCTCTCACCCGCCTATCTTTGGGCGAAGAAGAACAACGCCCCCGTGTGGGTCTCGACCTACACCAAGAACCTGCAGCGCCAGCTTGACCAGGAAACCTCCCGCCTGATCGAGAACCCGGAAGAGCGGCAAGGCCAGATCGTCATCCGCAAGGGCCGTGAGAACTATGTCTGCCTCCTGAACATGCAGGAGGTGTTCGGACGCCTCACCTCTGCCAACCCGCGCACCGCCTTGCTGGCCGCGCTCATCTCGCGCTGGGCCCGCTTCACGCGCGACGGCGACATGGTGGGCGGCGACTTCCCCAGCTGGATTCTGTCGCTGTTCAACGACCTCGCGCTCGATGGCGAGCAGCGCGGTGTCACGGCGCAATCGTTGGGCCTGACCGACCGGCGCGGCGAATGCATCTATTCCGCCTGCCCGCATTACCGCCGCTGCTTCATCGAGCGTTCGGTGCGCGCCGGGCGCAATGCCTCGATCGTCATTGCCAACCATGCCCTCGTGCTGCACCAGGCCGCCGTTGACCACGCGCTGGGCGTGGCCACCACCGAGGAAGAGGAGGCAGCCCCCGGCGGCATCCGCCGCATCGTCTTCGACGAGGGCCACCACCTGTTCGATGCCGCGGACTCGGCCTTCTCGGGCCATCTCACGGCGCTCGAAACCGCCGAGCTGCGCCGCTGGATCAGGGGGCCCGAGGCCGAGCGCCGCCGCGGCCGTGGATTGTCGGACCGCATCGGCGACCTGCTCGGTGAGGACGAGACTGGCCAGAAGCTTCTGCAGCAGGTGCTGCGCGCCGCGATGGCGCTGCCGGGCCCTGGCTGGACGAGGCGCGTGCAGGCCGGTCAACCCGACGGGCTGGCCGAGAACTTCCTCTCGCTCGTCCGCAATCAGGTGCTGGCGCGGGCCGAGCAGAACGCCGGCTCCGGCCACACCATCGAAGCCGACTGCCTGCCGCTGATCGACGGCCTCGCCGACGCGGCGGAGGAACTGATGGGCGCGTTGCTCGACCTGAAGAAGCCGATGTCAGCATTGGCCAATGCGCTGGCGAAGAAGCTCGACGAGCAGGCCGAGGACCTTTCCACCTATGACCGCGGCCGCATTGAAGCCATCTCGCGGTCGCTGAAGCGGCGCGGCGAGTTGATGGTGGGCGCGTGGGTCGACATGCTGAAGCGGCTGCTGGAGGAGAAACACCCGCTGTTCGTCGAGTGGTTCGACATCGAGCAGGCCTTCGGCCGCGAGCATGACGTGGGCCTGCACTCGCACTGGCTGGACCCGACGGAGCCGATGGCGCTCGCCGTGCTCAGGCAGGCCGACGGCATCGTCATCACCTCCGCCACACTGAAGGACCGACCGCCGGACGTGCCCGACGACTGGGCCAATGCCGAGATGCGCACCGGGGCGGTTCACCTGCCCTACCCCGTGAAGCGCGAGAGCTGGGACTCGCCCTTCGACTATCCGGATGCAAGCCGCGTCATCGTGGTGACGGACGTGAACCGCGAGGACATGGACCAGGTGGCCGCAGCCTACCGCGAACTCTTTCTTGCGGCGGGTGGCGGCGGCCTGGGGCTGTTCACCGCCATCTCGCGGTTGCGCGCCGTGCACAAGAAGCTGGTGAAGCCCTTGGCCAATGCCGGACTGCCGCTCTACGCCCAGCACGTGGACCCGATGGACACCGGAACGCTGGTCGACATGTTCCGTGCCGAACGTGACGCCTGCCTGCTCGGCACAGATGCGGTGCGGGACGGCGTGGACGTGCCCGGAGACTCACTCCGCCTGATCGTGCTCGACCGCGTGCCCTGGGGAACGCCCACCATTCTCGAGCGCGCCCGCAAGGAGGCCTTCGGCGGCAACGCCTATACCGACATGGTGGTGCGGCTGAGACTGCGCCAGGCCTTCGGCCGGCTGATCCGCCGGGCCGGAGACCGCGGCCACTTCGTGATCCTCGACCCCCGCCTTGCCTCGCGCTTCCTCACGGCCTTTCCGCCGGGCGTCACCGTGTCGCGGCTCGGCCTCGTCGATGCCATCGACGCGGTGCGCGGCCAACTGGACAATTTGCACTCCAGCACCTAACAGTCGGGACACAGGAGAACCACCATGACCGGCACCATCTCGACTGAACAGGCGCTCATCTACACCATGGTCACCATGTCCGGGGTCGAGGGCAAGATCAACGCCATCGAACTGGCCGAGATCCGCCAGCTGGTGCAGACCCTGCCGATCTTTTCCGAATTCGACGAACACCGGCTGCTGGGCGTGGCGCAGGAGGCAGGTGAAATCCTGCAGGACAGCGAGGGCCTGAACGCCATCCTCGGCCTCATCAAGGGCGCACTGAAGCCCAGGCTGCGGGAAACGGCCTATGCGCTGGCGGTTGAAGTCGCGGCCTCCGACCTCGCCGTGGGCAAGGAAGAACTCCGCTTCCTCGCAATGCTGCGCGACACGCTGGGGCTGGACAAGCTGGTGACTGCAGCGCTGGAACGCTCGGCGATCGCACGGTACCAGACGGAATAGGAAGGGCTTCATCCCTTCGGTCTCCATCATCGCCGGGCGTGTCCCGGCGATCCTTTTTGGTGGTCACGAAAAGGATGCCCGGGACAAGCCCGGGCATGATGAATATGCGAGAATTCTAAAATAGGAAAATACTTCTTGACTTTAATCCTATCATGTGCTGTATCCGTAGCCACTTGCCTGCTGCTGATTGACATCGTGAAGGACTACCCAAACGCCCGCCGCTCCAGCGACGGCAAGCGGGTGGCGAAGGTTATTCCGCGGGCGATGAAGAAGATGTTCAGCGCCGCCCAGAGCCCGTGGTTGCCATAGCGCCCCTCAAGCATCCACCATGCCAGCAGGAACACGCCCAGCGACACGATCATCATGTTCCGCATGTCCTTCGTCGCCATGGCACCCGTGAAGATGCCGTCGAACTGGAAACAGATGACGCCAAGCACGGGCGAGACCGCCACCCAGGGAAGATAGGTCCGCGCTGTCTCCCGCACCTCGGGGCTCAAGGTCATCAGGTCGATGAGCGCTGGACCGAAGAACCAGATGATGAGCGAGCAAATGACGCCCAGCATCATGGCCCAGACGCTGGTGAGCCACACCGCCGCCCGGAAGCGCTGTCGGTTCCGGGCCCCAACCGACTGGCCGACGAGGGCTTCGGAGGCATAGGCGAAGCCGTCGATGAGGTAGGCGGAAACCTCGAACAGGTTGAGGAGCACGGCATTGGCCGCGATGACCACGTCCCCTGCCCTGGCCCCCCGCGCCGTGAAGAAGGTGAAAGCGAAGACGAGGCACAAGGTGCGGATCATCACGTCGCCGTTCATCAGCAGCGTACGCTTGAAGCGAACCGGATCGAGAATGCGAGGCCATGAGATGTGGGCCCCCATGCCGCGCAGGATCATCGCCGCCAGCACCAGCGCCAGGGTGACTGCCGACCACTCGGCGATCAGCGCCGCGAGGCCCACGCCATCCGAAGTCATGCCCAGCCCCAGCACGAGGAAGGCCGAAAGCGCCATGTTGGTGAGGTTCAGGAACAGCTGCACCACAAAGGCCAGCTTGGCGCGCGACTGGCCGATGAACCAGCCCATAACGCAGTAATTGGAGAGCGCTGCGGGTGCGGCGAAGATGCGATAGTTGAAATAGGTCTCGCCATGCGCACGGATTTCCGGCGAACCGCCGACAAGGTCGAAGGCTGCGTCTCGGATGAACGGCGACAGCACAACGAGGCCGATGCCCGCTGCAAGTCCGATCATCAATGCGCGAATGAGCACGGCCACGAGTTCCGTCCGGTCGCCCGCACCCAGCGCCTGCGCAGAGAGGCCGCCGGTGGACATGCGCAGGAAGCCGAACCCCCAGAAGATGAAGGAGAAGATCAGCGCGCCAACCGCAATGGCGCCGATGTAGTAGGGCTCCTTCAGCTGGCCGATGACGGCGGTGTTGACGACGCCGATCAGGGGCTCCGAGACGTTGGAGAGCATGATCGGCACCGCAACGGTCAGAACCGAACGGTGCGTCACCCGGGCTTGAGGGTCGAAGGACATGGGCCGGTGTTGCTTCTCCTCGCGGCCCAAGTCAAGCTGATGCACCCATGAGCCTGCCGCAACGCTTCCTTGACTGGTTTGCCGCGCGTGGCTGGGCGCCGCGCGCGCACCAGCTGCGCGTGCTGGACCATGCACAGGCCCGCGAAAGCGTGTTGCTGATCTCGCCCACTGGCGGTGGCAAGACCCTCGCGGGCTTCCTGCCGAGCCTGGCGGAAATCACTGCGCGCGGCTCCGGCGAAGGCATACATACGCTCTACATCTCGCCACTGAAGGCGCTGGCAGTGGACATTGCACGCAACCTCGAGGCGCCGATCGCCGAGATGGGCCTTCCGGTGATCGTCGAGACGCGGACGGGCGACACGCCGCATTCCAAACGCATGCGGCAACGGCAGAAGCCGCCCGACATCCTGATCACCACGCCGGAGCAGGTCTCCCTACTGGTGGCCGACCCGCATGCCGCACACCTGCTGAAGGGGTTGCGGACGGTGATCCTCGATGAGTTGCACTCCATGGTGACGTCGAAGCGCGGCGTGCTGCTGTCGCTCGCCCTCAGCCGCGTGCAAGCGCTGGCCCCCGAAGCAATTCGCATCGGGCTTTCAGCGACTGTGGCGGACCCCGATGCGCTGCGGGCCTGGCTGGTGCCCACGGGAGCGGAGCCGGCACCGTTGGTACTTGGCCAGCCGGGCGCGAAGCCGGAGATCCGCATCCTCTCATCGGTGGAACGCGTTCCGTGGTCGGGGCATTCGTCGATCTATGCGATCCCGGAAGTCTATGCGGAGATCAAAAGAGCGAAGATGACGCTGGTCTTCGTCAACACGCGGTCTCAGGCCGAGATGGTGTTCCAGGCGCTGTGGGAGGCCAATGACGAGAATCTGCCGATTGCGCTCCATCACGGCTCGCTGGATGTCGGCCAGCGGCGCAAGGTGGAGGCGGCGATGGGCGAAGGCCGCCTGCGTGCCGTGGTCTGTACATCGACGCTCGAACTTGGAATCGACTGGGGCGACGTCGACCTCGTGGTGCATGTGGGTGCGCCCAAGGGCTCGAGCCGGCTGCTGCAGAGGATCGGCCGTTCGAACCACAAGCTCGACCTGCCATCGCAGGCACTGCTCGTGCCCTCCAACCGCTTCGAGGTGCTGGAATGCCAGGCGGCACTGCAGGCGGCGGAGGTGAATGCGCAGGACACCGAATACCCGATGGTGCTGAAGATGGACGTTCTGGCGCAGCACATATTGTGCCGGGCTTGCGCGGGGCCGTTCCATCCGGATGAGCTGTTCGCCGAGGTCTCTTCCGCATGGACATATCGCAAGCTGACGCGCGAGGAGTTCGACAAGGCCGTCGATTACGTGGCGACCGGAGGTTACGCGCTGCGGGCCTATGAGCGCTATGCGAAGCTCAAGGCCCAGGCAGACGGCACGCTGCGGCTGGCGCATCCGCGCCTCGCCATGGCCTATCGCCTGAACATGGGCACCATCGTCGAGGACGAGATGCTGAAGGTCCGCCTCGCGCACGTGAAGCGCAGGCTCGGCAAGCGCATGGTGGTGGGTGGCCGTGTGCTGGGCGAGGTGGAGGAGTGGTTCGTCAGCCAGTTGACGGTCGGCCAGACCTTCGTCTTCGCCGGCGAAGTGCTGCGCTTCGAGGGGCTGGACGAGTTCGGCGCGCTCGCCTCGCGTTCCAATGACCGCGAGCCGATGGTGCCATCTTATCAGGGTGGCAAGTTTCCGCTGTCGACTCACCTTGCCGAACGGGTTCGACAGATGCTGGCCGATCCGGCGGCTTGGAATGGCCTGCCGCCGCAGGTGAAGGTGTGGCTGTCGCTGCAGCGCTTCCGCTCGGTGGTGCCGAAGGCGGGCGAGATGCTGGTGGAAACCTTCCCGCGCGCCGACAAGCACTACATGGTGTGCTACCCCTTCGAGGGCCGCCTCGCGCACCAGACGCTGGGCATGCTGCTGACGCGCCGGCTGGAGCGCGCCGGGATGCAGCCCCTGGGCTTCGTCGCCTCCGAATATGCGCTGGTGATCTGGATGGTGCGCGACCTTTCACTCGCCGTGTCGTCTGGCCGCATCGCACTCGGGCGGCTGTTCGACGAAGACATGATGGGCGACGACCTTGAGGCGTGGATGGCGGAGTCGGCACTGATGAAGCGCACCTTCCGCAATGCCGCGATCATTGCAGGCCTCATCGAGCGGCGCCAGCCGGGCAAGGAGAAGACGGCGCGGCAGATGACGGTGAACACCGACCTCATCTACGACGTGCTGCGCACCCACCAGCCCGACCACCTGCTGCTGCGCGCGGCCTGGGACGACGCGGCGGAGGGGCTGATCGACGCCTATCGCCTCGGCGCCATGCTGAGGCGCATCAAGGGACAGATCCTGCACAAGCCGCTCGACACGGTGTCGCCGCTGTCGGTTCCCATCCTCTTGGATATCGGTCGCGAATCGGTTTACGGCGAAGGCCATGATGCCCTTCTCGCCGAAGCCGCGAACGCCCTCATCGACGAGGCCATGCGGCTTGTCTAGGTCACACCGCATCACGCTCTCCGGGCTCGACTTCATCCCCGACCTGTCGGGCGCGCTCTTCGTGCCGGAGTTCGAGGCCCTGCTGGTGGCGGACCTGCACCTCGAGAAGGGCACGAGCCTGGCGCGCCGCGGCGTGCATTTGCCGCCCTACGACACGCGCGAGTCGCTCACGCAGCTGAAGGCGGTGGTTGATGAAACGCAACCGCGGCGGCTTATCTTCCTTGGTGACAGCTTCCACGACGGCACGGCGCGCGAGCGCATCGACCAGTCCGACCTCAGCCTTCTGCGTTCCATCACCATGACAGTCGAGACGGTGTGGATCACCGGCAACCACGATCCGGCACCGCCGCAGGACGTGGGCGGCATCATCGTCGAGGAGATGGTACTGGGGCCCGTCACGCTGCGCCACGAACCAAAGATGCTGCGCGACGGCGAGGCGGAAGTTTCAGGCCACCTGCACCCGGCAGCGGCGATCCAGGCGCGCGGCCAGCGCATCCGCCGCCGCTGCTTCATCGCCGATGCGCGGCGACTGATCATGCCGGCCTTCGGCAGCTACACGGGGGCACTCAGCGTGCGATCGGAGGCCTTCGAGGGATTGTTCGGCGATTTCCATGTGTGGATGATCGGCGACAAGGCCGTCCACCGCTTTCCCGCCGCGCAGGTCAGATAGCGAAAACCGCGAGAAGCGCCGCGACCAGTGCTACCACCACGCCTGCGGTGAGGATCATGCGCAGGCGGCCGAACCAGCCGGGTAGCCGCCCCGAATCCACGCTCATCACGTCCCACAGGCCCTGCACCAGGAAGCCGGCGATGAGCAAGGCAAGCGCCGGGATGGCGGGAAGGAAGGCGGCCGAAAGCCCGGCGAGTGACCCCATGACGCTGGCGGCGAATTCCGGCGCCTGTCGGCCCGCGTCATAGGGGCCGATGGCGGTGCCCCAGCGGATACCGCCGAGGAAGGACAGGATGATCGCCCCGTAGACCACCACCAGCTGCAAGCCGGTTTCCGGAGGCAGCAGCGGCAGCCGGACCCACAGTGACGCGGCCCCCGCAGCGAAGGGGATGAGGCCGGCGAGGCCCAGCACGAGGGCGGCGACGGGAATTCTGCCGGTGAGGGAATGATCGCTCATGCCATCTTTTGGCCCGATGGGGCCTGTGAGGCAAGGGCTAGGACGAGGACTTCACTGCCGTGCTTCGGGCATCGTTCCAATTGGGATCAATCACCGTCACCACATTGCCGCTGTCGTCGGACGGCGTGACGATCCATGCGGCGAGGCGAGCGTCGGCAGCGCGCATGTCGGCGTCCGGCAGGTTCTTTGCCAGCGTGGCGGCACGCTGCACCGAACCCGGATCGCCCTGCCGGGCCGACAGCGAATACCAGACATAGGCCTCTTCGGCGCTGGGCGGCGTGCCGAGGCCACGCTCATAGAGGATGGCGAGGTTGAACTGGCTGTCGGCGAAGCCCCGTTCGGCGGCGGCCTTGAACCAGCGGAACGCCCGGTCGAAATCGGCAGGACCTGCCTTGTCGTCGGCCAGCAGAACGGCGGCGTTGTGCATCGCCTTGACGTTGCCGCCCAGTGCGGCGCGCTCATACCAGGCAAGGGCCTGCACCGGATCGGCGGCAACACCCTTGCCGAGTTCATAGAGTGTGGCCAGCCGGTACTGCGCCGGGGCGAGGCCGCGGGCGGCGGCCTGCTGGTACCAGGCGAAAGCCTGGCCGAAGTCCTGCGCCACGCCTTGCCCGTCGAGGTAGCGGCCCGCCACGATGAACTGGGCACGGGCATCGCCACTGGCAGCAGCCCTGCGCAGTGCCTGGGCTCCGACCGCGGGCGGCGGCATTTCAAGCTTTGCGTCCACCGGCCCGGCCACCGCGGCGGCCAGTGTCTCAGGCTGCAGCGAGCCGGTGACGATGGGGTCAGGCGGTTGCAACAGCAAACCGCCCTTGGCCTGGGCAACGGCGGGCGCGGGCATGGTGGCGGGGGACACGGCGACGGCGGCTGGCCGTGCCGGCGCCTCGACGCGGCCCGACTGCTGGACGGCCGGGGCCGAGGGCGCGGAGAGGCTGCGATAGGCGAAAACCGATGCGGCCACCAGCAGCACCATGCCGGCAACGATCAGCGTGCGGCGGCCTGACGCCGGCGCGGCAGCGGCCTCGGCAGGGGTCTCCTCGCGCCGGAAGGCCCCGACGCGCATGCCGCGCAGGCGCTGCAGGAAGGACAGGCGGGCGGGCTTCGATTCCGTGCCGGGCTGGGTGAGCACGGCATATTCGGCACGCAGGGCGGAAGGCCGTGTGGCGGCGGCCTGGGCCGCACGGCGCGCGGCGGCGATGAAATCGTCAGCCCCTGATAGCGGATCCTGCGCACCCTCATGCGACGGCTCGCCAGGAGGCGGTTCGGCGCCGGCGGAGGATTCGGTCCGCGGGGGTTCCACCGCCGGCGGCACGGCGGCGGGTACGGGAGGCTGGGTGGATTCGAGCTCGGCGATCTTTTCGACGATCTCCGCCAGCGTCTCATGCACGGCTTCGAATGTATCCTGGTGGCGGCGCTCGGCGGTGGAGGCGCTGTCGCGGATGGCACGCAACCCATCCTCGAGTGCCTGCAGTTCCGGCGAGGGTCCGGCAAAGGCCTGCGGCGGCTGGTAACGCTCCAGCGCGCGGGTGGCCGCGGCATCCGCCGCATCACCCAGCGACACGCGCGTCTGTTCGAGCGAGTCGTAGAGCTGGCGGATCGCCTGTTCCATGGTTTCAAGATGGCCGAGCTGCTGTTCCGTCTGGGCCACGCGATCGTTGACCGCAGCGATGCTCTCTTCCAGGCGGCCGAGCGCCTGGCGGTCACCCTGAAGACGCATCGCCTCGGCGAGGCGGTGGTCGAGTTCGGCGATGCGCTGCTCCAGCACACCCACTTGCGGCTCCTCGCGGCTGGCGGCGGCGGCCTGCTCGAGACGGCGATTGATGTCGCCCAACCGTTTGTCCATGTCGGCCAGCGGACGCATGTCCGGACCCTGCGCTACACGGGCCGACAGCTGCTCGATGGCGGCGCGCAGCGACTGCACGTCGCGCTCGCTGGCGGCACCGGCCTTCACGTCGTCCATGCGACGGGCAAGGCCGGCCATGTCGCCGTGGAGCTTGGCGATCTCGGTGGCCACCACCGAGGGCGCGTTGGCGGCGGCGGCCTGCGCCTCCTTGAGCGAGGCGAGCATGCGGGTTTCCACCTCGCGCAGTTCGCCGCGCAACGCGGTAACGGCGGAGGCCTGCGCCTGGTTGGCCATCTGCTGGGCATTGCCGCGCACACCTTCGATGCGCTCGGTCATCAGCCCTTCGGAGCGCTGGATGCGGTTGACCATGTCGGCAAGCCGGCTTTCGAGACCCGCCAGCACCGGGGCGGCGCGCAAAATGTCTTCGCCGCTGGGCGCGCCGTGACGCTCGGCGAGGTCCGCCATGCGGTCCTGCATGGACTTGAGCGAATCGCGGGTGCGCTTCTCGCTGCCTTCGATGTGTTCCACCACCTGGCGGATGGCGTTCTCGAGCGCGGGGTAGCCGGGCACGTCCTCGGCGCGCTCATAGCCGCCGGGACGGCCGAGTTGCGAGATCTGACGAGCGAGAATGGTGAGGCGGTCGTTGACGGCGGTCAGCGCCTCGACCGTCTGGCGTTCGTTTTCCTCGATGCGTCCGACGATGCGCTCCAGCGCCTCGCGTTCGATGGCGGGGTTGCGCTCCGGCGCCGGCGAGGGAACCGAGTGGCGTTCGCGCTGGGCGAGGTCGGCCAGTTGCTGGGCGATGTCCTGCAGGCGCAGCGCGTCGTCACCACGGCGCTCGGCACGAGGCGCGGCCGGGCGAGGGCTGAGGTCCGGACGGGAAGGTTCTGGCGGCAGCGGCGAAGAGGACACGAAGTTTTCCCATGGCTGAGAATCAGCCTGTACTCCGACATTATGCGCGCTCTGGTCGAAAATCACGCTATTTAACCATTCCCCCAGCGTGAGGCCGGCACGCCGCGCCGCGAGCTTCGCAGCCTCGCGGGCCTCGGGCTCGATGCCCTTGACGCTCCAGGGAATGCCCGGTTTCATGATTGCTTTCGTCTTTCAGTTGTTCGCGCCGCCGGATTTGTAAGCATGAAAATGGCGCAGGAAGAGCCGCCCCGAAGGTTAAGGAATTCGGTAAATATTCGGTTAAGCGGTTGTTCTTTTGTATGATTTTGATGACGTGAGGCCTGCCGGGGATTGCAGACTTAACCGTTTGGAGGGGTTTGGGTCTTTAAATTTGACGCAGGGGGATACACAAGGCCCTCCAGCAGGTTTATATGAGCATCAAGGGCCCGAGCGACTCGACTTACCGGAGCGAACGAACATGAGCGTGACTGACACCACCGAGCGATCCAAGCGGGACCGTACCTATTCGATCACCGAGCTGTGCCGTGAATTCGACGTAACCCCCCGCACCCTGCGCTTCTACGAGCAGAAGGGCTTGCTGCACCCCGCCCGCCGCGGCTGGACGCGCCTGTTCAGCTATCGTGACCGGGCACGCCTGCAGCTGATCCTGCGCGGCAAGAAAGTCGGTTTCGCGCTTGAAGAAATCAAGGAGATGCTCGATCTTTACAACCTGCGTGACGGGCAGTTGACGCAGTTGCGCATTGCCTCCACCAAGATGCGCGAACGCCTTGAGGCGCTGCGCCAGCAGCGCGTGGAACTCGAGGACGCGATCGGCGATCTGGAGCGCACCGTCGTCGTCGTCGACGGCATGCTGAAGGAACGTGAAGCCGCGCAGCCCAAGGCCGCGAGCAGCTAAGTTCTGCCGAAGCCTTGCGGAGTTCAGGCATCCGGGTGAAAACCCGGGTGCCTTTTTGCTTCTGATCGGACTCCCGCCCCATGACGCTTGCCTATGTGCTGAACCCGCTCGACCGCCGCGCCAATGACCGGCCGAATGCCGAATGGGTTTCGCACCAGCGGCGGCGTGCCGATGCGAAGTTGATCCGCATCTCGGGCGATGCGGCGTTGCTGCACGCTGGCCGCCTGGTGACAGACAACGAGGCGACCGCGGAGCACGCGGTGTTCCTCGGTCTCGACGCGCAGGACGTTCCGTGGTTCGCCTTCCGCACCGAAGCGATGGAAGGCATGCGCGACCTGCGCAGCCTGGCCATGGAAGAGGCCTTGCCGGCGACGGAGCTCGGCATGCTCGCCCAGGCGCGCTCGCTGCTGCAGTGGCATGAGCGGCGGACCTATTGCTCCAACTGCGCCGCGAAGCTCGAGGTTGCCGATGCCGGTTATCGTCGCCACTGCCCCGGCTGCGGCATGGACCACTTCCCACGCACCGACCCCGTGGCGATCATGGTGGTGCGGCATGAAGGCAGCATCCTGCTCGGCCGGCAGTCGTCATGGAAGCCGGGCATGTATTCCGCGCTGGCGGGCTTCGTCGAACCGGGCGAGACCATCGAGGACGCGGCACGGCGCGAGGTGTTCGAGGAGTCGGGCGTGAAGGTCGGTGCGGTGCGCTATGTGACCAGCCAGCCCTGGCCCTTCCTGTCGAACCTGATGATCGGGCTCATCGGCGAGGCCGTGTCGACCGAGATCAGGCTTGATGAGAACGAGCTCGAGGATGCACGCTGGTTCCCTGCAGCGGACGCCCGGATGATGATGGACCGCACGCACCCCGACGGGCTTTACGCAGCCAACCCCTATGCCATTGCGCACGAACTGGTGCGGGTGGCGCTGGAACAATGAAGCAAGTCGCCATTCTGCTTCACCTTGCCCGGGATTGACCCCGCGCATCTTCTCGGAGACCGCAAAAAGACGCTCGGATGAAGCCCGGACGAAGTGAGATCAAGCCGTAAGGCGAGATGGGCGACCGCCGCTCAGAGCTTCTCGAACCGTTTCGCGATTTCGGCCCGGTGCGGCGAGGCCTTGTAGATGCCGAGGACACGCAGATAGCTGGTGAAGAACTCGAGTTCCTCCATCGCCAGCCTGACGTTCCTCTCCGAGGGGTGCCCCTCGATGTCGGCATAGAACTGCGTCGCCGAGAACTGACCCTCGATCTGGTAGGATTCGAGCTTGGTCATGTTGACGCCATTCGTCGCGAAGCCGCCCATCGCCTTGTAGAGGGCGGCGGGAACGTTCCGTACACGGAAGACGAAGGTGGTCATCACCGGCAGGTCTTCGGGCTCGGCGTCCTGAGGGGTGGCGGAGAGCACCACGAAGCGCGTGGTGTTGTGGCTCTCGTCCTCGATGTCCTCGCGGATCACCTCGAGGCCATAGATCTCGGCGGCGAGCTTCGATGCGATGGCGGCCTGCGCCGGATCAAGCGATTCCGAAAGCTCGCGCGCCGCACCCGCCGTGTCGGCGGCGACGACGGGCCTGAGGCCAAGCTCGCGGATCACCTTGCGGCACTGGCCCAGCGCATGCACATGGCTGCGCACGATCCTGATCTTCGAGCGGTCAACCCCCGGCACGGTCATCAGCTGGTGGTGCACAGGCAGGAAGTGCTCGCCGATGATGTAGAGGTTGGTGCGCGGCAGCAGGTGGTGGATGTCCGCCACGCGGCCGGCCACCGAATTGTCGATCGGGATCATGGCCAGCGCCGCCTCGCCTTCCGTCACCGCCTGGAAAGCGTCCTCGAAAGTGCCGCAGGGCATGGGCTCGTAGGTTGGATAGGCTTCGATGCAGGCAATGTGCGAATTGGCACCGGGTTCGCCCTGGTAGGCGATCTTCAGGGGCATCAGGCTTTCCTCAGCATGCGGCGGGCGGTTTCGAGTTCGCTGGGCGTATCGACGCCGAGCGGCACCGTGTCAACCCGCACCACGACGATGCGCATGCCATTGTCGAGGGCGCGCATCTGTTCGAGTTTGCGGTCCGCCTCACGTTCGCTGACGGGCAGCGACACGAAACGCTCCAGCACCGGGCGCTTGTAGGCGTAGACGCCGATGTGATGCCAGAAGGGCGCGTTGTGCTCCGGGCCCACGCGGCGCACGAAGTCACGCGCGAAGGCCACCTCGCGCTCATCTGACAGGGGTGCGATGGCCTTGACGATGTTGGGGTTGGCGACGTCCTCCCCGCTTTCGATTCGGGCGGCGATGGTGGAAATGTCGGCGGGCTCGTTGGTGAGGCCGGCGAGGCAGCGCTGGATCGACAGGGAATCGATTGTTGGCAGGTCGCCCTGGAGGTTTACCACATATTCGAAGCGGCCCTGCGGGTCGCGCAGCGAAAGGGCCTCGGCGATACGGTCCGAGCCGGAGGGCAGTGCAGGATTGGTGACGATGGCGTCACCGCCCTGGGCGCGCACGGCATCGGCGATCTCGACTTCTGCCGCCGCCACCAGCACCTGGCCGATGTTGGCCTCGACCGCCCGCTTCCAGCACTGGACGATCATCGGCAGGCCGTTGATGTCAGCCAAGGGCTTGCCGGGCAGCCTTGTGGAGGCCATCCGGGCAGGTATGAGGACGATGGTATTCCGGTTATCTA
>JBEARP010000224.1:0-4079 GCA_041163105.1 Pseudomonadota bacterium
TCGTGCACGGTCGGAAGTGGTTCATCTCGGGGGCCGATGGCGCCACGCACTTCATCCTCGTTGCGCGCACGTCCGATGATCCGCGCAATGGCCTCTCGGCCTTCCTCTATCACAAGGACCAGCCCGGCTGGCGCATCCTGCGCCGCGTGCCGACCATGGGTCCCGACGAACTGGGCGGCACCTGCGAGCTTGAATTCGACGGCCTCGAGATCCCGGAAGAGAACCGCTTGATGGAGGAGGGCGACGGGTTGCGCCTCACCCAGATCAGATTGGGCCCGGCGCGCCTCACCCACTGCATGCGCTGGACCGGGCTCGCCAAGCGCTGCCTCGAGATCGCGCACGCCTATGTGAAAGAGCGCAAGGCCTTCGGCACCACACTCGACCAGCACGAAAGCGTGCAGATCATGCTGGGCGAGGTGGCGGCCGAGATCGAGAAGGGCCGGCTCCTCACCATGCATGCTGCGTGGAAGCTGGACCAGGGTGGAAAGGCCCAGAAGGAAATTTCGATGGCGAAGATCCACGTGGCGGACACGCTGAACCGCGCGGCCGACGTTGGCGTCCAGTTGTGCGGGGCGCGCGGCTATTCAAAGGACACGGTGCTGGAATGGATCTACCGCTATGCCCGCTGTGCCAAGCTGGTGGATGGCGCTTCGGAAGTGCACAAGATGGTGCTGGCACGAAGCCTTGCCAAGGAAGGCAATGACTTCTGGAGCTGGGGCTAGACCGCCAGCTTCCACACCGCGCCGATGGCTCCACACAGCGCCAGCGTGGTGAGAATGCCGAACTTCATCCGCAAAAGGGCGAAGGCGGCAAGGATGCTGAGGCCGAGGGAGAACCAGTCGATCTGCCCCCAGTCCGGCACCCAGGGCCGGAACCAGCCCGCCATGCGCTCCACATGGCCGAACAGCACGTGGAGCCCGAACCACAGCGACAGGTTCAGGATCACCCCCACCACCGCTGCGGTGATGGCGGCCAGCGCGCCGGCGAGGCGCGGCCGCTTGCCGATGGCCTCGATGTAGGGTGCTCCGGCGAAGATCCACAGGAAGCAGGGGGCGAAGGTGGCCCACAGCGTCACCCCGGCGCCCGCAATGCCGCCCCATACGGAGCCCGTGCCGCGCAGCCCTGCGAAATAGCCGACGAATTCGGTGACGAGGATCAGGGGTCCCGGCGTCGTCTCGGCCAGCGCCAGCCCGTCGATCATTTCCTTGGCGGTGAGCCAACCTTTCGTCTCCACTGCCGCCTGCGCCATGTAGGCGAGCACCGCATAGGCGCCGCCGAAGGTGACAACGGCGAGCTTCGAGAAGAACACGCCCAGCTGTGTCAGCACGTGGTCGGGCCCGAGCGCCACGGCCAGCAATCCCAGCGGCACGAGCCACACCGCTCCCCACAGCGAGACCGTGCCCGCCAGTGCCCGCCATGAGGGGAGTTCTCCCTCATGCGCCTCCGCCTCGCCGCTGCCGCGCCAGAAGCCGTAGAGGGCGGCGGCAAAGATGACGAGCGGAAAGGGCAGCCCGAAGCAGAACAGCGCGAGGAAGGCCAGCGCCGCAATCACCCAGTCACCTTGCGTCTTGAGCGCGCGCCGGGCCACGCGGAGCAGTGCCTCCAAGACGATGGCCAGCACCGCCGCCTTGATCCCGAAGAACACCGCCTCGATCACCGGAACCTTGCCGAAGGCCGCATAGAGCATGGAAAGCGCCAGCACGATCAGCGCGCCAGGCAGAACGAAGAGCAGCCCCGCCGCCAGCCCGCCCTTCGTGCCATGCAGCTTCCAGCCCGCATAGGTAGCGAGTTGCATGGCCTCCGGGCCGGGCAGCAGCATGCAGAAGTTGAGGGCGGCGAGATACTGCTTCTCGCTCAGCCAGCCGCGCTCCTCGACGATCTCGCGGTGCATCAGCGCGATCTGCCCCGCCGGACCCCCGAAGGACAGGAGCCCGATCCGCGCCCACACCTTCAGGGCCTCGCTGAATGTAACCCCTGCGGCGGAAGCGTTTGGAGATGTCATGTGTTCCAGTATAGTTGCGCCCATGTCCAAGTCGACCCACAGCCTTTCCGATCTTTATGACCTTTCGATCACGCGCCTGTTCCTCACCGGCCCGCAGGCCATTCTGCGTCTGGTGCTGATGCAGTCGGAGCGTGACCGGCAGGCAGGGTTCGACACGGCCGGCTATATTTCGGGCTATCGCGGCTCTCCTGTCGGCACGGTCGACAACCAGTTCGTGGCGGCCCGCAAGGTGCTGGAACCGCGGAACATCGTGTTCCAGCCCGGCCTCAACGAAGACCTCGCCGCCACTGCCTGCTGGGGCACGCAGCAGGCCGAGATGCGTGGCGAGGGCAGGCATGATGGCGTCTTCGCCGTCTGGTACGGCAAGGGCCCGGGTGTCGACCGCACGGGTGACGTGTTCCGCCATGCCAACATGGCGGGCACGTCGCCACATGGCGGCGTGCTGGCCATCGCAGGTGACGATCATTCGGGCGAATCATCGACCGTCGTCCATGCCAGCGACATCGCCCTGATGGATGCGCTGATCCCGGTGCTCGCACCCGGCGGCGTGCAGGAGATCATCGACTACGGTTTGCTGGGCTTCGCCATGTCGCGCCACGCGGGCGTGTGGGTTGGCCTGAAGTGCGTGCATGACACGGTGGAATCCTCCGCCGTCGTCGAGGCGGGTCTCGACCGCATGACTCCCGTCATCCCCGCCGAACCCGCCCCGCCGCCCGGCGGCCTGTCGATCCGCCCGAGTGATGACCGCGTCATCCAGGAAGAGCGCATCCACATGCACAAGCTTCCGGCGGTCAAGGCCTTTGCGCGGGCCAATGGTCTCAATCGCATCGTCATGCGCGGTGGCGACAAGCCCACGCTCGGTATCGTCGCCGCTGGAAAGGCCTATCTTGACGTGCGCCAGGCGCTCGATGACCTCGGCATTGACGAGGTGAGGGCTGCAAAGCTCGGCATCCGCCTGCTCAAGATCGGCATGGTCTGGCCGCTGGAAGAAACAGTGGTGAAGGACTTCGCAAGGGGCCTTTCCACCATCATGGTGGTGGAGGAGAAGCGCTCGCTCATCGAGGCGCAGCTGCGCGACATTCTCTATGCGGAGGAGGCCCGCCCCACCGTTATCGGCAAGCAGGACGAGCAGGGCAAGACACTGTTTGCGCCGCATGGCGTGCTGGAGCCGAACCAGGTGGCGTTCGCCATTGCCGCCCGCATCCAGGACCGCGCCACTTCCGCCTGCGCTTCGGCGCTGCAGGACTCGTCGAGCGGCCGCAACCAGGCGGACCTCGTC
This sequence comes from Pseudomonadota bacterium, assembly GCA_041163105.1. Classification (GTDB taxonomy): domain Bacteria; phylum Pseudomonadota; class Alphaproteobacteria; order Rhizobiales; family Aestuariivirgaceae; genus Aestuariivirga. The sequence continues at coordinate 3,282 of JBEARP010000224.1, forward strand.
GCCCGCATTCCCTATTTCTGCGCGGGCTGCCCGCACAATTCCTCCACCGTTCTGCCGGAGGGCTCGCGCGGTTATGCCGGCATCGGCTGCCACTGGCTTGCCCAGTTCGTGCCGGGCCGCAAGACCGAGGGTGCCACACACATGGGTGGCGAGGGTGCGAACTGGGTCGGCGAGGCGCCGTTCTCGACGCGCGGCCACGTGTTCCAGAACATCGGCGACGGCACCTACAATCACTCCGGCCTGATGGCGATCCGCCATGCGGTCGGTACCGGCACCAACATTACCTACAAGATCCTGTTCAACGACGCTGTGGCGATGACCGGCGGCCAGCGCAACGACGGTGGCTTGACGGTGGAGCAGATCGCCCAGCAGATGCGGGCAATCGGCGTCGAGCGCATCGCGGTGGTTTCCGACGAGCCGGACAAGTACCCCTCGCGCGGCGCCTTCCCCGCACTCACCAGCTTCAACCACCGCAGCGAATTGCAGGCGGTACAGACGGAGTTGATGGGGGTGAAGGGCGTATCCGTCCTGATCTATGACCAGACCTGCGCGGCGGAGAAGCGCCGCCGTCGCCGCAAGGGCCAGTTCCCTGATCCGCAGAAGCGGGTGTTCATCAACGAACTTGTCTGCGAGGGCTGTGGCGATTGCGGCGTGCAGTCCAACTGCGTGGCGATCCAGCCGGTGGAAACCGAGTTCGGGCGCAAGCGCAGGATCGACCAGTCGAGCTGCAACAAGGATTTCTCCTGCCTCAAGGGCTTCTGCCCAAGCTTCGTGACAGTGGAGGGCGGCGAACTGGTG
>JBEARP010000225.1:0-9959 GCA_041163105.1 Pseudomonadota bacterium
GGGTCTTGGGCGTGATGAATTTCTCGAGGTCCGCCGCCTTCAGGTGGAAGCCGTGGTCGGGGTCGACCTTGATCGGCACGGGAATGCCACCTGCCGCCGCGATCACGCCTTCATAGGTGGCATAATAGGGATCGGCCATCAGCACCTCGTCACCCACCTCGACGACCGCCATCATGGCGGCGTAGAGGGCCGTCTGGGTGCCGGGCAGGAAGATGAACTGGTCATCGCCGATGGTCCGCCCGGTCTGCCGGGTATAGAGGCGAGCCAGCGCCCGGCGGGTATTGGCCTCGCCCCGGCCCTCGGCATAGCGCAAGCGCCCGGCCCGCATCTGGCGGTTGGCCTCGTCGAGGATGGCAACCGGAGGGGGCGCATCGGGCTCCCCGATCGACAGGAAGATCATCGGTTCGCCCAGTGCGGCGCGACGCTTGCCCTCGATGTGCACGGCCCATTTTTCCGAGCCGAGACCGTCCAGCCGTTCGGTGACTTTCGCAAATTTCATCTTGGGCACCCTTGTTTCGCCGCGCTTTTAGTGCATGCCGTCAGCGCGGTCGAGTAGCCCTTATGTGTCAGCGGGGGGCTTTACATTTCTGGAGGTTACGCTATTTTGTGCGCTGCACTATATTCCCGGATTTTCCGAGCATGAATTTCTCACGGCGTCAGGTCCTGGGGTCTGCGGCCTTGCTTGGCGCGACCGTCGCGTCGCTGCGTGCGGGCGTGATCCCGTCCTTTGCGGACGCGCCTGCCAACCTGTTCATCGAGCAGGCGCCCTTCGCCGAGGACCATGTCCGCAAACTGGCCGAAGCGCTGTCCCAGAAGCCCTGGGAAGACCGCCGCATCGCCATGCCGCCCGGCTGGGACAAGCTCACCTACGACCAGTACCGCGACATCCGCTTCAACCCGGACAAGTCGTTCTGGAAGGGCGAGCCGCACCAGTTCTCCTTCGACCTGTTCCACTCCGGCTTCCTGTTCACCGCGCCCGTCGACGTCTACGTCGTCGAGAATGGCGAGATGGCGCGCATCAACTACAGCCCGGACCTGTTCACTTTCGGGCCGCTGGCGCCCCAGACGGACGGCAAGACGGACCTGCACTATTCCGGCCTGCGCCTGCGCTTTCCCATCAACACCCCGGACTACAACGACGAGTTCGTGGTGTTCCAGGGTGCCTCCTATTTCCGCGCCGTCGGCAAGGGCATGATCTACGGTCTGTCGGCGCGCGGCCTTGCCATCGACACCGGCCAGCCCAATGGCGAGGAGTTCCCGATGTTCCGGGACTTCTGGATCAGGAAGCCCGATCCGGCGGCCACCACGGTGGTGGTCGAGGCGCTGCTCGACAGCCCTTCCGTCACCGGCGCCTACAAGTTCTCGATCAAGCCGGGTGACGACACCCAGATGGATGTGGAACTCACGCTCTTCCCCCGGCGCGACATCGCCCATCTCGGCATCGCACCCATGACGTCGATGTTCCTGCTCGATCCGCTGCACAAGCCGGTCGACGATTTCCGGCCCTCGGTCCATGATTCGAACGGCCTGATGATGCAGACCGGCATGGGGGAATGGCTGTGGCGCCCGCTCTCCAACCCCAAGACGCTGCAGGTCTCCGCCTTCATCGACCAGAGCCCCCGCGGTTTCGGCCTGATGCAGCGCAAGCGCGACTACCGCGACTACATCGACCTCGAGTCCCGCTACGAGAAGCGTCCCAGCCTGTGGGCGGAGCCCATCGGCGACTGGGGGCCGGGCGACGTTGAACTCTATGAAATTCCCACCCAGCTCGAGACCAACGACAACATCGTGGTGTTCTGGCAACCCAAGGACGGGCTGAAGCTGGGCCAGAGCTATTCCTACGTCTACCGGCTGCACTGGTGCCTGGACTGGCCGGCGGACATGGCGCTGGCCCGGACGGTGTTTTCAGGCTCGGGAACGGACCCGAACTACACGGCCGATCCGCCATCTTATGACCCAGATCTCAGGCTTTACATCCTCGAATTCGCCGGCGGTGATCTTGAAGGGGACATCGTGGCGGATGTGACGGCCTCCGCAGGGGTCATCTCGAACGTGCATGCAGCTAAAAACGACGTCGCAAAAACGACGCGGCTTTCCTTCGAGCACAACGTCAATGGGGCAGATGTTGCAGAGCTGCGCGCCGTGCTGAAGCGCGGTGACAAGAAGGCAAGCGAAACATGGCTCTTCAGGTGGACCAGAAGCTGACCGACACCATACCGGCCGAAGCGCCGCTCGCCATGCCCGTGCAGGATCTCAAGTCCTGGGCGGGCAAACCCGTTTCGGTGGGCAATGGCCGTGACGTGCTGTTCTCCCGCCTCTTCGTGTTCGGCACCTCAATCCTCATCACCGGCTTCGGTACCTGGAAGATGTATCAGGTCATCAGCCCGGTGAACGTCACCACGCTGCAGATTCTCTTCGCCACCTTCTTCGCGCTCACCTTCGCGTGGATCGCCTTCTCCTGCGCCAGTGCCATTCTTGGCTTCGTGGTGCTGCTGCGCGGCAAGGCCAAGCTGCCAAAGCTCGCCGAAACCGCCGACATGGGCCGCACCGCGCTCCTGATGCCGGTCTACAATGAGGACCCGGAACGCGTCTTCGCGGCGCTCTCGCGCATGGGGCAGGCGCTGCGCCGCGAGGGTGTGGCCCGCCACTTCGACATTTTCGTGCTGTCGGACACGCGCAAGGATCACATCGCCGCCGCCGAGCTTGACGCCTGTCGCTGGCTGAAGCGCCAGCTGGCACCCGCCATCCGGGTCTACTACCGCCGCCGCGACAACAACCATCACCGCAAGGCCGGTAACATCGCCGATTTCGTCACTCGCTGGGGTGCCGCCTACGACCACATGATCGTGCTCGATGCCGACAGCGACATGTCGGCCGGCGCCATGATAACGCTGGCCCGCGCCATGGCGGCGGACCCGAAGTCCGGCATCATCCAGTCGCTGCCGCTCCTGCAGAACCGCTGGACGCCGTTTGCGCGCATGACGCAGTTCGCTGGCCGCGTCTATGGACCGCTTGTCGCTGCGGGCCTCTCCGCCTGGCACGGGCGCGATGGCAACTACTGGGGCCACAACGCCATCATCCGCACCAGGGCTTTCGCCGAGGCCTGCGGCCTTCCCGAACTCAAGGGCCGCAAGCCCTTCGGTGGCCACGTGCTCAGCCATGATTTCGTCGAGGCGGCCTTGATGCGCCGCTCCGGCTGGGCTGTCTACATGCTGCCCGGCCTTACCGGTTCCTATGAGGAAACGCCGCCCTGCCTGATCGACCTTGCCACGCGTGACCGGCGCTGGGCCCAGGGCAACATGCAGCACATGAAGATCGTCGGTGCGAAGGGCCTCAACTGGGTCAGCCGTGTGCACCTGGTGCAGGGCATCATGTCCTACCTCGCCTCGCCCCTGTGGCTCATGCTGCTGCTGGCCGGCCTGCTGCTCGCCACCGTGGCCCGCCATACCGCACCCAACTACTTCCCTGACAGCTTCTCGCTGTTCCCCGTCTGGCCGGTGTTCGACCCCGAGCTGGCGCTCAGGCTCTTCGCCATCACCTTCGTCGTGCTCTATCTGCCCAAGCTCCTCGCCCTCATCCTTGCCTTGAAGGATTCGGAGCTGCGCAAGGGCTGCGGCGGCACCGTTGGCCTGTTCAAGAGCGTGCTGGCGGAAACCTTCGTCTCCATGCTGCTCTCGCCCATCATGATGCTCATCCAGTCACGTGTGGTGGCGGATGTGATGATCGGACGCGATTCCGGCTGGAACGCCCAGAACCGTGACGACCAGGCCATGCCCTTCAAGGCCTGCGCCCGTGTCCACGCGGCGCATGTGGTGGCAGGGCTGGCGTTCGGCGTGCTGGCCTTCCACATCTCCTGGGCCACCTTCCTGTGGTTGGCGCCCATTGCCGGCGCGCTCATGCTCTCGCCGCTCGTGTCGTGGTCCACGGGCCTGCCGGAATTCGGCCGCAAGCTCTGGCACTGGAACGTCTTCCGCATCCCGGAAGAGGCCCCGCGCAAGGCTGACGATATGGTCGTTGACGTGGCGCAGCCCGAACCTCTGCTCGAGGCCGCGCAGTAGGTTCTCTCGCATTCAAAATTCATCATGCCCGGGCTTGCCCCGGGCATCCTTTTCCGCGCCGCCCAAAAGGATCGCCGGGTCAACCCCGGCGATGATGATGGAATTGGGTGCTACAGTGTCAGCGTCACCACGCCATCGGCCTCAATGCCGATCTGCTTAGCGCCCCGCAGGCTCTCCAATTCCGCCGCCGTCACGCAGGCAATCACGCAATGCCGGCCGTAGAGCGTTGCCGCCACCTCCGCACCCACAGCAAGGTTGATGTCCGCTTCGGCAAGGATGATCGCCACGGGTGCTGTCCCCAGCCGGATCGCCTCGGCGATCGCACCCGGAGCGGAGCCCGAGCCGCGCGTCTGCGTCATCACCAGCACCGTGTCCGTCACACAAGATCCGCGCTGCGGGTGGTGCACGTCGATGATCACGCCGGTGCGCGGCTCGAAGGCGCCCCAGAAGCTCAAGGCCTCGTCGAGCGAGAGCACAGGGCCCTCCGCCGTGCCGGAGGTGAGCATGCGCGCCCTGATCATGCGTTTGTCCACAGGGCAGGGTCGCGCCACACCGCGCCGCGAATGGCGCTCTCCACGCATTCCTTGAGCGAGCCGAAGGCCACCTCCACGCCCAGCATGCCCGGCGCGTAATAGGCCCATTTCGCCGCATTGGTCATCACCCGGCCCTTGAGGCCCCGCACCCGCGGCGAATGATAAGTGCATACATCCACCGGCACCTCGACGCCTGATGTCTCCAGCGCCGCGATCCAGCCCCGGGCCCGCGCCATCTCGCGCACGCCCCGGCTGGTGGACACCAGCATCGGCAGCCCTGGCTTCACCTTGCGCCCGTCGAACAGCCGCACCAGCTCTTCGAACTCACCCAGCCCGAAATGCGGCGTGCCGAGTGCGACCGCATCGAGCGGCCCGTCGGCGGCGGTCGAGAGGTCACGATGCGCCTGCGCAAGGTCATCCGCCGTCACTTGCTGCGTCGCGCCAGTCCTGAACACTGCGCCAAGTTCCGGCGCCTCCGGGGTCACGCCCACGGCATGCCACAGCTCCACCCCGCCTGATGATGCGGCCGCCGAGCTGATCGCCTTCAGCGCGAAGCTCGGCGTCGTGGGGAGCAGGCCCGAGATCACCGGCACGCGCCGTCCGGCGAGGCGCCCCGCATGATGCCCGATCAGATGCGCGAAGATATCTTCCTGCCGCCAGGCCTCCGGCAGCGCCGTTGCGTCGATGTGCAACTCCGCCTGGCGGCCTTCGTCACGGTGCAGCCCGGCATCGGGCGCCAGACCCGTCAGCGCGCAGGCCACGTCGAGGTAGTCACCATATTTGTTGGTCCGCGCCCCCACCACCGAGTTGTAGTAGGAGACGGCATTGGACTCGCCCACCGCAATGTGGTCGCCCAGCTTCGGCCCACCGGCCAGCTGGTAGGGCGCGCAGGTCCACGTTGGTTTGGTTCCCAGCCGCTCGTAGAGGTGCATCAGCGTGGTCGCACCCTCCACCATCTCCGGGTCTTCGGCGCGGGGCCTGAGCGAGGCGTCGGCGAGGCTTACGACGCCATTGTTGGTCCACGTCTCCACCGCCAGCGTGGCGCCGTTCTCGATCAGGAAGCGCACGAAGTCCACATGCGCCTGTCCGGTGTAGAAACACGCATCGAGATGCGCGAAGGAGATCGGGATCAGCCGCTCCGCCCCCATGATCTCTGCGGCCTTGACGACAAGCCGCGCCGCCAGCTGCATGGCCTTGCCATGGTCTCCGGCAAGCTGCGCGCGGGTGTGGTCGGGCAGGTCGAGGCTCAGGGCTTCACCTGTTCATGCGCCATGCGGTTCAGCGTCTGGTAATCCGTCTTGCCGGAACCAAGCAGCGGCAGTTCCGCCACGCTGATCACGTTGCGCGGCACCATCAGCGCCGTGGAATTGGCCTGCTTCAGCCTTTCCTGCACTGCCTTGGCGTCAATTGCCGCGTCAGTGGTGAACATGACCAGCTGCTCGCCCTTCCTGAGGTCCGGCACCGCCACCACGGCGTGCTGCGCCTCGGGGAAGGCCTCCGCCAGCCTCTGCTCCACAAGGCCCAGCGACACCATTTCGCCGGCGATCTTGGCGAAGCGCTTGGCGCGGCCGAGGATGGTGACGAAGCCGTCATCGTCGATCTTCACGATGTCGCCCGTGTCATACCAGCCGTCACCCGGCGCTTCGATGACGCCGGGGTTCTCGGCGCGCAGATAGCCCAGCATGATGTTGGGGCCCTTGACGTAGAGCCTGCCGCCTTCCTCGATGCCCGGCACCGGCTCCAGCTTGTAATGGATCTGGTCCAGCAGGCGTCCCACCGTGCCGGTGCGGAAATGCATCGGCGTGTTGACGGCAACGACCGGTGCGCATTCGGTGGCGCCATAGCCTTCGAGAATGCGCAGGCCGAACTTCTCCATCCACGCCTCGCGCGTCTCGGGCTTTACCCGTTCGGCACCCGCCACCACCAGGCGCACGTTGAAGAAGTCATAGGGGTGGGCACTGCGGGCATAGCCCATCAGGAAGGTATCGGTGCCGAACAGCACCGTCGCGTTGGTTTCGTAGCAAAGCTCCGGCACCACCTTGTAGTGGAGCGGCGAGGGGTAGAGGAAGGTGCGCACGCCCGCCAGCACGGGCAGCAGCGCGCCGCCGGTGAGGCCAAAGGCGTGGAACATGGGGAGCGCGTTGAACACCACGTCTGAGGCGGTGAAGGCGATGCGCGCCGCCACCTGATAGCGGTTGGCCTGCAGGTTGCGGTGGGAGAGAACCACCCCCTTCGGCAGCCCCTCTGAGCCCGAGGTGAACAGGATGATGGCCGGCGCGTTGGGGTCGCTGGAAGCACCTCCCAGGCGCAGCGCCGTCCTGGAAAAGAAGCGCGCGAACAGGCCGTAGAGCTTGTCCTTCAGCACCAGCCCCTCGCGCAGTTCCTCGAGGAAGATAACCTTGCGGCCTTCCGAAAGCAGCTTGAGGTCCGCCTCCATGCCACCCGCCTCGATGAAGCGCTTCGAGGTCACGATGGTGGTGGCCTGCGCCGCCTTGCAGGCCGCCGCCATGTTCACCGCACCGGTCGAGAAGTTCAGCATCGCCGGCACCCGCCCGAAGGCATGCAGGCCAAAGAACGTCAGCAGGCAGCCAATGGAGTTTGGCAGCAGCACCGCCACATTGGTCTGGCCCGGCGTCATCTCGGCCATGCGGCGGCCAAGGATGAAGCTCCCCATCACGATCCGGTCAAGGCTTGCGGGGTTGCGCGCGATGTCCTCCACCACCTTGTGGCCGCCGCCATGGATATGGCGCGCGTCGAGCAGCGACTGGAACAGCGTGCGGTCGATGGCCGAGGTGCGGAACACCATGTCGGTCATCACGTCATAGAGGCGATCCGCCTGTTGCTGGCGCAGCTGCGCGCCTTTCAGCCCGTCCGGCGCGTCGAACTTCACCGGCGGCAGGAAGGTGATGGTGATCTTGGGGAACCAGCGGAGGCGCAGCTTGCCGCGCATGCGCGAGAAGGGCGTGTAAAGGGCGCCGTCGATCCTGACCGGCAGCACCCGGGCCTTTGCCATCTGGGCGATGGCACCGGGCCCTTCGTAAACCTTCATCAGCGCGCCGGTGACGGTGAGCCGACCCTCGGGGAAGATCACCACCTTGCGGCCGTGCTTCAGTTCATCCACCAGCACGCGCAACGCCATGGGGTTGCTGGGGTCGATGGCGATCATCTTGAACAGGATGAAGGACGGCTTCGCCCACCAGGATTCCGCCACATGGGTGTTGATGGCGAAGCTCGCCCGCTCCGGCAGGAAGGCGGACAGCAGTGGGCCATCGAGGAAGGAGGTGTGGTTGGCCACGATCACCGCCTTGCGGCCCGCCGCCTTGTAGTTCTCCAGCCCCTTCACCTCCACCCGGTAGAACAGCCGGAACAGGAAGCGTGCGATGGAGGCGGCAAGCTCCTGGGTGAGCAGGCGCGCCACGAAGATCGAGGCCACCGCATTGGCCAGCCCCAGCAGCAGGAAGAAGGCCTGCGCCGACATGAATTTCAGCAGCACCGCGCCGGCCAGGGCCGAGGCGATCATGAAGATGGCATTCATCACGTTGTTGGCCGCGATCACGCGCGACCGCCGCGACGGGTTGGAACGATGCTGCATGATGGCGTTGAGCGGCACGGCATAAAGGCCGCCGAAGAACGCCACGAAGAACAGGTCGATGCCGACGCGCCAGCCTTGGCCGTGACTGAAGAAGGCGGTGACCCCGGCATCCGTCTGCCCGGCCATCACTGCATGGGCAGCGCCCGCCGCGAAATAGAGGTCGAGCAGGAACACCGTCATCATGATCGAGGCGATGGGCACGTAGCGCGGCGACACTTCGCCCTTGAGCAGCGCATTGGTGAGCAGGGAGCCCGCCCCGATCCCCACTGTGAACAGCCCAATGAAGGCATTGGCGACGGCATCGTTGGCCAGCAACACGTCGCGCGTGAAAACGGGGAGCTGCGCCATGATGGCAGCACCCAGGAACCAGAACCACGAAGCCCCGATCACCGACCAGAACACGTCCTCGCGCTCGCGCGCGTAAGACAAGAGTTTCAGCGTGGCGCGCGGAATGTTCCAGTCGAACTTGATCGACAGGTCGCCCGGCGCTGAGGGCATCAGGAAGGAACAACCATAGGCAATGACGGCGAGCACGATGATGGAGATGGCGAGGATGTCGCGCCCCACGCCCTGCAGCACCAGGAAGCCGCCGAACAGCGTGCCGAGCAGGATGGTCACGAAGGTGCCGAGCTCGATCAGCGCATTGCCGGCGATCAGTTCCTCGCGCTTCAGGTACTGCGGCAGCACGCCATATTTGATCGGCCCGAAGAAGGCCGCCGTGGTGCCCGCCAGGAACAGCACCGTGAGGTGCATGTATGGGTTCTCGAGATAGAGGCTCAGGCCCCCGAACACCATGGCGGCAAGGTCGAACAGCTTCACCCAGCGCGCCACCTTGGCCTTGTCATATTTGTCCGCCAGCTGCCCGGCGATGGCCGAGAACAGGAAATAGGGCAGCATGAAAAGGGCGAGGCCCGCCTGCACGAATAATGCGGCATCGAAATGGAACCTCACCGCCAGGTCATAGGTTATCAGGATGGCAATGCCGTTTCGTACGGCGTTGTCGTTGAAAGCACTGATGGCCTGGGTCACGAAAAGCGGCAGGAAGCTCCGCGATTTCAGGATCGCGAACTGGCTTTGCGTCTGTTCGGGCTCGCCGCTCATGTGTCTGTCTGTTCCGATGGTTGCGTTGATTGTCGGCGACTATGTCAGACCCGTGACGGATCATCAAACGCCGAAAACATTATCGTGATTTCCCGTGCGCGAACCGCGCCCGGGGCTGCCCCGTAACTACATCTGTCAATTCCGACAAAGGGAGATTACTGAATGAAGCGCCTTCGCAACCTCGCCGCCGCCGCCGCCATCGCCGTTTCGGGCTTTGCCATGTCCGCCCAGGCCTTCGCCGCCGACGTGGTGGACACCGCCGTCGCCGCCGGCAACTTCAAGACGCTGGTCGCAGCCGTGCAGGCCGCTGGCCTCGTCGACACGCTGAAGGGCGCTGGCCCGTTCACCGTTTTCGCTCCCACTGATGAAGCTTTCGCCAAGCTGCCGGCCGGCACGGTCGATGACCTGCTGAAGCCCGAGAACAAGGACAAGCTCGTCGCCATCCTCACCTACCACGTGGTACCGGGCAAGGTCATGGCCGCCGACGTTGCCGGCAAGGACCAGAAGGTCAAGACCGTGCAGGGTGGCGAGATCGACGTGAACGGCAAGGATGGCGTCACCGTGAATGGCGCGAAGGTCATCAAGGCCGACATCGTCACCGACAATGGCGTCATCCACGTCATCGACGCGGTGATCCTGCCGAAGATGTAATCAAGCTGCGGGACGGCGCCTCCC
>JBEARP010000226.1:0-3323 GCA_041163105.1 Pseudomonadota bacterium
AGCTATTTCCAGCACGCCGAGCATTACCTGCGCATCGTATCAGCTGCCCAGGCCTACAACCAGCAGAACAATCCCCAGCTGAACCAGCAGCAATATCGCCGCCCCGAGGATGACTTCGACGACGAGGACCTCGAGGATCCGGGCGAGGCCTCGGTCGAGCAGCGTGGCCAGGGCCAGCCGCAGGGTGAGCCGGAGGGCATGGGCGACCAGCCCGCCATGGAGGGCGCCGACCGCCCGCCGCAGAACCAGCAGTTCCGCCAACCGCGCAATGACCGTGACTACAACCGCGATAACAACAACCAGAACCGCGATAACAACAACCAGAACCGTGATAACAACAACCAGAACCGCGATTACAACAACCAGAACCGCGACGGCGGCAACCGCGACCGCTTCCGCCCGCGCTGGCAGGACCGCCGCAACAACGAGGGCCAGCAGGGCCAGGAACCGCGCCAGCAGAACCAGCAGCCCCGCCAGGACGAGCAGCCGCGCAGCGAGCCCGCACCGGCTCCCGCCGCAGTCGAAGAGTCGGATCGCTGGGAGGCCCCGTCCTTCCTGCGCCGCCCGGCTCCCGCTCCGGCCCCGGTCGAGGCAGTTGCCGAAGAGGCCGCAGCCGCTCCGGTGAAGCGCCGCCGCACCCGCAAGGATGCCGCTGCCGAAGCCCCCGAGGGTTCGGACGTTTGATTCAACGGGGCCTTCTCAGGCCTTTGGCCTGTAAGCCAGCCAATAGGTGAGGGCGACGCCACCGGCGCCGCCCACAATGTTTCCGAGCGTGACCGGCACCAGGTTGCCGAGGAAGGAGGCCAGCGTGACATTGGCCCCCAGCGCCCAGCCCATGGGGATCAGGTACATGTTCGCGATCGAGTGCTCATAGCCGAGCAACACGAAGGCCGAGATCGGGAAGACGATACCCAGGATCTTGTCCGCCACGCCGCGCGCGGCGAAACTCACCCACACCGCCAGGCAGACCAGCATGTTGCAGAGAATGCCGCGGGTGAAAGCCTCCATGGGGCCAAGGGCCACCTTGGCCTCGGCGATCGACCGGGCGGTGTCGCCCTTCGGCCCCTCCAGCAGGCCTGAAAGATACATCAGCAGCACGACGGACAGGGCGCCGATCAGGTTGCCGGTGAAGGCATAGGCCCAGTTGCGCAGCAACGCCGCCGTGCTCACCCGGCCATCAACCCGGGCCATGACGATCAACGTATTGCCTGTGAACAATTCCGCTCCCGCCACCACGACGAGGATCAGGCCTGTCGAGAAGACGATGCCGCCCAGCAGCCGGGCCGGGCCGAAGCCGGGGGTGGTTCCGGCCAGCACAGCCGTGAAGCCCGCAGCCCCCAGGGCGATGAAGGCCCCGGCCAGCACGGAAAGGGTGAGCAGGGGGATGGCCGCGAGCGCCGCCTTCTTGACCCCTGCCTCTTCGATGCGGAGCGCCACTTCGGCGGGCTTGTAGGCGTCCAAGCCCGTCGGGTCGATCTTCTGTTCCATGTCTGCATTAGGTCTCAGAGAAGTTGCCAAAGCCTTGATCCAGCGCAAGGTTAGACTGCCGTGGAGGGGATCAGCATGGTCCTGCTTGATTGATTGCAAAGGCTTCCCATATGACTGTCATCTAGGGCTGCTCTCCTGATGGAATGCCTTGCGGGGGTTCGCGATGGGAATGGGCGGCAAATCAAACCGTTGACGGCTTTTCAGGGGTGCCCGGTCGGGGCCTTTGCGAAGTGCCGAGGAGGAGAACTACATGGATATCGAGAAATACACCGAACGTTCGCGCGGCTTCATCCAGTCCGCCCAGTCGCTGGCCCTTCGCGAGGGCCACCAGCGCTTCACCCCTGAACACCTGCTCAAGGTTCTGCTCGACGACGAGGAAGGTCTCGCCGCCGGCCTGATCAAGGCTGCGGGCGGTGATTCGCGTCTGGCGCTGAGGGAAACCGAGGCGGCGCTCAACAAGATGCCCAAGGTTTCGGGCGGTGGTGCGGGTCAGGTCTACCTGTCGCCTGAAATGGCGCGTGTCTTCGAGGCCGCCCAGAAGATCGCCGAGAAGGCTGGCGACAGCTATGTCACCGCCGAGCGCCTGCTGCAGGCGCTGGCCGTCGAGCCGTCGGAAGCCTCCAAGATCCTCAAGTCCGCCGGCGTCACCGCGCAGGGCCTGAACGAGGCGATCAATGCGATCCGCAAGGGCCGCACCGCTGACACGGCATCCGCCGAGCAGGGCTATGACGCCCTGAAGAAATATGCGCGTGACCTCACCGAGGCCGCGCAGCAGGGCAAGCTCGATCCCGTTATCGGCCGTGACGAGGAAATCCGCCGCACCATCCAGGTGCTGTCGCGGCGCACCAAGAACAACCCGGTCCTGATCGGTGAACCCGGCGTCGGCAAGACGGCGATCGCCGAGGGCCTGGCGCTGCGCATCGTCAAGGGCGACGTGCCGGAGAGCCTGAAGGACAAGAAGCTGATGGCGCTCGACATGGGGTCGCTCATCGCCGGCGCCAAGTATCGCGGCGAGTTCGAGGAGCGCCTGAAGGCCGTGCTGTCGGAAGTGACGTCTGCTGAAGGCGGCATCATCCTGTTCATCGACGAGATGCACACGCTGATCGGTGCTGGAAAGTCGGAAGGGGCGATGGATGCATCGAACCTGCTGAAGCCGGCACTTGCGCGCGGTGAGCTTCACTGCGTGGGCGCCACGACGCTGGACGAATACAGGAAGCACGTCGAGAAGGACGCAGCACTCGCCCGTCGCTTCCAGCCCGTCTTCGTGGGTGAGCCCACGGTGGAAGACACCGTTTCGATCCTGCGCGGCATCAAGGAGAAGTATGAACTGCACCACGGCGTGCGGATCACCGACTCCGCGCTGGTCTCGGCGGCGATCCTGTCGAACCGCTACATCGCCGACCGCTTCCTGCCTGACAAGGCCATCGACCTGATGGACGAGGCGGCCTCGCGCCTGCGCATGCAGGTGGACTCGAAGCCGGAAGAGCTGGACGAAATCGACCGCCGCATCATGCAGCTGCAAATCGAGCGCGAGGCGTTGAAGAAGGAGACCGACCAGGCCTCCAAGGACCGTCTCGTCAAGCTGGAGAAGGAGCTGGCGGAGTTCGAGGAGAAGTCGGCCGGCATGACAAGGCGCTGGCGTGACGAGAAAGAGCAGCTTGCTTCCGCCTCCAAGGTCAAGGAGGAGCTCGAGAAGGCACGCTTCGAACTCGACCAGGCGCAGCGCAAGGGCGACTTTGCGAAGGCGGGCGAGCTTGCTTATGCCACCATTCCAGGCCTCGAGAAGAAGGTCAAGGAAGCCGAAGAGTCCTCAAGCTCCCGCATGCTCGAGGAAG
>JBEARP010000227.1:0-21122 GCA_041163105.1 Pseudomonadota bacterium
CGTTTGGGCTTGGAATAGGTCATTTGGTTCCTCCATTCACAGTATGGAGGTAGTCACGGCAGAGCGGTGGACAAGCAATTTATTACATACTATGTTTCATACAATACACGTAATTGTTTGAATTTATTGACTTTTCAAAACTGAATAGCGCATTGAAAATCCGCGTGTCACTGGTTCGATTCCGGTCCTGGGCACCATTCTTTTCCAGTTCAGTGCCCGGATGCATCGAAAGCGGTCTGCGCAGGAGCGTGGTGATTGCTGCATGGGGATAGCTGCTATCCGCGCTGGCTGGCGGGTTTGTTGTAGGATAGTGATGCCCGAAATCTCCCGAACCCCATGAACTCCCGCAGGCGCCCGGAATGAAAAGCACCGCTTCCGCGACGGTCCCGGTGCTCGTCTGCACGCTGGCCATTTTCCTGCTGTCCGCCATGGACGCGGGAATGAAGTCGCTGGTGATTGCGGCGGGCGTCTACAATGTGGTGCTGTGGCGGAGCGTTCTGGCGGCGGGAGCGTCGGCGGCCGGGTGGGCCGCGCGGTCGCCTTCATGGCCGGGCCCGCGCGCACTGCGGCTTCACGCCCTGCGGGCAGTGATCGTCGGCATCGTGCTGGTGACCTTCTTCTGGGGCCTGGCGCGGCTGCCGATGGCGGAGGCGATCGGCCTCAGCTTCATAGCACCGCTGTTCGCCTTGTTTCTGGCAGCTCTGCTGCTGGGCGAGCGCATCCGGGCGCAGGCGGTCTGGGCGGCGGTGCTGGGCCTGGCGGGCGTTGGCATCATCGTGGCGGGTCAGTTCGGCGGCACCGCCTATACGCAGGATACGCTGCTCGGCACGCTGTCGATCCTCGTCTCGACGGTGTTCTATGGCTTCAACCTGATCCTCACCCGCAAGCAGGCGCAGATCGCCCGTCCGATCGAGATCATGTTCTTCCAGAACCTGGCCTTGCTGATCATCATGGGGCTTGCCGCTCCGTGGCTGGCCGTGCTGCTGCCGCGGGAGTACTGGCTGCCGCTGGTGGGTGTGACGGTACTGTCACTTTCGGGCCAGTACCTGATGAGCTGGGCCTATGCGCGGGCCGAGGCGCAATATCTGATCAGCACGGAGTATTCGGCCTTCATCTGGGCCATTGCGCTGGGATGGTTGTTCTTCGACGAAACCGTCTCGTGGGAGACGCTGGCTGGCGCCACTCTCATCATCCTCAGTTGCTGGATCGCCGCCCGGGCCAGCATGCGGCCGGTTAAGGGCTAGGGCGCGCGCCTTCGGCAGGCCTGCCATTTCCCCGCCGCTTTTCGATTGCAACGGGGGGCTTCGTTCAGTTACCCAAGACCCCTCAACTCCGGCGACGAAGACCAGAATGAACCAGACACTCTCACGACGCGCCTTCATCCTCGCCGCCGCCGCCGCCGGGCTCGGCTCACCGGCAACCGATGTGAGCGCCGAGGTGCTGCAGGGTGTCACCTTTTCGGGGCCTGTGCCCTTCAGCTTCGACGGCCTTGTCGCCACCGCGCGCGAAATGGCGCTGAAGCCCTTTGCGCCAACGCCGGTGCGCCACGCCGACCTGTTGGAGAAGATCGACTTCGACGCCTACCAGCAGATCACCTTCAGGCCGGAGGATTCGCTGTTCAAGGGCATGCGCTTTCCGGTGCGGCTGTTCCACCTTGGGCGCTACTTCAAGTCACCGGTGAAGATCGCCATCGTCGAGGGTTGCCAGTCACGCGATGTGCTCTACAGCCCAGACCTCTTCACCTTCGGGCCCAAGGCCAGCTCCATCGCCGCGAAACTGCCCGAAGACCTCGGCTTCGCCGGCTTCCGCGTGCACCAGGGCGACACCAACAACGACTGGCTGGCCTTCCTCGGTGCCGCCTATTTCCGCTCGGCGGGCGAACTGAACCAGTATGGCATCTCGGCACGCGGCCTCAGCATCGACACCACCGCCTCGAAGCCCGAGGAGTTTCCGCGCTTCACCGAATTCTACCTCGAGGAAAAGGCCGACGCGCTGGTGATCACCGCGCTGCTCGACAGCCAGAGCGCGGCGGGTGCCTTCCGCTTCACCTGCAGCAGGCCGAAGGCGGTGATCATGGACGTCGAGGCACGCATCTTCGCGCGCCGCGACATCGAGCAACTGGGCTTTGCGCCGCTCACCTCGATGTTCTGGTTCACCGAGACCAACCAGCGCCAGGCGCGCGATTGGCGGCCGCAGGTTCACGACTCCGAGGGCCTGGCCATCTGGACAGGTGCGGGAGAGCGCATCTGGCGGCCGCTCAACAATCCGCCGCAGGTGATGACCAACAGCTTTCTCGACAACAATCCCAGGGGTTTCGGCCTGGTGCAGCGCGACCGCGACTTCCGCAACTACGAGGACGACGGCGTGTTCTACGACCGCCGCCCGACGCTGTGGGTGGAGCCGAAGGGGGCATGGGGCGAAGGCCAGGTGCAACTCGTCGAGATTCCCACCGAGGACGAGATCCACGACAACATCGTGGCCTTCTGGACGCCGCGCGCACCCGTGAAGGCAGGGCAATCCTTCGCGCTCGACTACCGCCTGCACTGGGTTGATGCCGAGCCCTACCTGTCTTCCGCCATCGGGCGCGTGGTGGCCACCCGGCGCGGCAATGGCGGCAATCCGGCGGTGCGCGACAAGGCCTCTGGCTATGTGAAATACGTGATCGACTTCGAGGGCGGCGATCTTGCCAGCCGCGAAAGCACCAGGAACCAGGCAATCCCACAGATCACCGCTTCGCGGGGGCGCGTGGTCAAGCCCTTCGCCATCCGCGTGGCAGGAACCGACAAATGGCGCATCATCTTCGATCTCGATGCCGAGGGTGCAGCACCGGTGGACTTGCGCGCATTTCTGCGCAGCAAGGACGGCACGGCACTGAGCGAGACCTGGCTGTTCCAGCACTTCCCGCAGCAGCAGTCCTGGTAGTCCGGAGCCCGGACCTTTACGGATTGGGCCGGAAGACGCGGAACAGCACGACGCCCAGGATCATCGACACGATCAATGCGACAAAGAGCTTCCAGCCCGCCGCGGAAGAGCCGTCGGAACAGAGCAGGCCGTTGATGTTGTCGTGCCCGGCTCGGGAGAGGTAGCGGCACGCCACCTCACCTATCCTTGTCGCCCAGCCATCGATCTCGTTCATGGCTCCCTCGTCGGCTTCGCAACAAACTGGAGGCTAGCCCGAAGCCGCCTCAGCAACAAGATCACGCAAAACGCCGGCTCAGTCCAGATCGTCGTTCTCGCCGGTGCGGTCCATCAGGAGCATGGTGGTCTTGCGGCGGTGGTGCTCGGAGTTGATGTGGTCGATGCCTTCGACAGTGACCGAGAGCATGCCATTCTCAAGCCGCTCCACCCAGCGCTTGGCCTTGAGATACCAGAGGTGGAACTCCAGCGCCTCGATCTTGCAGCCGAAAATGCGCTCGAGTTCCATTTCTGGCACGCCAGGATCGCGGATGTTGTGCCGCCGCTTGTTATAGAAGACAGACAGAAGCTTGTCCTGGATGTCGACATCCTGCCCGACCGTGTCGGGGCCGCTGCCGTTCGTCTGAAAGCTCTGCTGGGGACCAACGACCTGGTTGTAGAGCACGTCGTATTGCGAGCGCTTGCCGGTATCCTTGAGAAGATTGTGGGCTTCGACCAACAGGTCGAAGCGGTCGCGGTTGCCGGTCTGCGGATTGTCGGGATGATAGCGCTTGGCAAGCCGGTGAAAGCGCCGGTTCAGATCGTCCGGGTTCACGTCGGGCCGGACACCCATGATCTTGTAGTAATCGACGAAGCTGTTGGCTTCCATCATCCCCGCCTGCGCGACTCCGTCCAGTGATGCTGAACCGAGAGCGCGCCCATGCCCCAATTGGCGTCAGTCTAGCCGAGGCCATGGTAAGAAAAAAGCCCTTCGTTACCGTGCCTTGCTTCCAACTCCGCACGCTGTGCGAGCGTTGCGCCGCCGTTTGGTCAACGGCCGAGCAGCTTTTCCAGCTTGGCCTCGCGCATCGCTGGCGCCTCGCCATAGCCGATGGTTCCGGCAAAGGCCCCGGTCCTGTCGAACAGGAAGATGGTGGCGGTATGGTCCATCGTGTAGCCGCCGTCGCTGGTCGGCACCTTGGCATAGTAGACGCGGAAGTCGGAAACCAACTGCTTGAGTTGCTCCTCCGTCGGCACCAGCGCCTCGATGCGCGGGTCGAAGTTGGAAACATAATCCTTCATCGTGTCCACCGTGTCGCGGGCGGGATCGACGGTGATGAAGAACACACTGAAGTCCTTGGCGGCATCGCCCAGTGCAACGAGGTTGCTGCTCATCTCATAGAGCGTCGTCGGGCACACTTCGGGACAATGGGTGAAGCCGAAGAACACCGCATAGGGCTTGCCGACCAGCGTCTTCGAATCGACGGTGCCGCCACGGGCCGCTGCCAGCACGAAGGGCCCGCCAACCTTGAACATCGCAGACTTGGTGCCCCCGCGCATCAGCTCGATGGCAAGCCAGCCCGCAGCAACGACGCCGAGCACGGCGGCCACCGCCGCAGCGGCAAACAAGCTTGAACGTTTCATGTGCCAGTACCTTTCGAAATCATGGAGAGGGAGCATAGCCCCCTCTCCGCCGTGGCAGGCTCAATTCTCAATGCATCGCTTCGGCGCCCGGCGCGGCGACCTCGTACTCGATCGTCACCGTGCCGGCCTTCTCGAAGGTCAGCGTGCCGGTGAAGCTTGCGCCTTCACCGGGCTGCTGCTTCACGTCCATGAACATGATGTGCAGCGACTTCGGCTTCAGCGTCACCGTGGCGCCGGCGGGAATGACGATGCCATCGGGCAGTTCCACCATCTTCATGACGTCGCCCTCCATCTTCATGTCGTGGATCTGCACCATCGGGCTGATCTCGGAGCTTGCCTTGACGAGGCGGTCGTCCTGCTTGCCATTGTTGGTGATGGTCAGGAAGCCGGCCGCCACGCTGGCGGACATGGGCGACTGCCGCGACCATGGATGATTGATGACGAGGTCACCAATCTTCACCTCGTGGGCTTGCGCGTCCGCGAGGGTGAACACCGCAGCAAGCGAGAGGGCCGCGGCAAAGGTGATTTCCTTGAACAGTTTCATTTCGGATGTCCTTTTCGGTTGCGATCAGTTGCTGGAGACGCCCGCTTCCTTGAGGCGGGCGGGAAGCAGGAAGTCGATGATGGCGAGTGCAAGGATGGCCACTCCCCCGAGCGGGAAGGCAATGCCCACGGCAAGCGCGATGGCGGCCATGCCGAAGCCAAGCCGGAAGTCGCGCGGGTAGGCGGGAACACCGATGCGCCCGGCCGGGCGGCGCATCCACCACATCACCACGCCCGAGACACAGGCGAAGATCACCATGAGGCAGAACAGGGCATTGAGTGCCACGTTCCACCAGCCGAGCTGGCCCTCATGCAGCGCGATGCCCACTGCCATCACCTTTCCGAAGAACGGATAGTCGGCGAACTTCACGTCGGCGAGGATGCGGCCGGTGTACTGGTCGACATGCACGGTGCGGTCGGCCGTGGGGTTGGTGCTGTCATAGCTCATCGAGTCCTGGCTCAGCGT
Organism: Pseudomonadota bacterium; assembly: GCA_041163105.1. Classification (GTDB taxonomy): domain Bacteria; phylum Pseudomonadota; class Alphaproteobacteria; order Rhizobiales; family Aestuariivirgaceae; genus Aestuariivirga. The sequence goes on from JBEARP010000227.1 coordinate 5,549, forward strand.
CCACACGCCGCCCTCGTCCGCGGGTGCGGCGATCTGGAAGCGGCCCTCGAAGCCGATGGCGCGACCAAGTGCGGCAAGCGACTGGGCATTCACCGGAATTCCCTCCGGCAAACCCTTGAGGCCCGCTGCCGAACCTGAGCCCGGCATCAACGTCTGTTCGAGCGTCCAGGGCACCTCCTTGGTCGCGCCATGGTTCATGCTGGCATGGGCCTTGTCGGAGAGCGGAACGTTGTCCCACTTCTCCGCCGGGAAGGTGCTCCAGGCCTGCACTATCTTGCCGCCCCACACCCCGGCCCAGGCAAGGCCCGAGATCAGGAAGAACAGCAGCGCCACCGACATCCAGGCACCAAGCGTCTGGTGCAGGCTGCGCCACAGGGCGCGGCCGCTGAGCGTGAAGTCCGGCTTCAGTGCCGCGCCGAGCTTGCGCCCGTTGCGCGGCCACCACAGATAAAGGCCGGTCAGCAGCAGTGTGAGGCCAAGGCTGGCGGCGGTCTCGACCACATAGTCGCCTGGCCCGCCGTTGCCACCCACCAGCAACTCGCCGTGGACGTTGGTCATGAACTCGTTCCACGTGCCGGCTTCGGGCACGTCGCGCAGGATCTGTCCGTCATATGGATCGAGCGCCAGCATGCGGTTGCCGCTGTCGAGATCGACCCTCACCAGTGCCGGATAGTCCGGCCCCCAGGGTGTCACGTACTTGCCGAGCTTCGACCCCGGGTGGGCGGCCAGTGCCTTGTCCACCTGCTGGGTGATGCTGAGCTGCTGGGCTTGCGGCGTCACCTTCAGCCAGTCGCCATATTCCGGTGCCACACCGGTAACGAACAGCATGACGAGGCCAGTGACGGCAAGGATGGTGAGAAACGGTGCCACGATGAGGCCGGCATAGAAGTGCCAGCGCCAGACGGCGCGATAGAGGCGTGAGCTCGCCACAGCATCCTGCTGCGGCATGGACGTTGAAGACATGGGATGAGGTTCCCCCTGAAACGGTGAATTCGATCGGACGCGGGCTCCAGGGGAGCGCGCGCCGGTTCAGCACACTGTGATCAGGAGAGGGTCGGTGGCCCGCGTGGCGGGCTGGCGTCGAGAAGCGCCTGCAAGGGTGGCGCCAGGGTCGCTGCCACCGTCACCGCCGGTTCGAGAGAGCGGCGCGGCGCGGCGGTGAAGGCGGGCTCCGCTTTGGCAAGGCTCGGGCTGAAGCCTGAGCACTGGCTGCCACACAGCACGCAATGATCATGAGTGGACTGGTGCTGGCCGCCACCCCGCTGCGGCGCGTCTTCGCCGCAGACCGAGAGCAGGAGGTCACGTTCGAATGCCGAAGCGGCGGACAGCGCGGGCTGCGGCAGCAGGCCAATCAGGGCCGGCAACAGCAAGGCGAGTGCCACCGCCTGGGCAACCCAGCGGCGCAGTCCTCTCAGCCTTGTGACAACTCCCCTACGCATGGGGCTACCTAACCCGACAGGGCGGGAGGTGTCCATATCCTCAGGCGTCGCAGGCGGGATCAGCCGCCAGCCAGCAGCGACAAGGTCTTCAGAAGCGAAGCCTGATCGGCCTCGGGGCCGGCAAGGGCGTGCAGCATGTCCTGGTTCTGGATTGCAACCATGACGGCGGAAACCGCCACCGCGGCAACCGCGCGGCGCACCCACTTGCTGGCGAAGAACAGCGCGATGGCGACGGTGGTGAGGAGGCGGAAGGGAAGGCTGATCATGATGCGCCCTTACTTGCTGGCGGTGCCGGCGACGGACGCGCCGGGACGGGCCGGTTCGAGCGACACCCACTTGCGCGGATCCTGCGCCGACTGGCGCTTCAGCATGGTGTAGCCGGTGTCGGCCCAGGCGCGGATCTCGTTGCGACGGTTGTCGAGGATGTAGTCGCCGGCAGCGCTCGTCAGCGTCAGCACGGCATGGCCCTCGCTGTGCTCGTCGAGCACCACGGTGATGCGCAGCGCCTCTTCCGGGATGCCCTTGGACAGCAGGATCTTCTTCTTGAGCAGCACCACGTCCTCGCAGTCGCCCGCGTCGGTGGGGATCGTCCAGTACTCCGGCGTGCCATAGAGCGTGTCGTCAGTGACCGGGGCGATGGCGCCGTTTACGAAGGCATTGACCATGCGCACCAGCAACCACTTTTCTTCCGTCATCGACACGCGGCGCTTGAACAGGCCTTCGGGCTGGCAATTTTCGGGGTTGCGCTGGCAGAACTCGACGAAGCCGATGGGCGGCAGGGTTTCGGAGTATTCGCGGGCAAAGGCGGAAGCCTTCTGGGTGCTGGTGGCAAGAGACGGGGTGGCGAGCGCCAGAAGGCAGCCCATCACCAGCGCCATTCCCTGTCCGATCTTCCCCATTTCCCAGCCCCGACCCATATCGTTAATATGGAGTAAACATGCCTCGGGGCCCGGGAACGGGCAATCGTAAACGAAAAGTTAAGTTAACGGCGGCCGGGGATGCGGGGGGTCAATGCTGCCCGCGGCGGGCCTCGGCCCGATCCAGCGTGCCCACATCATGGTATCCACAAGATGTAGTGGAGCAAGCGAGGCCGATCAGCATCTCGGCAAACGGACAGGAGGGGACGGTCTCCTCGGCGCCGCTCACTACCTGGATTTCAGCGCAGCGACCGTCTTCTGCTTGGCGGCATAGTTTTCACGCGCGTTGTAGGCAACGGCATGGCTGCCCGCGAGTTTCTCGTCAAGGCGGCGGATGTAGTTGTCGAGCTTGTGGTCCTTGAGGTTCGCGACGTTCATGTCGCGCCAGAACTCGCCAAGGCTCAGATCGCTGGCCGTCTGGCTGGGCAGGTAGACATAATTGGGGCCCTCGAGCACGATCACCTCGGGCCCGACCTGCTGATAGGGCCCGTAGGCTTTGTTCACCACCATGTCGGGCGGCAGCAGCGGCACCAGGTCGTTCTCGTCGACCACGCGCATCAGCGGCAGGAAGCCGAGCTTCGCGACGCCGGCCGAAGTGGTGAAGCGCGGCTGGCCATAGGTGTAGATCTTGGCGACCTTGTAGCCGTCCTCGAACATGTAGATGCCGAGTATGGCCGCCACGGCACCGCCCAGCGAATGGCCGACGATGTAAGTCTGGTAGCCCTTCTTGAGGTAGGGCTGGGCATCCTTCCACACGGCGCGGGCATCCTGGTCGAAGCCGGTGTGAACGGGAATGTTCGTGGCGCGATCGTCGCGCACCTTGGCCTCGAAGTCTTCCTTGAGCGTGGTGTCGTCCATGGTGCCGCGCACCGAGATGTACTGAACCTGGGCCTTGTCGTCACGTTCGATGAAGTACTGGACGTCGCGGCCGCCCGGCGTGGCCACGCGAATGGTCTTGGGGTAGGCAGTCCGGATCTGGGCGGGGCTGGCGTAGGCGGCCTTGGCCCGCTTGGCATTCACGCCGAGCGGCGCGAAATCAATCTTGTCCTGGGCAACTTCCGTGCCGAGCGCCTGAAGTTCGCCCTTGGGAAGGCTCGTGCAGCCGGCCAGGAGGCTGATGCTGACGAGAGCGGCAGCGATCTGCCGCGCTCTGCGACGCGGTGCCTTGCCGCGCGTTTTGCCTGAAACCAACGCCGCCATCTTTCCGGTTCGACCTTCGCTCAGCTTGGCGCGTGAGATGGCCCGCGTCAATCGCGGGCGGATGCGAGAATATCCTCCGCGAGAAACGTCTCAGTTCTGTGCGAGGTCGGTGCGGCGGAACTTCAGCACGTCGCCGCCGTTACCCTGGGCGACGTACCAGCCGCCCTGCTGGCTGATGCGGCCGCACTTGGCCTCGCCCTTGGTCCACTTGTCGAAGGCGACGCAGAGGGCGGAGCCCTTCATGTACCAGCGGCCGGTGTCCTGCTGGCCATAGGCCACGCCGACGATCGAGCCGCCGCGGCTGCCGGTGAAGTTGACGCGATAGCCCTTAACCTGGGCCTCGAACTGGCCGGGGAACAGCTTGGTGACCTCGGAACGCGCCAGCGGCGCGGCCTGGACGATGCCCGCAAGCGGGAGAGCGGCGGCGCCAATGACGGCGGCCGCGAGAGCGGTGCGAAGGATCATTCGGAATCCCCTTGATTGCGGCAAGCCCGGCCCCCAGGCCGCTTGCCCGTTTTGGTGTCAGGCGCCCATTTGGCAGCCCTGTGTGGTCGAAATATGGGGATGGGATGGCTTAATGTCTCGTTGATGAGGATCAAAAGGTCAAAAGCAATACATCTTAAAGTTGCTTATACATCCAAAATCTTTCACTCGGAGCTGCTGACAGCTATCCCCCGGAGGACGGAAATCGTTTCAAGACATGCGCTTGGCCGCAATCTCCACACCGCTTTAGACATTCTTCACCATGTCCTCCGAACAGGCTCCGAAGGCCGGCGGGCGCCAGCCCGGTTGAAGCCGCCGCGGCACATGCTAGGGATCATGCATGACCCTCCTCGACGCCTTTCAGACTGACGGTTACTTGCGCTTCGCGGCCGATGACGCTGCCCTGGACTGGGCCCGCCACGCCCTGCCTTTCGCCGCAGCGGCGGCGCGCGACCCCGCCCAGGCCCACTGGCTGCGCTGCGGCGGCACCTGGTTCGTGGGGGTTGATGCGCTGCCCAATGACGCGCGGGGCTGCGTGGCAGGCGGTCCGCCGCTCTCGGGCGCCGCCATGGACTTCATCCGGAAGGGCCTCGGCCTCAGCCTGCCGCTGCACCGCGCGCAGGTGTCGGTCTGCTACTCCGGCTATCCGCAGCCATCGGCGGAGGAGAGCGAGGCCGCCTACCGGTTCCGTCGCAACCGAGATGCCGCGCATGTCGATGGACTGCTGGCCGAGGGCCCGGAGAAGCGGCGCTACGTGCGGGAGCCGCACGCCTATATCCTCGGCGTGACGCTGACCGCGCAAACCGCCGATGCCGCCCCCCTCACCGTGTGGAAGGGCTCGCACCACATCATGACGGACATGTTTGCTGCCACCTTCGCGGGCCATGCGCCTGAGACGTGGCACGACGTGGATGTGACCGACCCCTATCAGGAGGCGCGCCGCCAGGTGTTCGCCTCCTGCGAGCGGATCGCCCTGCCCACGGCACCGGGCGAGGCGGTGCTGGTGCACCGGCACCTCGTGCATGGCGTGGCACCATGGGGCGAACAGGCCAGTGGTTCACCAGACGGCCGGATGATCGCCTATATTCGCCCCGAGTTCCCGTCCATCGCCGCGTGGCTGGATGCGCCCTAGCGCCACGCGCGCCTGATCTTGAGGAAGCCGCCATAGGCCACGTCCAGCGCCGCCACGATCGGGCGGGCCGACAGCAGCCGCGCCGGCAGGCGGAAGCCCGGCGTCTGGCGCCACAGCGCGAGGAAGGCCGCAGCACCCGAGACCAGCGTGCCGTCGGACAGGCGAACATGGAAGCGCTGCAGGGCCTGCTCCCGGTCGAGGTCGGGCGCCGGGCAGGCCTCGGCGGCAACGTCGCAATAGCTGACGGTGCCGCCAGTGCGCTTGGCGTAGAAGCCGATCTCCCGGCTGCACACCGGGCAGGCCCCGTCGTAATAAACCGTAAGCGGCGATTGCGTCTTGGCAGTCATGTCTTGAACTACGATAAGCGAGAGCGAATGGATTTGAAGGAGCGCCAGGGGTGACGGTTTACGGCGAACTCGGAGTGAGGACACTCATCAATGCGAAAGGCCCGGCAACCCGGCTTTCGGGCGGCATCATGAGGCCCGAGGTGGCGGAAGCCATGGCCGACGCGTCACAGGCCTGCGTCGACATTGCCGACCTGCAGGCTGCCGCTTCACGCCTCATCGCCGAGGCGACCGGGGCGGAGGCCGGCTATGTGGCCTCCGGCGCCTCCGCCTGCTTGCTGATCGGCGCTGCGGCCTGCGTCACCGGGCTCGACCCGGGGAAAATGGCACGGCTGCCAGACACCACGGGCATGAAGAACGAATGCGTGATGGTGCGGAGCCAGCGCAATTTCTATGACCACGCCATCCGCGCGGCGGGATTGAAGATCGTCGAGGTGGGCCTGCCCGACCGCTATGCCGGGGCCGGGGTGCGCGACGCCGAAGCCTGGGAGATCGACGACGCCATCAGCGAGAGGACGGCCTGCATCTTCTACGTCGCCGATGCCCAGTCGCGCCCGCCGCTGGCCGAGGTGACCGCGGTGGCCCATGCCCGCGGCATTCCTGTGCTGGTCGACGCCGCGGCGCAGCTGCCGCCGCAGGACAATCTCAGGCGCTTCATTTCGGAAGGCGCCGACCTCGTGGCCTTTTCGGGCGGCAAGGCGCTGGCCGGCCCGCAGGCCAGCGGCATCCTGGCCGGGCGGCGTGACCTGGTAATGGCGGCGGCGCTCCAGCACCTCGACCTCGACATCTTCTGGGACATGTGGTCGCCGCCACCCAGCCTGATCGACAAATACCGCCTGAAAGGTGCGCCCCAGCACGGCATCGGACGGAGCTGCAAGGCGGGGAAGGAGGAGATCGTGGGCCTGCTCACCGCACTCCGCCTGTTCATCGCCGAAGGCGATGCGGCGCGTCATGCCCGCTGGCTGAAGGACTGCGAGACCGTGGCTGCAGCCCTCGACGGCTTCCTCGTCACCATCACCGGCAGCAACGATATTGCCGCCGTGCCCTGCGTCGAGATCACGCTGGACCCCGAGCGGATGAGCGCCACAGAGCTCTGCCTCAGGCTGCAGGCGGGCGAGCCCGCCGTGGCGCTCGACCCCGGTCAGCGGGACAGGGGCATCGCGGCGGTCAACCCCATGTGTTTGAAGCCCGGCGAGGCACAACTTGTCGGCGAGCAGATCGCGCGGGTTCTGCGTCAATTATAAATTCATTTGCATTAATCAGGATTCGGCGCATCATCACTGTCAAAAAACAGGGATGGAGCCATGTCCCTCAAGGGGACGAACCAGGAATTCGGCAGGCCCTATAACCGGCGGATCGTCCTCGAGACGATCCGGCAGCACGGGCCGATCGAACGCGCCGGCATCGCGCAAAAGGTGGGCCTGACCGTGCAGACGGTGGCCAACATCATCCGCGAGCTGGAGGAGCTTGGCCTCGTCACTGGCGAGCGCACCCTGAGGAAAAGCCGCGGCTCGCCCCCCACCAGCCTCACCATCAACCCGCAGGGCGCCTATGCCATCGGCGTGAACGTGACGCCGCGCGGCATCGAGGCCGCACTGGTGGATCTCGCCGGCAGCATCGTGGCCGCAAAGCGGATCGATCTCTCGCCCCCCGCCCCGGAGGAAAGCTTTCGCATCATCGGCAAGCTGGTTGACGGCTTCCGCGCCAAGACCGGCGGACGGATGGTGCTTGGCATCGGCCTTGCCATGCCGGGCCCCTTCGACGTCGAGTCCATGAGCTTCGTCGGCCCCACAACGCTTGAAAGCTGGCGTGGCGTGGCGGTGGCCCAGCGCCTTTCGGAACGGACCGGGCTCGCCGCCTTCGTGGAAACCGACATGGTGTCCGCCGCCCTTGGCGAGAGCCTGCACGGCACGGGGCGCAATGTGCGCGCCTTCTACTATCTCTATTTCGGCGTCGGCCTCGGCGGCTCCATGGTCAAGGACGGCGTGCCGCTGCGCGGCTTCTACGGCAACGCCGGCGAGATCGGGCACGTGCCGATGGTGCCCAATGGCCAGCCCTGCTCCTGCGGCAACACGGGCTGCCTCGAGCGCTATGTCTCGCTCGAGGCCTATCAACGCCGCGCGCCCGTCATTGGCCATGCGGCATGGATCGCGGAGGCGGCACCGCTGCTGCGCAACGCCATCGTCACCATCGAGAACCTGTTCGACCCCGAGACGGTGGTGATCGGCGGCATCATGGATGACGAGCTGTTGAGCGAACTGACCGCCGCCATCGAACCGCTGCCCACCTCGGTGGCCGACCGCAAGGACCGCTCGGCGCCGCGCATCATGCGCTCGGCCTCGGGCCAGGACGCGGTGCTGCGCGGAGCCGCCTCACTCGCCTTTTCCGGCGTGCTTTCGCCGCGCCTCGGCCGGGCCGAAAACCTGGAGAAAGACCCCCTCTTCGCACGGAGCCGCGTGGCATGAGCCTGCCCACCCTTCTCGAACTCGACGACATCCGCATGAACTTCGGCGCCATCGAGGCGCTGAAGGGCGTTTCCTTCAAGGTGGGCAAGGGCGAGGTGGTGGCGCTGCTCGGTGACAATGGCGCAGGCAAGTCGACGCTCGTGAAGATCATCTCGGGCGGCCTCAAGGCGAGCGCGGGGCGCATGGTATTCGACGGCGAGGAGCGCTTCTTCCCCACCCCGGCCGAGGCCAAGGCGCAAGGCATCGAGACCGTCTACCAGGACCTCTCGCTCTGCACCAACGTCGACGTTGTCGGCAATTTCTTCATGGGCCGCGAGATCGTGAAGAAGTGGCTGGGCCTCATTCCCGTGCTGCAGGAAAAGGAGATGGAAGCCGTCGTCGCACAGGCGCTGCAGAACGCCGGCACGCGCATCCCCTCGCTGCGCACCAATGTCGAGCACCTCTCCGGCGGCCAGCGCCAGGCCATCGAACTCAACCGCTTCGCCCATTGGGGTGGCAAGCTGGTGCTGCTCGACGAGCCCTTCGCGGCACTCGGCGTGGAGCAGACACGGCGTGGCCTCGACCTCATCAAGCGCATCGCAGGTCAGGGCATCGGCGTCATCATCATCACCCACATCATGCAGCAGGCCTTCCAGGTGGCGGACCGCATCGTGGTCATCCGCCAGGGCCGCGTGGCAGGAGACGTGCCGACACGCAACACGAGCCCCGACGAAGTCGTCGGGCTGATCACTGGCGAGGCCCTCATCGGCCAAGCCCAAGAAACGAGGCCGAACGGCCCAACACCGAGCTGAACCAAATCAAAAACCGAAAGAGGAAACGAACATGAATCGACTGCGCCGACTTCTGACTGCCTCCATCGCGCTTGCCGCGGTGGGCATGGTCAACCCCGCCTACGCCGATGGGTCGAAGGGCAAGATCTTCTACATGGTGCCGACGCTGCTGGACGAATTCCAGACGGAATCGGTCAGTGCCATCACCAAGTTCATGGGTGATGTTGGCTATGAGGTCGTGACACTCAATGCCGACAACAAGACAGACCTGCAGCAGAGCCAGATGAACGACACCATCCTGCAGAAGCCCGCGGCGATCATTCTCGCCGCTGTGGACTTCAACGCACTTGCTCCTTCGATCGAGAAGGCACGCGCGGCGGGCATTCCCGTCATGGAATTCGACCGCCAGATCACCTCGACGCCCTCCGACCTCACCTCGGTCGCCGGAACGATCGAGATCGGCCAGGTGGCCGCGGGCGAAATCCAGCGCCTGCTGAAGGAGAAGAACGGCGCGGTGAAGGGCAAGGTGCTGCAGGTACTGGGTGATCCGTCCGACCCCTACTCCCTCGACATCCAGAAGGGCTTCGAGGACAAGATGAAGGAGTTCCCCGAGGTCCAGATCATCTCGCTGCCCGCCATGCAGTGGGAAGCCTCCAACGCCGGCACCATCGTGTCCGACCAGATGGTGGCCAACCCCGACATCGACCTGATCTTCCTGCACGCCGCCCATCTCTCGGTGGCCGCGGTGGCCGCTCTCGAGGCCAAGGGCAAGAAGCCGGGCGACGTGATGATGATCTCCTCCAACGGTGCGCCGGTGGGCCTGGACCTCATCCGCAAGGGTTGGCTCAACGTGGAAGTGGAGCAACCGCTCTATGCCCAGGCGGCCGCTCTCGCCATGTTCGCCGACAAGGTGGTGAACAAGCAGGAGATCAAGCCCGGAAACTACAACGTGCTCGGCCTCGACTCGGTGCTGACCATCGAGAAGTGGGGCCCGAACATCAAGATCCCGGGTGCCGCCATCACCAAGGAAAATGTCGACGAGCCGCGCTTCTGGGGCAACCTGAAGGCGCCGACCGACAAGATCACGCCGGTGCAATAAGCGGCGTCACACGCATAACCACTCTCTCCACCGTCATCCCGGCGAAAGCCGGGGTGACGGGCAGAGAGGACAGAACTGGACCATGCCATGAACTCACCTCGCCAGCGGGCCACTGCCGAATTCGTTCTCGACCATCTCGTCTGGTTCATGCTGGCGGCTGTGCTGATCGCGTTCTCCATCTTCGTGCCGAACTTCTTCCAGATCGGCATCTTCGCCAACATCGTCGAGCAGTCGACCTTCGTGGGCGTGATGGCCATCGGGCTTGCCATCGTCATCATCGCAGGCCACATGGACCTGTCGGTGGAATCGACGGCGGCACTTGCCGCCATGATCACCGGCATATTGTTCTGCTCGCACGGCATCGGGCTCGGCCTCACCTTCACGCCGGAATGGCTGGTCATTCCCGTCTCGCTTGCCATCGCGCTGACGGTGGGTGGCATCATCGGATTCCTCAACGGCTTCTTCACCATCAAGATGAAGATGAACGCCTTCATCGTGACGCTCGCCTCCTACATCTGGGTGCGCGGCCTCGTGGTGGCGATCTCCGGCGGGCGCTCGGCGCAGGACCTGTCGCCGTCGCTGCGCGTCATCGGCATCGAGCAGTTTCTCTACGTTCCGCTCATCGCATGGATCGCCATCCTCAGCTTCATCGTCTTCTCCTTCATCATGAGCAGGACGCCCTTCGGCCGCCACATCATGCTGGTCGGTGGCAATGCGGTGGCAGCCTTCCGCGCGGGCATCAAGGTTGACCGGCTGATGTTCATTTCCTTCATCCTGGCGGGCGCCATCGCTGGGCTTGCCGGCTGGCTGCTCGCCATCCGCACGAGCGGAGCCACCGCCAACCTCGGCACCGGCATGCTGTTCAACGCCTTCGCGGCGGTCGTCATCGGCGGCGTCAGCCTGAAGGGCGGCGTGGGCAAACTGCCCGGCGTCTATGCCGGGGTGCTGCTTCTCTCCTCGATTCACACCGCCATCAACCTGATGGGACTGCCCGCGCACTACACGCAGGTGATCCTCGGCCTGCTGGTTCTCGCCGCGGTGCTGCTCGACACATTGAAACTCCAGATCCGCCAGAGGTTCGCATGACGGGAAGACTGAACGGCCAGGTCGCACTGGTGATCGGCGCGGCACGCGGCATCGGCGAGGGCATCGCCCAGCGCTTCGTCGAGGAAGGTGCCAGAGTTGTCATCGCCGACACCGAGGTTGAGGCCGGCAAGGAAACGGCGGCGCGGCTGAAAGGCCTGTTCATCGAGACCGACATCTCGCGCATGGACCACGCCCAGCGCGCGGTGCAAACCGCACTCGACGGCTTCGGCGCCCTCGACATCCTCGTGCAGAATGCCGGCATCTATCCCTGGACGCTGATCGAGAACACAAGCCCCGAGGAATGGGACAAGGTGCTGGCCGTCAACCTCAAGGGCACCTTCCTCGCCGCGAGGGCGGCCCTGCCGCACATGAAGCAGAAGAAGTCGGGCCGCATGATCTTCACCTCGTCCATCACCGGCCCGCGGGTGACCAGCCCCGGCCATGGCCACTATTCGGCGTCAAAGGCGGGCATCAACGGCTTCATCAAGTCTGCCGCGCTGGAATTCTCCGGCTATGGCATTACGGTCAACGGCATCGAGCCCGGCAACATCCTGACTTCCGGCATGCAGATGCACCGCTCGGAAGCCTTCATCAAGTCGATGGAAGTGGCGGTGCCGCTGGGCCGCCTCGGCACGCCCCGCGACATCGCCAACTGCGCCCTGTTCCTCGCCTCCGACGAGGCCTCCTACATCACCGGCACGACGATCATCGTCGACGGCGGCCAGACGCTGCCCGAGGGGGCTGATTTCCGCATCAACCCGGACTGAGCGCCTTCTCCCGCCATGCGGGAGGGGACGACAGCTCTCCGCCCCCCGGGGTTTGACTTGGGGCCTGAACTCGCTAAATACGCCCCAAAATCCATTTCCGAAGGCATGATACCCATGGCCAAGCCGCGCACGCTCTATGACAAGATCTGGGACGATCACCTCGCCCATGAGGCCGAGGATGGCACCTGCCTGCTCTACATCGACCGTCACCTCGTCCATGAAGTGACGAGCCCCCAGGCCTTCGAGGGCCTGCGCATGACCGGCCGCAAGGTCCGCCACCCGGAAAAGACCCTCGCCGTGGTCGACCACAACGTGCCGACCACCGACCGCTCCAAGGGCATCGCGGAAGACGAGAGCCGCATCCAGGTCGAGACGCTGGCCAAGAACGCCGCCGAATTCGGCATCAAGTATTTCAATGAGCTGGACAAGCGCCAGGGCATCGTTCACGTGGTGGGCCCCGAGCAGGGCTTCACGCTGCCGGGCACGACCATCGTCTGCGGTGACAGCCACACCTCCACCCATGGCGCCTTCGGGGCTCTCGCGCATGGCATCGGCACGTCGGAAGTCGAGCATGTTCTCGCCACCCAGACGCTAATCCAGAAGAAGGCCAAGAACATGCTCGTCCAGGTGGACGGCAAGCTGCCGAAGCATTCCACCGCCAAGGACATCATCCTAGCCGTCATCGGCCAGATCGGCACGGCGGGCGGCACCGGCTCGGTGATCGAGTTCGCCGGCGAGGCGATCCGCGACCTGTCCATGGAAGGCCGCATGACGGTCTGCAACATGACCATCGAGGGCGGCGCCCGCGCCGGCATGATCGCCCCTGACGAGAAGGCCTTCGCCTACCTCAAGGGCCGCCCCATGGCGCCCAAGGGCGAGGCCTGGGACAAGGCTGTGGCCTACTGGAACACGCTCAAGACCGACGAGGGCGCCCATTTCGACCGCGTCATCAAGCTCGATGCGGCAAGCCTGCCGCCGGTCGTGTCCTGGGGCACGTCCCCTGAGGACGTCATCACCATTGACGGCACCATTCCCAACCCCGATGAGATCGCCGACGAGGGCAAGCGCCAGTCCAAGTGGCGCGCACTCGAATACATGGGCCTGAAGCCCGGAACGAAGATGACCGACGTCGAACTCGACGTCGTCTGGATCGGTTCCTGCACCAACGGCCGCATCGAGGACCTGCGCAATGTCGCCAAGGTGGTCGAGGGCAAGAAGGTGTCTGATCGCCTCGCCTATGCGATGATCGTTCCCGGTTCGGGCCTCGTGAAGGAACAGGCCGAGGCCGAGGGCCTCGACAAGATCTTCAAGGCTGCTGGCTTCGAATGGCGCGAGCCCGGCTGCTCCATGTGCCTCGGCATGAACCCGGACCAGCTGAAGCCCGAACAGCGCTGTGCCTCGACCTCCAACCGCAACTTCGAGGGCCGCCAGGGCTACAAGGGCCGCACCCACCTGCTGTCGCCCGAGATGGCCGCGGCGGCGGCACTCGCCGGCCGCTTCGTGGACGTGCGCAAGGGCGCCTGAGCCGGAACCCGGTGGTTCGACCCAGTGGCCCCGCCGCAATGCGGGGCCTTTCGCTTGGGCGACGGGGCAGGAACCGCCATTCCCCCTGATTGCCCATCGAAAATTTCGCGGCTGAAAGTTCATTTGCGAACAGTCGGCCGTCGCGCTAGGGGCTACGGTACGCAGGCGTTCAGGCACGGGGAAGACCCCGGCAGGGACATGGATTCGACGGGATATTGAATGATCGGTCACGAACTGTGACGCAGATCATTAACGGTTGCTGAACTTTTCGTTAAACCTTATGTCACCGGCGTGGCGATAAGGTGATGCCAACGTCAAGGCCGGCGCCAAACAATTCGAGTGGGGGTTTGAAGTGGGTACTACTGTTCAGGCGGACGCCAAGTTCCTCCGTCGCATTTTCCTCGGCCTCGTGCTCATGACCCTGCTGACGGGCGGCCTCGCCGGCTTCACCACGGTGCAGGCGATGACCGGTTCGGCCGGCAACTGCGCGATTTCCTGCGAATAAGCACTCACTCCGATGGCGGAACACCGGCTGGCAGGCCTTTCCGCCCCTTCCATCAGCGACATCGAAGAATTGGCGGCGGAGGCCTTCAGGGGCCTCCCGGATGATTTCCGCGCGCTCTGCGGCGAGATGGTCATCTCGGTCACCGACTTCCCCACCGAAGAGGTGCAGAAGGACATGGCTGCCGGGCCCTTCGACCTGCTCGGCCTGTTCCAGGGCGTGGGCCTCGCCCATGACGCGGCAACGCCCGAAACCGGCCGCATGCCCAACATGGTCTTCCTCTACCGACGCGCCATCCTCGACTATTGGGCCGAGCATGAGGAAACGCTGGGCGACGTCGTCACCCATGTGCTGGTGCACGAGATCGGCCACCATTTCGGCCTCTCCGACGACGACATGTACGGCATCGAGGACAGCGTTCCCTGAGGCCTAGCCTGCGGGCTTCTTCGGAACATAGTCGTAGTGCCACGGCTCATGGGGATTGGCGAGCGGCCCCACAAAAGACGGGCCCGCCGCGTCGATGCTGGCCTTCAGCTTCACGTCCCAGCCTTCCGCCATCCACAGGCTCTCGACCTGCTTCTCGCTCGCACCTGCATAGATCTTTGCGTCCTTCATGACCTGGAAGTCGATGGCGCTGGCGCGGCCGTGCAGCGTGAGGCCCGGCGCGGCGAGGTTGGCCCGCTTTGCAGGCTGAAAGCCGCGCAGCCAGGTTGCCGCCTTCTTCACATCTGCCTCACCCGGTTGCGCGGGGAGTTCGCCGAAGGCCGCGGTGAAGGCGCTGAGGATTTCCGCGCCGCCCACGCCCACCGACTCGTTGTCATTCCACTTGGCGATCTGCTCGTCGAGGCTGCGGACGGTGGCATGGACATAGATTACGAAGCCTGGATTGGCTGCCTTGAAATGCGCGCTGACCGCGGCGATCTCGGCCAGCAGCGCCTTATGCTCAGGCGTTCCGTCAAAAGCCTTGACCTCGGCCGCCGACCAGCTCCAGCGCTCCGCCAGGCCCTTGCCGAAGCGAAGGTAGCTGCGCAGTGCCAGGAGCTTGCGGCCGGGATCGGGAATCTGTGTCAGCGCCTCGCCGGACGGGGGCGGCGCCAGCGCTGCGGCGAGAGCATCAAGCGGTGCTGTGGCGGCAGCCCATGCCGGCAGCCCGATGAGGCAGGCAGCCGCCGCGCCACCCGCCACTGTCTTCACGGCCAGCCGTCTGTCCATTGCCCGCACCCCCTCGAAGACCGTATCTGATCACGCCATAAGGAAGACGGGCAACCCCCGCGCGCAAGGTTTGACCACCGCTGGCAAAACGGGCCGCGGAGGGGCCGGTCACAGCCGTCAGTCCTTCGGGATGGCTCACCCACTGGGCGCGAAAGGCGCCCATGTTGCAGCCCCCGCCCTATCCCTCTATAGGAGCGGCCCATGACAAGCATCTTCATTGATGGCGAGGCCGGCACCACCGGGCTCCAGATCCGCGAGCGGTTGCAGAACCGCGCCGACGTGACGCTCGTCTCGATCGACCCGGAGCGCCGCAAGGACCCGAGCGCCCGGCGCGAGCTTCTGAATTCGGTGGACGTCGCCATCCTGTGCCTGCCCGACGATGCCGCGAAGGACGCGGTCGCCATGATCGACCCTGACTCGAAGACCCGGGTCATCGATGCCTCCACCGCCTTCCGCGTGGCCGAGGGCTGGGCCTATGGCATGGCGGAAATCTCCACCCACCACCGCCAGCAGATCGCCAATGCCAAGCGCGTCGCCAATCCTGGCTGCTATCCGCAAGGGCTGATCGCGCTGGTCCGCCCGCTGATTTCGGCGGGCATCATGTCGCCCGACTATCCCGTCACCTACAACGCCG
>JBEARP010000228.1:0-14880 GCA_041163105.1 Pseudomonadota bacterium
AGGTAGGGCAGCATGTCGAAGCCGTCCAAGTGGACCTTGTAGGTCATCTTCCCGACCTTGTAGCCCTTGAGCAACTTCTCCTTGATGTCAGGCTCGCCCGCAGCGCTGAGGAAGGTGGGTAGCATGTCCTGGTGCGATACGATGCCGTTCACCACGGAGCCCGCCGGAATGTGCTTCGGCCAGCGCAGGAAGGCCGGCACGCGCCAGCCGCCATCCCAGTTGGTGTTCTTTTCCGAGCGGAACGGCGTGATGCCGGCATCCGGCCAGGTGTTGTAGTGCACGCCATTGTCGGTGGAGTACATGACGATGGTGTCGTCCGCGATGCCAAGATCGTCGAGCACGTCGAGCATGCGGCCGATGTTCTCGTCATGGGCCACCATCACGTCGTTGTAATCGCCCTGGCCGTTGCTCTTGCCCTTGTGCTTCGGCGCACAGTGGGTGCGGAAGTGCATGCCGGTGGTATTGTACCAGACGAAGAAAGGCTCATCGGCCTTGTTCGCATCCTTGATGAAGCGGAGTGCGTGCTCCGTCACCTCGTCGTCGATGGTTTCCATGCGCTTCTTGGTGAGCGGGCCCGTATCGGTGATCTTCTGGCCGCCCTTGCCGTCAGCCCAGCTGTGGATGACGCCGCGCGGGCCGAACTTCTTGCGGAATTCGGGGTTCTTCGGGTAGTCCGGATCTTCCGGCTCTTCCTCAGCGTTGAGGTGGTAGAGGTTGCCGAAGAATTCGTCGAAGCCGTGCTTGGTGGGCAGGAAGTCGTCCTTGTCGCCCAGGTGGTTCTTGCCGAACTGGCCGGTGCGATAGCCGTGCGGCTTCAGCAACTCGGCGATCGTCGGATCTTCCTTCTGCAGGCCGACGTCGGCGCCCGGCATGCCGACCTTGGTGAGGCCGGTGCGGATGGGGTTCTGGCCGCACAGGAAGGCGGCACGACCAGCGGTGCAGCTCTGCTGGCCGTAATAGTCGGTGAAGGCCACGCCCTCGTTGCCGATGCGGTCGATGTTGGGCGTGCGGTAGCCCATCTGGCCGCGGCTGTTGTAGCTGATGTTCCACCAGCCGATGTCGTCACCCCACAACACGAGGATGTTCGGTTTCTTGGTCTTCTTTGGCTTGGTCGCCATCGCTTCGTCTCCTAGTTGATTTCAGGTTTGGTCAGATCAGTCGCAGAAGCACGGAAAGGAATGCGAAAAGTCCCACCATCAGCAACACCAGCGCCACGAGGATGACGGGCGACTTGCCAGGCTGAGGCTTCATCCCGGCGATTGCCTGGTAATCCTCGCTCCATAGATAGTTGATGGTCCAGCGATATTCCCACATCGAGATCACCAGAGAGACGATTCCGCAGAAGATGAGTGCGAGGCCAAGGTAGTTGGCGGCATTTGGATACATTGCCGGTGCACTGCCGGGCATCACCTGCATGCGCTCGAAGAATTGCACGATGGTGAAGCCGAAGGCGATGAGCGAGACGGCGGTGCGCACCCAGGCCAGCACGGTGCGTTCGACGGCAAGCCTGGTGCGGACCCAGGCAAAATGCGAGTCCGCCGCAACCTTCACGGTGAAGCGGGGATCATGGTGTGGCGCAGTATCCGTCATGACCGTTTGTCCTTGGTTGCTGCGGTCGCGTCACCCACACCCCATATCCGCGCCAGCCGCGCGAAGGGCCCCCGCAGCAGCAGGTAGGGAATGAAGGCTAGCAGCACCGCCACGATTGCCGCCTCACCTGGATAGAAGGTCTTGAACTCGATCAGCTGGTAGGCGACGTCCATCCCCAGTCCGAGCAAAATGACGCGCGAGGTGGCGATGACGCCATCATAGATGCGGTCGACGCGCTGGGTGGTGCCGGTGATGAGGCTCCAGAAATAGGGCGGCGTTCCGGTGCGTGCATCGCGAATGCCGTCAATTGCCGCCATCACGGCCGCCATCACGGGCTGCAGGATGAAACGGAAGGTCATCGGGCCGCCGGGCCTTTCGGCAATGCTGGTGAAAATGCGTTCGCGTACCTCGGCGGAAAAACCGTGAAGGGCAAGGCCAAGCAAGGCGAAGACAATCACCAGGGCGAGGGCCACTTGCGCCAGAAGAGCCTGTGTCCTGGTGGCGGTGCGCGCCATCAGGCCCCCTTGCCCGGTCGGACGATGCAGCGGAACCCGACATGACTCATCGAGGTGTCGACAGGCTGGGCATGGCGGGCGGCGGGGCGATAGCGCCTGCAATAGTTCGGCGCGCAGAGGTGGGAACCGCCCTTCACGACCTTGCGCGGAATCCTGAACTGCGGTTGGCGTGGGTCATAGCTCTGCTGTTCGCTCACGCCGCGCGGGTTCGATGGCACGCAGCAACTTTTCTGCGCTGCGTGCTGGTCGGCGTACCAGTCTGTGGTCCATTCCCACACATTGCCGATCATGTCATGCAGGCCAAAGCTGTTGGCAGGGTAGGTGCCCACTGGCGAGGTGCGCGTGAAACCGTCCTCGGCAAGGTTTTGCCAGGGGAACTGGCCCTGCCAGGTATTGGCCATGTGGTGGCCGTCCGGCACCAACTCGTTGCCCCAGGCGAATTCCAAGCCCTCGTGCCCGCCGCGCGCGGCAAATTCCCATTCGCTCTCGGTGGGCAGCGACTTGCCGGCCCAGGCGGCATAGGCCTCGGCATCCTGATAGGAGATGTGGACGACGGGATGGTCCTCGATACCGTCGCTCGAGCTGTCGGGCCCATAGGGGTGGCGCCAGTCTGCTCCGATGATGAAGGCCCACCAGTTGGCATAATTGGTGAGGTCGACCGGGTGGCTGGGTGACGAGAACACCATGGAGCCCGGCTTCAGCATGTCCGGCAGGATGCCGGGATAGTCCTTGGGGTCGGGCGCAATCTCGGCGAAGGTCACATAGCCTGTCGCGTCGACGAAGCGTTTGAAGTCACGGTTGGTCACGGGTGACGCATCGATCCAGAAGCCATCGACGCGCACCTTGTGGGCGGGCTTCTCCTCCGGGTAGTGCCGGTCGGAACCCATGAGGAACTCACCGCTCGGTATGAAGATCATGCCGGTGGCAGGGGCAACCGAGGGAGACGCTGCCGCAACATCTGGTTCACGCAAGGTCATAAAGCCGCCGTCGCCCGTCAAAGCATAAACACGTCACCCAAGGTAACACCACGCTATAGCGCCTCCTAGGGGTGGCAATTGTGTGACGAAGCGAAGTTATCGACGGCGAACGCAGTTGCGGTAGGAGTAGTTGTAATAGACCTGCCAGCGGCTGGTTGAGGCAAGCAGGCCTGCGCCACCGCCGATCAGCGCACCGCGCCCGGCATTGCGCCCGGTGTTGCGGCGGCTCTGGCTGGCAATGGCACCGATCGCTGCGCCGCCGGCAGCGCCTGTGGCCGTGGTCCGCCGCATGTTGCGGTCGGCATAGCGGCGCGCTTCCTGCGAGCATTGCCGGCTGCGCTGGGCCGATACGTTGGAACTCGCTTCCGCCGTGTTCGAAAGTTCGGGGGCGGTCACCGCCACGGAGGCCAGCAGCGCCAGCCCGATGGTGGCAAACCGAATGATTGATGTCAGCATGGGCGTTCCTCCCGCAATATTGTTCAACCTCTACGCTAATGGGTTCCGGATCGTTTCTCCAGCGGAATGTGCACGCGCCAGTTCGCTGCGGAAGCGGCGGTCACGCTTCAGGTACCACTCGCGGCTCATGGCCTCGGCACGGCTTTCATGGCGCTCGACATAAAGAAGGGACCAGCGCTGGCCCCGGGTTGACTTTGCGCCAGTGCCGGCATTGTGCTGGTCCAGTCGGCGTGCCGGATCAAGGGTCCAGCCGACATAGGTCCGTGCCCCGCGCGGCGTCATTGTGCCCAGCACGTAGACATAGCCGCAGGGCTCGTCAGTCCGGGCCAGGGTGAGTGAGGCGTCTGCTTGCACGGACGCTGTTCAAGCGGGATTCTAGAGAAGACGCAACATGCGGTCACCGCAGGCCTCCCACGGAAAGCACCTGAGCCGGTGCGCCACGATGCGGCTCATTCGCACCAGCATGGCGGCGACCTTGGCAGCGACGGTGAGCATTCCTGCAACTCCCGCGAAACGATCTTCAAGTTTTGATTGTAATATGAAATTCACGTTA
Source organism: Pseudomonadota bacterium (assembly GCA_041163105.1). Lineage (GTDB taxonomy): Bacteria > Pseudomonadota > Alphaproteobacteria > Rhizobiales > Aestuariivirgaceae > Aestuariivirga. The sequence continues at coordinate 4,092 of JBEARP010000228.1, forward strand.
AAATTGTAGCGATATGCACAGTCCCCAAGTCCGAGAACGATTGTTCACCACACGCAAGTCCTGCCGCCGCGCATATGTGTCCTGCATTCTCCGGTTGAAGTATCGCGTGGTGGCGTGCAAAAGTTTCCCAGATTGCCAGCCAGGGAGCCGCCAGAATGTTCACACTTAGCCGTCGTCACTTCGCCTCCGGTGCAGCGCTCGCTGCTCTGTCCCTCGTCGCGCCGACCGCCTTCGCGGCAGAGGTGGCCGACACCATCTATTCAGGGGGCCCGATCCTGACGATCGATGATGCCGCCCCCCGGGTCGAGGCCGTAGCTGTGAAGAATGGCCGCATCATCGCCGCCGGCGCCGCGTCGGACGTGATGAAGCTGAAGGGTGATGCAACGCAATTGCGTGATCTCGGCGGCCGCACCATGCTGCCGGGCTTCGTCGACCCGCATGGCCACGTGACCATGGGCGGCTTGCAGGCGTTGAGCGCCAACATGCTGCCACCGCCTGACGGCCCCAACACCGACATCCCGCAGATCCAGCAGACGCTCAAGGACTGGGCGGCGGCCAACGCGTCAGTCGTGGCGCAGGCCAAGATCATCCTCGGCTTTGGCTATGACGACTCTCAGCTCAAGGAATTGCGTCCGCCAACCAAGGAAGAACTCGACGCGGTGTCGACAGAATATCCGGTGGTGATCGTCCATCAGTCCGGGCACATCGGCGTCCTCAATTCCAAGGCGCTGGCGCTGGCAGGCTACACGGCGGAAACACCCAATCCGGAGGGTGGCATGATCCGCCGCCTCGAAGGCAGCCAGGAACCCAATGGCGTGGTCGAGGAGGTGGCGTGGTTCAGCGCGATCCCGAAGCTTCTGGGCAATGTGGGCCCCAGTGGCATGAAGGCGCTGGTGAAGGCCGGAACCGAGCTCTGGGCCTCCTTCGGTTACACCACCGCGCAGGAAGGCCGGGCCGTGCCGGGGGTCGCCGAGGTGCTGAAGGCCGTAGCGGCAGAAGGCGGTCTGCCGATCGACGTCGTCTCCTATGTCGATGTGCTGGTGGACCGCGACTATATCAAGAAGAACGCCAGCATGGACTACAGTGGTCGCTACCGCAATGGCGGGGCCAAGCTGACGATCGATGGTTCACCACAAGGCTTCACCGCCTGGCGTGACAGGCCCTATTACGATCCGGTCGGCGATTATCCGCCGGGCTATGCCGGTTATGCGGCCGCCACCAACAGCCAGGTGCTTGATGCGGTCGACTGGGCCTATGCCAACAACATTCAAATCCTTACCCATTCCAACGGCGAGGCAGCGAGTGACCTGCTGATCACGGCGATCCGCGTGGCGCAGCAAAAGCACGGCAGGCAGCCGCTCCGGCCGGTGCTGGTGCACGGCCAGTTCCAGCGCGAGGACCAGGTCGACAGCTTCGTGGAACTTGGCGTCTTCCCCTCGCTCTTCCCGATGCACACCTTCTATTGGGGTGACTGGCACCGCGACCATACGGTGGGCCCGGCCAATGGCGACAACATCTCGCCCACCGGATGGTATCTCACACGCGGTTCGATGTTCTCCACCCACACAGATGCGCCGGTGGCCTTCCCCGATACCATGCGCACGCTGTCTGCCACGGTGACCAGGCGCACCCGCTCGGGCGACATCCTTGGCCCCACCCAGCGCGTGCCGGTGGAGGTCGCTCTCAAGGCCATGACCATCTGGCCCGCCTACCAGCACTTCGAGGATGCGACAAAGGGCACGATCGCAGTTGGCAAGCTGGCCGACTTCGTGATCCTCACTGACGATCCCACGGCCGTTGATCCCGAAACGCTCGATCAGATCAAGGTTGCCGAGACCATCAAGGAAGGCCAGTCGATCTACAAGGCGAGCCCGGAAAAGCTTCAGAAGAAGGCCGATGCGGGCAGGGGCATGGGCAATCCCTTCTCCGATTTCCTTGTCAGGCTGGCCGCCGAGCGTGAGATCATGAACCTTCCGCCGGAGCGGCAGACGTCGCTGATGCGCAAGCTGATCGCCGCCGCCCCTCACAACAACGGCTGCGTGAGCAATGTTGTCTCCGACCTGACGCGCGCCATGCTCGGCCAGGGGTAATACGCTCTAGCAGGACTCGCCGCACTGCGCCGCCTCGCCCATGGCGTGGCGGGCACCGGGACAAGTAACGTCATGCCACTCCTCTGGCGGCACGCGGTTTGCGATCAGCTGGCCTGTCTAGGCCGCGTCGGCCGTGTCATCCTCCGTGTCTGGCATGGCGCGCATCACTTCGTCGATCTCCTCGCGTCCGCTTGCAAAGGCCGCAACACAGGCAGGGTCGAACTGCTCGCCGGCATTGTCATGGAGGTAGTTGAAGGCATTGCTGAGTGACCATGAGGTCTTGTAGCTCCTCACGCTGGTCAGCGCGTCGAACACATCTGCTACCGCAGCGATGCGCCCGCTCAGTGGAATCTGCTCGCCCCGCAGTCGCTGTGGATAGCCTGATCCGTCCCAGCGTTCATGGTGCGTGAGGGCGATCTCCGCCGCCATGCGAAACACCCGCGAGCGCGCCCCTTGGAGCAATTCGTGGCCGATGCGCGTGTGGTCTTCCATTTCCCGGCGTTCCTCGGGCGTCAGCAGTCCGGTGTTGCGCAGCACCCCATCGCTCAGCCTCGCCTTGCCGACATCGTGCAGCGGCGCGGCATGGCGAATGTCGCGGCAGAATTCCTCCGGCAGACCGAGGTTGTGCGCCAGGATCGCGCAATAGCGGGCTACGCGTTGGTTGTGCAGGGGCGTCTCGCGGTCGCGACAGCCGGCGACACGCACCAGCGCGCTCAGATAATCCTCCTCGCGCGCCGTGACCTGAGGCGGAGGAGCGGGGGGCTCGTCTCATGGCGAGTCGGGTGGTGGCGTGGCGGTTGCCGGCTGGCGCACCAGGTTGAGGATGCGGCCCCGCAAGTCGACCGGATTGATGGGCTTGCCCATCACCTCGGCGATGCCGGCCTCCGTGGCGCGTGACCAGGTTGTCGCATCAGGCTCGTCCGCCGCCAGCAGGATGGGCTTGTTTCGCAGGCGCGGCTCCGCCTTGAGACGGCGCGCCACTTCTATGCCGTCAGCCTGCGGCATCCGGCAGACCAGCACCGCAAGGTCGAAGTCCAGACGGTCGATGCCGGCAAGCAAGGCGTTGGCGTCGGTCTGCAGCAGGGTGGAGCAACCCGGCAACTTGCGAATGAGCATGTCCATCAGGGCGAGGTTGGTGCGGTTGTCGTCAACGATCAGGACAGAGAATTTATCGCTCATCGGGCAATCCTTATGAAGCATGCTTGAGTGTTGGAACGAAACGGATGCGGGCCGTCTCCTGCGCTAGGAGGTCGGGGATGGCGGCGGTCAGCGGCGCACCGTGGAAGTCGCGCACCATGCTGGCCAGCGCCGCAAGCCCGAGGGCCTCGGCGGAATCCTGTACTATCGCCAGCACTTGCAGGGCGGCGCGGGCATCGCCTGCCGCGATGGCCTTGGCAAGCTGTGCCTGGAGAAATGGAACATCGGCGAGGAACAGCCGAAGGATATCCCGCAGCCCTGCCTCGCCCACATCGCCGAGGAGGCTTGCGAGGCGCTGCGCATCCCAGACGTCTGGTCGTATGAATGGCGCTTCTGCACCATGGTGGGTATCTGTCGTCATGGCGTCCTTGCAGTCCGCCAATGGCAGGCGGAACACCGGTACGAAATTGTGCGGTGAGGATGCCGGAGGTCTCCGGCGGGCGGCGCGGCGTGATGCCTCGGCCCGGAGGCCGCCACCTGCAATACGGTGAAACTTTGCACGGAACCCGTTAAAGTGCTTAGAATCTGCTGAAGGCAATTTTGCTCCGGCCATTTGCACTCCGCTTACCAAATTTGTGGTGACGGCCGGGCCCACGATGGAGGAACAGCGGCATGGCGCTCGGCAAGACACTGCGGACTGAACTCGACGAGATCAGGTCTGAACTCTCACGCCTGCGTGAAGCTGGCGCCGACCCAAAAGCCGAAGCTGCGAGTGGCGGCCTGCACGAACAGATCGCCGAACTGAACCGGCTCGTGCAGGACATGCTGGAGAGCGCTGAGGACACCATTGCCGAACATCCGGTGGCCACCGTCGCGGGCGCCCTCGCCCTCGGCATCGTCATCGGCCGCCTCACCGCGCATCATTAGGAGCAGCACGCCATGAACTTCAACAACCTCTCGCGCCACATTCGTCTCATTGTGCGCGGCGAATTGCTGATGCTGCAGGCGAAGCTCGCCTTCGCCATGAAGCGATCGGTCTTCGTGGGCTTCGCGCTGCTGTTCGCGGGGCTGGGGCTGGTGTTCATCAACATGGGGCTGTTCGCGTGGCTTTCGCCGCTGTGGGGGCCGGTGTGGACACCGGCAGGGCTGGGCCTCATCAACCTGGCGCTCGCCGGGCTGGCGCTGGCCATCGCCGCCATGGTCAAGCCCGGTCCCGACATGGCACTCGCCGAGGAGATCCGCAACATGGCAGCTGAATCGATCGAGACCGAAGTCAGGTCGGCGCCGCTGATGGGCGGCGGCTCCATGGCGGGCCTCGTGCTCCCTGCCATCACCACCATCATCGGTGCCATGGCAAAGCGGCACAAGGACAAGTCTTGAGGCTCAGGTCGCGAGCAGCGACGAGCCCAGCATCACCGCAAGCAGGCCCAGCCATGCAGCGCACACCCGGCGGAGAACGGACAAGCTCGTTGCCGCGCGGTCGCCGTGCACGGCTGAACCCAGCAGCGCCCATGCGGCAGCCGCAATGACCAGCACGATGAAGAACATTGCCAGCGCTGCCCCCTGCGCGGCCTGCGCCGGGATGAGCACCAGCCCGATGATGAAGGCCTTGGGATTGAGGAGTGTGGTGACGAACAGCTTCTTGCCGCTCAGGCCGGCTGTTGTTGCCTCGCCTGCTGCCGGTCGCCGCCACAACGTCACGGCCATCCATGCCACCCACAGGGCTGCGGCCAGGGTCACGGCCATCTGCACCCAGTGGTGCTGGCGGAGCAGGTCTTCTCCCAGTGCCGCCAGTGGTAGCACCGTGGTGGCATAGGCCGCGACCACCAGCGGCAGCAGTCGCAGTGTGCGCCATGCCCCGGCCTCCGCACCGCCCAATGCCAGCAGCGCATTGGTCGGGCCCGGCGCAAAAAGCAGAACGATCAGGCTGAGGCAGAATTGCAGGGTGGGCATGGGCAGGCTTTTCCGGTGACGTGCCGCTTCACTTGCTCCGGAGCCTATCGACCTCAACCTGATCGAGGTCAACTGCCGCGGCGCGCGGCCTTGGCGAAATGGCGGCCGCCAGCATCATGATGACGGGAAAGGCGAGTGCCCAAGCCAGCCCGATCACCACCAGCGCGCCGGTCCCCGGCATGGTGGCGGCGCCCATCTTGGCGCCCGTCCAATAGGCGAGGGGACCGAAGACAAGCCCCAGCAGCATCTGCAGGCCAGTGCGGCCCTGCAGCCAGGTCAGGCTGCCATTGGGCAGACTGGCGAAGCCCAGCCACAGCGCCCACACCCAGATGGGCGGCAGAAACCCGAGAATCGGGCTACCGGCGAAGGTGAGGAGGCCGGCCCCCATGAAGCCGGTTTCCAGCAGGATGCCGAACACGGCAACCGCCAGAACCAGCCGAAGTTCTGCCCACAGCACCGCCCGGCTGAGGAAAAGGTGCAGCGCCAGCAACAGGATGGCGGGCAGGGTGCCCAGCCACGGCCAGCCGCCGGCACCCCCTGCTACGGCGGAGGCCCACACGGCGTCGAAGGCCAGGAACTGGAACAGGGCGAGGAAGGCTTGCATGCGGTCTGCCGGGTCACTTTCTGCGTAGGAGGGTGGGTCAAGCCCAAGGAGTTGGTTCATGAAGCGAACAGGATTGGTTACGCGCGCCCGTGGCGTGCGGTTCTTGGCCCCCGCCCTTGCCCTTTGCCTCATCGCGGCCCCCGCCGCCGCAGAGGCCTTGTCGGGCGACAAGCTCAAGTCCTTCATCAGCGGCAAGCGCATCTACCTGGCCGTGCCCCTGGGCGGCGAGATTCCGCTGAATTACCGGCCGGGCGGCACGGTGGACGGCACAGGAGAGGCGGCAGGCCTTGGCCGCTACATGACGCCCAAGGACCGGGGCCGCTGGTGGGTCTCCGGCAACCGCCTGTGCCAGAAATGGCAACAGTGGTATGACGGCAAGACCTTCTGCTTCACCGTGACGAAACTGGCCGACAGCCGCATCCGCTGGGTGCGCGACGATGGCAAGAGTGGCATTGCCCGCCTGCGCTGAGGCCTAACGCAGGCCGCGCAGCCAGGCTGCCAGCAGCGGTGTCAGCAGCATCAGCGCTGCACTCCAGGCGACGGTCCCGCTGCGCGGGTCGAGTGCGGCGAGCAGCGCCTGCACGTCGAGGCCGCGCAATACGCCCACCAGCCATTCGAAACCCACGGTGAGCACCGCCCACGCCGCGCCGAGCCGCAACAGCGGGGCCGTGCCCCTGATCCCGGTCCAGCGGATCAGCAGCACCGAGATGACGAGAACCAGAACCGCCGCAACTGGCCAGCCCACACGCTCGGCCGCAGTCGCGCCGATGCGCGGAACCACAAGCGCGCCGCGCAGCACGCCGTGGAGCGTCTCCACCAGCATGATGACGAACCAGATCAGTAACCCGCGTCCCATTGGGCTCGCATGTTGGCGCCGTGGCCACTCGCCTGCAAGATGATGTTGCCATCGCCCGCGCCTGCACCAATGATGCGCCGAAACAGGCTAGGGGATTCCATGTTTGACGATCTGAGAGGCAAGGTGGTGGTGGTGACGGGCGGCGTCACGGGCATCGGTGGTGCTGCGTCGCTGGCATTCGCCGCGGCGGGCGCCAGGGTCTTTGCGCAATATCACGGCGGCGGCCCCGAACTGGCCGCGATCGAGACCGCGGGCATCGCCACGCTGCAACTTGACCTCACGGAGAACGGTGCCCCCGAGAGGATGGTGGATGCAGCCCTCGCCCGCTTCGGCCGCGTCGACGTCATGGTCAACAATGCCGGAAGTCTTGTCGGCCGCGTGCCGGTCGTCGATCTCGAGGACGACTTCATCGACCGGGTGTTCGACCTCAATTGCCGCCAGCTCATCCATTGCTGCCGCCTTGCGGCGAGGCTGATGAAGGCGCAAGGCTCCGGTAACATCATCAATGTCACCTCCATCGCGGCGCGCACCGGGTCGAGCCCGGGTGGCGCGGTCTATGGCGGGGCCAAGGCCTTCGTCTCGGCCTTTTCCAAGACGCTCGCCAAGGAACTGGTCGGCAGCGGCATACGCGTCAACTGCGTGTCGCCCGGCACGATCCACACCGCCTTCCATGACCGCTTCTCGGACGAGGCCAAGCGCGAAGCAACGCGCAAGACCATTCCCATGCAGCGGCTCGGAATCGCAGAGGACTGTGCCGGCACCTTCCTCTATCTCGCCAGTGATGCCGCCTCGGGCTACGTGACCGGGCAGGTGATCGAGGTCAATGGCGGGCAGTTGATGGCATGAGCCTCCACACCCGCGAACGCTCGCTCCTTCCCGATGTCACCGCGCCTGATGGCTCCGAGGTGCGCATCCTCGCCGCCACCTCGCGCGGTTCGATGGCGCAGTTCACGCTGCCGCCGGGGGCTGTGTCGAAGGCGGTGGCCCATCGCAGCGTCGAGGAGGTGTGGCTCTGCACCCACGGGCTTGGCCGCATGTGGCGCAAGCTCGGCGCAGCGGAGGTTACGGTCGATCTCAGGCCCGGCATTTCGGTGTCGATACCGGTCGGCGCACAATTCCAGTTCAGGAACGATTGCGATGAACCGCTGCACTGTGTCGGCGTCACCATGCCGCCATGGCCGGGCATGGACGAGGCTTACGAGGTGAAAGGGGTGTGGTGATACTCCCCTTCCATCATGCCCGGGCTCGTCCCGGGCATCATCTTCGGCGGCCACCAAAGAGGATCGCCGGGACAAGCCCGGCGATGATGAGAGGAGGGAGGTCTGCGTGACGCGCCGTTACCAGGTCCCCGTGTTCTGCATCGACGCCCACGGCTCGGCCACTGGCAGCGCGTCGCCCTTCTGGAGGAGTTCAATCGAGATGCCGTCCGGCGTCTTGATGAAGGCCATGCGGCCGTCGCGCGGCGGGCGGTTGATGGTGATGCCGTGCTTCTGCAAGCTGGCGCAATAGTCGTAGATGTTGTCGACGCCAAGTGCCAGGTGGCCGAAGTTGCGCCCGCCGGTATAGACTTCCGGATCCCAGTTGTAAGTGAGTTCGACCGGGGCATCGGGGCTTTCGGGTGCAGCGACGAAAACCAGCGTGAAGCGGCCCTTCTCGTTCTCGTAGCGCCGCTGCTCGACGAAGCCGAGCTTGTTGATGAAGAAGTCGACCGACTGCTCCAGGTTGGAGACACGGATCATGGTGTGGAGATATTTCATGGGGTCACCCTTTGTTTGAGGAACAGATAGATGAACTGGCGGGGATGGTCCAGCGCGCCCGGCGTGCGGTGGTGTTCACCGGCGCCGGCATCTCCACCGAATGCGGCATTCCTGACTTCCGCTCGCCCGGCGGCTTCTGGACGCGCTACAAGCCCATCGAATTCAGCGCGTTTCTGGCCTCCGCGGACACCCGTCTCGAGGCCTGGCGGCGCTTCCTGATGATCCGCGAGACCATCGCCAAGGCAGAACCCGGTCCCAGCCACCGGGCGGTGGCGCGGCTGGTGCAATTGGGCCACGTCTCCCACGTCATCACCCAGAACATTGACGGGCTGCACGCCGCCTCCGGCATGCCGGCGGAGCGCATCATCGAGATCCACGGCAACGGCACCTATGCCAGATGCCTCGGGTGCGGCCTGCGCCACGAGATCGACTGGGTGAAGGCAGTGATCGACCAGTCGGGCAGGGCGCCCGCCTGCGCGGAGTGCGGCGGCATCGTCAAGTCTGCCACCATTTCCTTCGGCCAGTCGATGCCTGAGCAGGAAATGGCCGATGCCAAGGCAGCGACCCTTGATGCCGACCTGTTCATCTCCATCGGCTCATCGCTGCAAGTGTTCCCGGCGGCGGGCTTTCCGGTGCTGGCCAGCCAGAACCGCACGCCGCTCGTCATCCTGAACCGTGAAGAGACCGGACTCGACGGCCTGGCCAAGCTCGTCATCCATGCCGACTCAGGCCCGGTTCTCTCAGGCGTGATGGCGCGCGTCACGATGGGTGATTCGTGAACGCCGCCGTGAAAAAATCCGCGGTTTCGGCAATCTGTGCCGCGCCACGCAGTGAAAGGATGCCGGACGGCCTCGTTCGAAGCGCTGGCAGTGGTTGCCCGCAGCGTCGGAATTATCGCGTCCGGCTTGCATAAAACCGCAGTGATTGCGGGTCTTTGCGAGCTGCCACCTGGTGCTGCCGGGTCACACTCCGATTTTTACTGAAACGCGTTTTCCGGTTTTCCACACGGCCTCCTTTGGGTGGGCTGTACAAACGCCGCGGATTTGCGCAGATTGGGGCAGAATGGCGGTAGGGCTGAAGTTTGGCCGCTCCGGGGACAGAGTTGGTGACATGGCGGTAAGCGGCGAATTGAAGGTCGAAACAACAACCTCGCAACAGGCCGACCCGCTCGACAGCAACATCCGCATCGTGCAGGTGAGTGGCCTCGTGAAGTGGTTCGACGTGGGCCGCGGTTATGGCTTCATCATCCCCGACAACGGCATGCAGGATGTGCTGCTGCACCTGAGCTGCCTGAAGCGAGATGGCTTCGAGGCGCCGCTCGAGGGCACCCGCGTGGTGTGCGAGGCGGTGGCCAGGCAGAAGGGCTATCAGTGTCTGCGCGTGCTGGCTGTCGATCCGTCGACCGCCATCAACCCGGTGGAGCGCCGCCCGCGCACCCACACCACGGTGACGCCATCCAGCGCCTGGATTCGCGCCAAGGTGAAGTGGTTCAACCGCGCCCGCGGCTTCGGTTTCGCCTCCGAGGGTGATGGCCAGCCCGATATCTTCATCCACATGGAAACGCTGCGGAAGACGGCCATCGCCGACCTGCAGCCGGACAGCTGGATCTATATCCGCTTCGGCGACGGCCCCAAGGGCAAGATGGCGGCTGAAGTCCGCCTGTCGCTGGAAGGCGGCCCGGCCCACACCCAGTAGGCCAAAGTTCTGCAACAATTGCGCGGGAAGGACTGTGGGCCATGCATCGCTATGCCCTGACGCTCATTCTTTTCGCCCTTCTGGTGCTGTTCCCCTCCGCCACTCGGGCCGAGGAGGCGCTCACCAAGATCGAGCCGCTCACCGTCGCCACCGACGATGATGCCACCATGTTCACGGTGGAGATCGCCGACACGGATGCGAGCCGGGCGCGCGGCCTGATGTTCCGCCAGCGCCTGCCGGAAGGCCGCGGCATGCTGTTCGACTTCGGCCAGCCCCGGCCGGTGTCGATGTGGATGAAGAACACCCACATTTCGCTGGATATGCTGTTCATACGGGCCGACGGCACCATCGCCTACATCGCCGAGAACACCGTGCCACAGTCGCTCGACACCATTGGCATCTCCGAACCGGTGCTGGCTGTCCTCGAACTTCCCGCCGGCACCACCCGGGCAAAGCAGATCAGGGCAGGGGACACGGTCTACCACCGCCTGTTCAACAATGCTGCCGAAGAGGACGCCCCGGCTCCCTGAGCCTTGCCCCGGCAGGCCATTGTCGGTAAGAGGCTGTGCCTATCGGAGGCCCGAAATCGGGGTGTAGCGCAGTCTGGTAGCGCACCTGCCTTGGGCGCAGGGGGTCGTGAGTTCGAATCTCGCCACCCCGACCACCGGCCTCCGCATGTTCGAGAACAGAGAAGAGA
>JBEARP010000229.1:0-26030 GCA_041163105.1 Pseudomonadota bacterium
AGCTGCGCGCCCGAAGCGCGGTGTTCTCGTCGCTGGCCGACGCAATTCTCGTGTCAGGCCCGGTAACGGGCGAGCCCGCCGACAGTTCCCAGTTGAAGAGGGTATGCGAGACGGTGAAGGATGTGCCGGTCTTCGCCAACACCGGCGTCAACATCGACAATGTGAAGGATACGCTCGCTCTGGCGAGCGGTGTGATCATCGGGACGCATTTCAAGGTGGACGACATCACCTGGAACGCGGTGGACGGCGCGCGGGTGAAGCGCTTCATGGACAAGGTCGAAAGCCTGCGCTGAGGCGCTAGACGAGGCCGAGATAGCGGTTCAGCACGTTGCGGGTGACCTGCGCCACGATCTGGTCCTTGCGGGTAAGTCCGACGATCCAGTCGCTGGAGCCGGCGTGGAACACCTCGCCGCTGCCCTTTGCGAAGTTCACGATCATGCCGCAGCCACGCTTGGTGGCCTCGATGGCGCCTGCATCCTTGCGGCCGGTGAGCACCGAAGCGACGTATTCCCCATCTTCGATACCCAGGAAGCTGCGCCCCGGACGAATGGTGGAGCCTTCCTCGATGGTGGCGGCCAGACCAAGCGCGAGGATCTGGATGCCATCCGGCGCCATTAACGGATCGGCGACGTAAGGCAGGCCGCCGCGAATTTCATAAGGCAGACCGTCCACCTCATAACCGAAGATGCGCGAGCTGCCGCCGAGAATGTCGCCGTAGTAGAGGCCGGTGTTGGCAAAGGCCCAATGCTCCGGCCGGTAGACGGGAAAGCCCTTGGCACCACGAGGCGAACAGCCGGACCAGCTGGCATAGAGGCCGTGCGTGGCGTTGAGACCGAAGCTCGCGGAACCGGGTCTGCCGATCTCTGGGGCTTCCCACGACTCTGTCACACGCTCACGCGGGCCGGTCTTCATGAACGGGTCCTCGTCGCGCGCGATGTACTTGTAGCAGGTCTGGGTGCGGCCTTCGTCTGAGAGCCTTATCTGCCACATGAAGTTGCCGGCGAAGCGGGCGATGCGCCCCCCCCTCTCGACCCAGGAATCGATCGCGTCACGCATTTCCCAGGACCAGTATTCGTCATGACCGACGAGCGCGATGCAGGCGTAGCCTTCGATCAGTTCAGGCCGGTACTGCAGGTCCGTCTGACTGATGATGTCGAGGGAATAGCCCTCGGCTTCGGCCCAGGTGACGAAGTGGCGCTCGAAGCTGGCCCAGCCGGAGGACATGTATTTCTTGGAATAGCCATTTGCATAGGCCCACTCCATGTGCGGGTAGCGCGGCTCCGCGTTGATCGGTGGATCGTCCAGCAGCACGGCGCGCGGCGCGTCGGGCGGCAGGCTGACGAAGCCCTTGGCGAAGGGCCGCAATGCACTCAGGATTGGCGAGAAGCGGTCGCCGTTGGGACCGCAGTAGCCCTGGTAATGGTTGGAACCGCCCCAATCGTTATAAGCTGTCCAGGTCGCGGTGGCGGCAATGAGCAGTAGACGACCATGCTTGTTCACGCCGTCACGCGGGCGAACGATGAAGAAATGCTCGTGCACGTCACCGCCCGAATGGGTTCGGAGAATGTAGCCGCCAGAGGGCCAGTCCGGCGCAACAGGAATCTCGAAGGACACCGGCCAGCCGCAGCCGTTGATGGAGCAGTCATCTGGTGTGTCGCGCCATGAACCGGCGAGCCCACTGCGCGCGAAGACCGTCACGGGCTTCACCCCATCACGGATCACCTCGACGTCGTAGCTCTTCGCATTGGTGCAGACGCTGACCTGCACCGTCTCGCCCGGCGCATAGGAGAGCTTGTCACAATAGCTCCAGATGCGCGTGGTGTCGGGCGGAGCATGGAAAGGCCGCTCGGCATAGAGGCCGAGAACGGCCTCGCGCCGCCAGTCGTCTCTCCTGTCACCGCCGGCGCTCATCTGAGCTCGTCGGCGATCGCCTGGAGCATGGCGTAGGTGAGATTGTCCAGCGCCTCATCGGCCGGAACGGGCTGCGAGGACTGCTTCACCGCCACCATGCCGGCATCATAGTCGATATAGATCCACTGGCCGTGGATGCCGATGGCGCAAAGCACGCTGGAGGACGGGTCCGGTACATACCATTTCGAGCGGTAGCGGCCATCAGGGAAGAGGTTCACCATCTCGCCGCGCGACCAGGCTGCGGCATCGCCCTTGAGGAGGATGTCGTTCACCCATTCCTCCGGCACGATGCGTTGGCCGTTGAAACGGCCCTTGTTGCGCATCATCTCGCCGAAGCGCGCCAGGTCACCCAGGCTGACACAGAGGCCGCCTGCGGTGCGTGGCGCGCCGTGGCGGTCCACGGTGATGCAGGCATCATGCGCCATGCCCATCGGCTTCCAGACAAGGCGCGAGAGCAGCTCGGCGAAGCTCTCGCCGGCGGCGCGCTCGATAATCCAGCCGAGCAGGTCGGAGTTGGGCGAGACATAGTGGAAGCGGCGACCGTGCGGATGATCCGCCTTGGGCAGGCTGGTGACGAAGGCGTTGATGCCGTCGGCTCCCTGGATGGCGCCCGGCGGGTTCCAGCCCATGGCGGCGCGGTAGCGCGCGACATCGCCCTGCGGATCGAGATAGTCCTCCACGAAGCGGATGCTCACCACCATGTCGAGCACATGGCGTACCGTGGCGTCGGCGTAGGCTGAACCTTCAACCTCGGGCACATAGCGCGAGACCAGCGCCTCGGGATCGAGCTTGCCGCCCTTGACCAGGATACCGGCCAGCGCGGCGGTGATCGACTTGCTGACCGAGAAGACGATGTGGCGGGCATCCGCCGTCTGGTTGATGAGCCTTTCGGCCACCACCTCGCCGTCCTTCAGGACGAGGAAGCCGTCAGTGTAGGTTTCCTCAAGCGCGGCCTCGGCGCTGCGGCGTCCACCGGCCCACACGATCGCGAGGCGGGCGAGATCCAGCGGCTTGCCCTGACGCAGGGGAGAGAGAGGTGGTGCTGTGGGAACGGGAACGACGGGAATCAGGCTGTCGACGTGGGTGAAGCCCCACACGCTGTATGGGTGCTCGCGCCAATTCTCCAGCGTGGCCGTTTGTAGAGCGCTCCCCATCGAATCCCCCTGAAAGCGATTTTGGCTGACACTAGCATGGGATCGGTTGCCGTCTGCCCTCGGCGAGCCATTTTCGCCGTGCAGGGCCTGAAGCCGCAAGGCGCATGGGAAGAGGACTGGCGCCTTCTCCGACAATTGCGTATACTGACACGCAATTGTTTCAGAGAGACCGGAGACCATGCCGAAATCAATCCCCGTCGAGCCGCAGGCGTTCCAGCGGGCCGGTGAACTGGCCTTTCCCCGCATCCCCCTGCACGCCTATGCCCGTCCTTTTGAAGCGGAGCTCGCGGCACGGGGGCAGAAGCAGATGGTGGACATCCTTCGCCACATGATGCTGGTGCGCGAGTTCGAGACCATGCTCGGCTCCTTCAAGGCCAAGGGCGTCTACGCCGACATATCCTACGTCTACAAGGGACCGGCACATCTCTCGCTCGGCCAGGAGGGTGCCGCGGTGGGCGCGGCACTGGCGCTGGAGCCTGCCGACCACATCTTCGGTAGCCACAGGAGCCATGGCGAGTTCATCGCCAAGGGACTTTCGGCCATCGCCAGGCTGCCGGAGTCCGCACTGCGGCGGATCATGGAAAGCCATCGCGGCGGCACGCTGTTGCACATGGTCGAAGCGCAGCTTCCCGCCACTGCGGTGACGAGCACGGCAGAGAATTTCCTGCTCCTGGGCCTGCTGGCCGAGATCTTCATGAAAGCCGATGGCTTCAACGGCGGCATGGGGGGTTCCATGCATGCCTTCTTCACGCCCTTTGGCGCCTATCCCAACAACGCCATCGTCGGGGCATCAGCCGGGATCGCGACGGGCGCGGCGCTTCGGAAGAAACTGGCGAACGAAGCCTCGATCACCGTGTCGATGAGCGGTGACGGGTCGACTGGCTGCGGCCCGGTGTTCGAGGCGATGAATTTCGCCGCCATGGCGCAATACGACACGCTGTGGACGGACGCCCGCAGGGGCGGGTTGCCGGTGCTGTTTTTCTTCTCCAACAATTTCTATGCCATGGGCGGCCAGACCATCGGCGAGACCATGGGCTGGGACAGGCTGTCGCGCATCGGCGCTGCGGTCAACGCAGCAGCCCTGCATGCCGAGACGGTTGACGGCACCAATCCGCTCGCAGTCGCGGACGCCGTGGCGCGCAAGCGTGCAGTGTTGCTCGCTGGCAACGGCCCAGCGCTCCTCGACGTCGAATGCTACCGCTCCGGCGGGCACTCGACCACCGATGCCAATGCCTATCGCACCAAGGAGGAACTGGCGCTGTGGGAGGCACAAGACCCAATCGCCAAGTTTGCCGCCCAGCTCATCGCAGCGGGCGTGATGGGCCGGCAGGACGTGGATACGATGAAGGACGGCGTTGCCGACAGCATCGCCGCGGTGACGCGTGCTGCCGTCGCAGCCGCACCGGTGGACGTTCCCACCGACCCGACACTGATCGGGCGGTTGATGTTCTCGCATGAGGAAATCGACGTGCCGGTGGGCGATGTGAGGATGCTGGCGCCACCAGAGACCTCGGCGCGCATTCGGCAGGATGCGAAGAAATCGCGCTCGGGACTTGGTCCCGACGGGCAGAAGCTTTCGCCCATGCGCGCCATCACCTATCGCGACGGGCTGTTCGAGGCCATCCTCCATCACATGCTCCACGACGAGCGGCTGATCGCCTATGGCGAGGAGTGCCGTGAATGGGGCGGAGCGTTTGGCGTCTATCGCGGGCTCTCCGACATTCTCCCTTACGAGCGGCTGTTCAATTCGCCAATCTCGGAGGCGGCCATCGTCGCCACAGCCGTGGGTCATGCGATGGAAGGCGGGCGCAGCCTGATCGAGCTGATGTATGGCGACTTCATCGGGCGGGCCGGCGACGAGATCTTCAACCAGATGGCCAAGTGGCAAGCTATGTCGGCGGGCATCCTGAAGCTCCCCGTGGTGCTGCGCTGCTCGGTGGGCAGCAAGTATGGCGCGCAGCACTCGCAGGACTGGACAGCACTGGTGGCCCACATGCCCGGCCTCAAGGTCGTCTATCCGGCAACACCCCATGACGCGAAGGGTTTGATGGCATCGGCGCTGGCGAGTGAGGACCCGGTGGTGTTCTTTGAAAGCCAGCGGCTGTACGACATGGTGGAGACGTTCCAGCCAGACGGCGTACCGCAAGATTACTATCGCATTGCGATGGGTGAGCCCGACGTGAAACGTGAAGGCACGCATGCAACGGTGCTGACCATTGGCCCCTCGCTCTACCCGGCCCTTGCCGCGGCGCAGGAACTGGAAGAGGCGCATGGACTATCACTTGAAGTGATCGACGCGCGCTCGCTGGTGCCCTTCAACTATGACCCGGTGATCCGATCCATCGCCAAGACCGGACACCTGCTGGTGGTGACGGAAGCCTCAGAGCGTGGCTCCTTCGCCATGACGTTCGCAGCCAACCTGACGCGCTTCGCTTTCGGGCATCTGAAGTCGGCGCCGCGCGTGCTGGGTTCGCCCAACTGGATCGTCCCCGGCGCGGAGATGGAGACGACCTACTTCCCGCAAGCTCACGACATCATCGAGATCGTCACGTCGCAGTTCTATCCTGACACGCATTCCAACCGCCGCGGCTTCCGCAACTGGGATGACCGCGAGCTTGCCCGCAACGGCCTTTGAGAGGAAAAAGACATGAGCACCGACGTCGTCATGCCGCAACTCGGCAACGAGATCACCGAAGCCCAGATCGACTACTGGTCGAAGAGCCCCGGCGACAAAGTTGAGAAGGGCGAGATGCTGCTGACCATCACCACGCCGAAGCTCACCATGGAAATCGAGTCGCCCGCGTCGGGCACGTTGAAGGAAATCCGCGTGCCCGCCGACGAGATCGCCGGTGTGGGCGAGGTGCTCGCCGTCATCGACGAGGCGTGATGACCGACATCACCTTCAAGACGTTGGGTGGCGAGGGGCCGGATCTCGTGCTGATCCACGGCTTTGGTTCGGACCGCCTGTCGTGGGCGGGCAATTCGCCGGCACTCATGGAGGTGGCCCGCGTCCACAGCCTCGACCTGCCGGGGCATGGCGACTCGCTCGCTGCCGACGCGGGCAACGGCAGCCCGCTGGCACTGGCCGAACTGGTGGCTGACGCGCTGGATGCCAACGGCATCAAGCAGGCCCATATGCTCGGCCACTCCTTGGGCGGCAGCATCGCCATGGTGCTGGCGCTGGCAGAGCCGGCGCGTGTGCTGTCGCTGTCGCTTCTTGCCCCAGCGGGGCTGGGGCGCGGCATCGACCGTGAATTCCTGTCGGCCTATCCTGAACTGGCAAGCAAGGAAGACGCAGAGGCGCTGCTGCAGCGCCTGGTGTCCAAGCCCCTGCTCATCAACCGCTTCACCATCGCCCGCGTTCTTGAGCAACTGGACAGGCCTGGCGCGCGCGAGGCGCTGCGCGCCGTTGCCGCGGGCGTGCTGGCGCAGGAGCTACAGCTTGGTGACTGGGCAAGCCAGATCGCCGCCACGGGCATTCCGAGGTTGGTCATCTTCGGTGGCGCGGACCAGATCAACCCGCCCGATGCCAATGCGCTGGTCGGTTTTGCCGGTCGCACGCTGGTGATCCCCGAGGTCGGCCACCTGCCGCATGTGGAAGCGGCCCGGCAGGTGAACGAGGCGCTGACGGACTTCATCAAGAGTGTGGTGGCCTGAGCCATGGCGAAGCTGCGGCGCAATGCGGGAGCGGTTCTGGCGGACAACGGTTCGTTGCGGCTGCGCGCGGCCTGGCTCTACCACGGCTTCAACCTGACCCAGACTGAAGTGGCCGAGCAGTTGGGCATCGGCCGCTCGACCGTGATCCGCCTTCTCGAGGAGGCGCGCCAGCGCGGCGAGGTGAAGATCACCATTGATGACCGGTTGCCGGACCTGGCGGAACTCTCGATCCGCCTAGAGGGCGCATTGGGCCTCGACGAGGCCATCGTGGTGCCTTCGCCGCAACGGGATGGCGCAGGCTCGCGTGCCGTGGGCCTGGCGCTGGGGCGCCTCCTGTCCGAGGCGATCACTGACAACATGACAATCGGTGTCGGCTGGGGTCGCACACTGAGCGCTGCGCTTGAAAGCTTCAGCCCGCCGCGGCGCAACGGCGTGAAGGTGATGTCGCTGATGGGCGGAGCGGTTGAAGCCCAGTCTACCAACCCTTTTGAATTCGCATGGCGCCTCGCATCCGCGCTACAGGCCGAATGCTTCCTCTTCCCCGCGCCGCTCGTGGTTGACAGTTCTGAGATGCGCGACCGGCTGATGGCGGACCGCAGCATCGCCCGGCTCAGCCATCTCGCGGCGTCTCTCGACCTTGCGGTGGTGAGCGCCGGAGGCCTTGCGGAAAACTCAGGCTCGCTGGTACGCCAGCTGATCACCGATGCCGAGGCGGCGGATCTTCTGGAGCGCGGCTGCGTCGCCGACATCATGTGCAATTTCATCAATGCACAGGGTCAGACGGTCGACCATTCCCTCAACGCCCGCGTCATGTCGGTTGGCGTCGAAACCCTTAGGGCAGCCCACCACACGATTCTGGCGAGCGGCGGACGCGAGCGTGCCGCAGCCATTCTGGCCGTCATCCGCAGCATTGGCGTCAATACGCTGGTCACCGACGAACAGGCCGCGCGCGTCATTCTGGCCCTCACCTGATGTGAGCTAGGCAGCCGCGCGGCCGGGGCGGTGCGATGGTACAACTGGCCGCAGGCGGCCATCCTCGGGCAATGGCTCATGTCTGGCCCAACGGCCGAGCGCGGCGGCATGAAGCTCGGGCGCAATACTCTCACCCTCATGGCCCTCGACGAGGCCAAGACTGACTTCTTCGTAGACCGGAAGGTTGGTGAGATCGGGAACAGGAAGCTCGCCCGTGCGGAACTCATCCCACATGCGATCGTACAAGCCTTCGAGGCTCCTTACCAGCAAAGGCATGTCGAACAGCACGCAATGGTCACGCCCGGCACGCAGGCGGCGGCGCAGGTCCGCAGCAGCACCCGGCACAGCGGCAATGGCGATGGCGCGCGCGACATATTCATCAAGATTGGTGCAGACGAGATCAGGCAGTCCGGCATTCCTCACCAAGCCGGCGCAGACGCGCGCCGCGAAGCCCTGGCCTTCCAGCGTGAGCACCGGCGTTCCCATCCACATGGCATCAGAGGCGGTGGTGTGCGCGCCATAGGGGAAGGTGTCGAGGAACAGGTCAGCCAGAGCATAGCGCGCCAGGTGTTGGGGGTTTGGCCGCTTCGGCGCGAAGCAAATCCGCTCCGGCGCAATTCCGGCGGCCGCGGCCAGCAGGCGCAGCCGCTGGCTGGTCTCGGGCCCGGCATCGAGCAGCCACAAGACGCTGCCCTCGGTCGCGGCGAGGATCTTCATCCAGGCGCCGAACAGCTGCGGCGTGAGCTTCTGCGCGCCGTTAAGGCAGCAGAAGACGAAGCCCGTCTCCGGCAGGCCTTCGGCACTGCGTTGCGGCGGTTCCGACGCAATGGAGCGCTTGCGGTCGTTGGGCTGGTAGCAGGGAAGCCGCAGCACACGCTCGGTAAAGAAGCGCTCGTGGCTTTCCGGCACCACATGAGGATCGGCGATAACATAGTGATGATAGGGCGTGCCCATGGTGCCCGGAAAGCCAAACCAGTTGGCGGCGATGGGGGCGGGGCGGCGGGCGAAGACAGCCGTTCGGGCATCGCGTGTGTAGCCGTTCACGTCCACCAGTATGTCGATCCCGTCGGCGGCGATGCGCGCCGCCGCGGCATCATCCGAAAGCCCCGTAATGTCAGTCCATTGGTCGACGGCGGAGCGGATGCGATCACGCGTATCATCATCGCGCGCGATACCGCAGTAATAGGCGTGGATGTCGAAGCGGCTGCGGTCATGGAGCTCCATCACCTCGCAGAGACCGAAGCCCACCGCATGCTCGCGAAGATCGGATGAGACGTAGCCTATCCTGAGGCGCTTGGGGCGTTCGGTCCGGCGTGCGGCATGGTCATGCACATGCGCGGGACGGGCAATCGACTGGCGCGCATAGCTTGCGCTGCGGGCGAGCTGGAACACCGGGTCGTCGAACATCACCGCCGCGGAGAGCGGTGAGACATGGGCAAGAAGCTGTCGCGCTTCCACCCCGTCCCAGCCCTGCACCACCGGCCACTTGCATTGCCGTTGGCGCAGCGCGATCCAGTGCTGGATGGCCTGCGACTGGCCCGGCGAGAGATCGATGGCCTGGCGCAGCGCATCCTCGGCGGCCGCGTCGGCATGATTGAATTCGAGCACCCGCCCCAGCTGGTGAAGTGCCATCACCTTGTGGCGAAGCGCCGGGCCGTTGAGGGCGGGAAGCCGGTTGACGAGGGCGAGCCACTGGCTCACGGCGGCACCCGTCTGACCAAGGTCCTCCAGCGCGCGCCCAAGATTGATGTAGGAGGGGTGGAACTCCGGATCGATCCTCAGAGCATCGCGAAGCGCATTGATGGCGGCGAAGGCATCACCGCCGCGCTGGGCCACCACCGCCATGTTGAAATGGGCAGCCGCCAGTTGCGGATCATCCGGATTGAGTGCGATCCAGCGCTTGTAAAGCGCCGCGGCGGATGCTGCCCCTTCGGTTTTCTCAATGCACTCGGCGTCACGAAAGAGCGCGGCAATGGCGGATGACAAGGCTCGTGGTACTCCGGCTTAGGCGTTGGAGGCGATGATGAGGGCGGTGAGCTGGTCGGAATTCATCAGACCGATCTGCGAAGTGGTGAAGGCATTGGCCTGGGTGCTCGAGAGGGCGGCGATCTGGTAGGTCGTGATCCCGGCGATGGACGAGACCGCGAGCGAGGGCAGGCCCGTCGTTTCGTTCAGTGCCGTGAAGTTGGTGGTGCTGAGGGCGGCCACCTGGGCGGAGGTGAGAGCGCCTGCCTGCGTGGCGTTCAGACTGGAGAAAATCGCGGTGTCGAGACTGTCCAGCGCCAAGGGCGTGATGGCCCGGAACTGGGCGGCGTCGAGCGTGCCGATCTGCGTGGTGGTGAAGTTGTTCAGCGCGGTGGAACCGAGGCCGCCGATCTGGGCAGTCGACAGCGATGCCGCGGTGAGAAGATTCAACTGCGAAGTGTCCATCGCGTTGAGCTGGCTCGTGGTGAAGCCGCGCAGCTGGGTGGAGCTCAGCAGGCCGATTTGCGTATCGGAGAAGTCCGAAATCTCGGTGGTGGTGAGGCCGGCGAGCTGGGTGGCGGTTACCGCGCCGAGCTGCGTGGTGCTCCAGGTCTGTATGTCGGTGGAAGCAAGGGCCGACAGGCTGCCGGTTGACAGTGCGCCGATCTGGCCGGTCGAAAGCGCCTGCACCTGCGTGCTGGAAAGGTTGCCCGCCGCCGTCGTGGCGAGGCCCGCCACCTGCTGGGTGGAGAGCGAAGCGATGTCCAGCGCCTGCAGGTAGCTGGTCGACAGGGCGCTCAGCTGCGTGGCGTTCAGGCCGCGCAACTGGGTGGAGCTGAGACCGGCAAGCTGGTCGGTGGCGAAATCCTCAATCTCGGTGGCGGCAATGCCCACGAACTGCTGCGAGGTAATGGCGCCCATCTGCGTGGTCGACCAGCCCTGCAGTTCCGTCGAGGACAGCGCCGCGAGGGTGGTGGCCGAAAGCACGGCGATCTGCGCGGTTGTGAGGCCCTGCGCCTGGCTCGTGGAAAGCGCATCGATCGCCGTGGCGTTCATTGCGCGGATCTGAGCGGTGGAGAGATCGGCGATGTTCATCGCATTGAGCTGGGTGGTGCCCAGGGCATTGAGCTGGCTGGAGGTGAAGCCGCGCACCTGCGTTGACGTCAGCTGGCCCAGCTGCGTGTCGGAGAAATTGGCGATTGCCGTGGTGGTGAGCTGCGACAGCTGACGGGTGGTGATGGCGCCAAGCTGGGTTGTGCTCCAGGCCTGAAGATCGGCGCTGTCAACGGCTGCAAGACCGGTCGCCGTCATCGCCGTGACCTGAGTGACGGTGAAGGCGCGGGCTTGCGTCGAGGTGAGGTTGTCGATGGCGGTGGAGCTGAGGCCCGCCACCTGCGTGCCGGACAGGCTGGTGACATCAAGCGCGTTCAACTGCGTGGTGGCGAGGCCGTTGAGCTGGGTGGAGGTGAGGCCGCGCAGCTGCGAGGAGGTCATCTGGCCCAGCTGCGTGTCCGAGAAGTCGGCAAGGCCGGTGGTGGTAAGGCCAGCCAGCTGCTGAGAGGTGACGGCGCCGAGCTGTGTCGTCGACCAGCTCTGAACATCGGTGGAGGACAGCGCTTCGAGGCCGGCCGCCGAGAGGGCGCCGATCTGCAGCGTGCCCAGCGCCTGCGCCTGGGTGTCCGACAGCGCATCAATGGCAGTCGAGCTCATGTTGCGGATCTGCGAAACCGAGAGGTCAGCGACATTCAGCGCATTGAGCTGTGTGGTGGCGAGGCTGTTGAGCTGGGTGGAGGTGAGTCCCTTCACCTGCGTGCCGCTGAGCTGGCCCAACTGCGTGTCCGAGAAGTCGGCGAGTGCGGTGGTGGTGAGGCCGGCCAGTTGCTGGGAGGTGATGGCGCCCAGCTGCGTCGTCGACCAACCCTGCACCTCGGTGGAGGACAGCGCATCGAGGCCGGTCGCCGACATGGCGCCGATCTGGGCGGTGGTCAGCGACTGCGCCTGGGTGTCGGTCAGCGCGTCGATGACGGTCGCGTTCATGCCGCGGACCTGCGTGGCCGAGAGGTTGGTGACGTCGATGGCATTGATCTGCGTGGTGGCGAGGCTGTTGAGCTGCAGCGTGGTGAGGCCGCGCAGCTGCGTCGAGCTGAGCTGGCCTAACTGCGTTTCCGAGAAGTCGGCGAGTGCGGTGGTGGTCAGCCCGCCCAATTGCTGGGAGGTGATGGCGCCGAGCTGGGTCGTCGACCAGCCTTGCACTTCCGTCGAGCTCAGCGCTTCGAGGCCGCCGGCCGAGAGGACCGCGATCTGAGATATGGTGAGGGCCTGGGCCTGGGTGGTTGACAGCGCGTCAACCGCTGTCGCGTTCATGCCACGAAGCTGCGTGGCGGAAAGATCGGCAATGTTTAGGGCATTGAGTTGCGTGGTGGCGAGGACGTTGAGCTGGCTGGTGGTCAGTCCCCGCACCTGGGTGGAGGTGAGCTGGCCCAGCTGCGTGTCCGAGAAGTCAGCCAGCGCTATGGTGGTGAGGCCGGCCAGCTGGCGCGAGGTGAGGGCGCCCAGCTGCGTCGTGCTCCAGGCCTGGACGTCGGTCGACTCGAGAGCCTCCACCGCATAGGCCTGAAGCAGGCCGATCTGGCCTGTGGTGAGGGCAGCGGCCTGCGTGTCTGCGAGATTGGTGATCGTCGCCGCGATAAGAGACTTGATGGCAGCGGTGGAGATCGACTGTACCTGGTTGGTGTCGAGTGCTGTCAGGTCGCTCGTCTCCATCGCGTTGATCTGCGAGGCGGTGAGGGCGCCAACTTGCGTGGTGCTGAGTGCTGCGACATCGGTCGTCGACAGGGCCCTGATGGCCGTGGTGCTCAGGGTGGCAATCTGCCGGGTGGTCAGCGACGAAACGATCGACATAGATGGGCTCCCGCTGGGCGGTGCGGCTCCGCACGCCCAATCAACCTCACGATCCGCATGGACGACATTGCCGCCGCAACCCTGCGCGAGACTTGCACAGCGCTCAAATGGTCAGGGACAGGACGGGATTGGCGGGGGCGTCATGCCCGGGAGCCGTGATAGCTCACCTTCCGCGACGCCAAGACTAGCGGCGGAATCCTAACGAGGACTTAAGCGCGCACTTAGACGTCGAGGTTCGCCACGTTCAGCGCGTTTTCACGGATGAAGTCACGGCGCGGCTCGACCACGTCGCCCATCAGCTTGGTGAAGATGTCGTCCGCTTCGTCGAGTTCGGAGACCTTCACGCGCAGCAGCGTGCGGACGTTGGGATCGAGCGTGGTCTCCCAAAGCTGCTCGGGATTCATTTCACCGAGGCCCTTGTAGCGCTGCATGGTGATGCCCTTGCGGCCGAAGGCGAAGACCGCGTCAAGCAGCGAGGTGGGTCCGAAGATCACCGTCTCGCCGTCCTTGCGGCGCAGTTTGGCGGGGCGCTCGTAGATTTCCTGCAAGTGGGCGGACTTGCGGTCAAGCCGCAGCGCATCGGCAGAGCCGATCAGCTTGCCGTCGAGCGTCCAGGCTTCCTTCACGCCGCGCACTTCGCGGATGAAGCTCAGGCCACCATCGGTGGTGGGCTCGCCCACCCAGCCGCGTTCGGTCTCATCGGCGATGATGTCGAGGCGGCGGGCGATGTAGGCCGCGGCATTGGACGCCTGCTCCGGGCTCGACAACACTTCGGGGTTCAGCACGCCGGCAATTGCCGCCTGCTCGATCAGCGGGCGCGGATAGCGTGCATGCAACGCATCGAGCGCGGCGCGCACGGCCAGCGCTTCCTCGACGATGCCGCGAAGATCGGTGCCGGCACGTTCCGTGCCGTCCGCCAGAACGAGCGTGGTGTTCTCCAGGCCGGTATTGACGAGATAGTCCTCCAGCGCCTTCCCGTCCTTGAGGTATTGCTCCGAGGAACCGCGCTTCACCTTGTAGAGTGGCGGCTGGGCGATGTAGAGGTGCCCGCGCTCGATCACCTCCGGCATCTGCCGGTAGAAGAAGGTGAGCAGCAGCGTGCGAATATGGGCGCCGTCGACGTCGGCGTCGGTCATGATGATGATCTTGTGGTAGCGCAGCTTGTCGACGTTGAATTCCTCGCGGCCGATGCCGGTGCCCAGGGCCGTGATAAGGGTTCCGATCTCGGCGGAACCCAGCATCTTGTCGAAGCGGGCGCGCTCGACGTTGAGGATCTTGCCACGCAATGGCAGCACCGCCTGGTTCTCACGGTGGCGGGCCTGCTTGGCGGAGCCGCCGGCCGAGTCACCCTCGACGATGAAGATTTCGGACTTCGACGGGTCGCGCTCCTGGCAGTCGGCAAGCTTGCCGGGAAGCGAGGAGATATCGAGGGCACCCTTGCGCCTCGTGAGCTCGCGCGCCTTGCGCGCGGCCTCGCGGGCGGCGGCGGCCTCGACCACCTTGGAGACGATGGAGCGCGCCTCGGAGGGATGCTCCTCGAACCATGCGCCAAGTTGCTCGTTGACGAGGTTCTCGACCACCGGACGGACTTCCGATGACACCAGCTTGTCTTTCGTCTGTGACGAGAACTTGGGGTCCGGAACCTTCACGGAGAGCACGCACGTCAGCGCCTCGCGCGCATCGTCGCCGGTCAGCTGGACCTTCTCCTTTTTCGCGATGCCGCTGTCATTGGCGTAGCTGTTGACGACGCGGGTGAGCGCGCCGCGGAAGCCGGCCAGATGCGTGCCGCCGTCGCGCTGCGGGATGTTGTTGGTGAAGCACAGCACGTTCTCATGGTAGCTGTCGTTCCACCACAGGGCGCAGTCGACGGTGATGCCGTCCTTCTCGCCGTGGATCATGATGGGCTCGGAGAGCACGGCCTGCTTGGTGCGGTCGAGGTAGCGCACGAAGGCGGCGATGCCACCTTCGTAGAACAGCTCGATGACCTTGTCCTCCACGCCGCGCTTGTCGGTCAGGATGATGCGCACGCCAGAGTTCAGGAAGGCCAGTTCGCGCAGCCGGTGCTCGAGGGTGCCAAGATCGAATTCGGTCTTGGTGAAGGTTTCGGTCGAGGGCAGGAACGTCACCTCCGTGCCGCGCCGGTCCGGTGCATCGCCCACCACCTTCAGCGGCGCATCGGGCTCGCCATGGGTGAAGCTCATGAAATGCTCCTTGCCATCGCGGAAGATGGTGAGCTTGAGCTTGACGGAAAGTGCGTTGACAACCGAGACGCCGACGCCGTGCAAACCGCCCGACACCTTGTAGGAGTTCTGGTCGAACTTTCCGCCGGCGTGCAGCTGGGTCATGATGACCTCGGCCGCCGAGACGCCTTCGGAGCGGTGAATGTCG
Source organism: Pseudomonadota bacterium (assembly GCA_041163105.1). Taxonomy (GTDB): domain Bacteria; phylum Pseudomonadota; class Alphaproteobacteria; order Rhizobiales; family Aestuariivirgaceae; genus Aestuariivirga. The sequence goes on from JBEARP010000229.1 coordinate 14,949, forward strand.
GTGGGGATGCCGCGGCCGTTGTCGGTCACCGTGCAGGAGCCATCGGCGTTGAGCGTCACGGTCACATGCGTGGCGTGGCCTGCCAGCGCCTCGTCGATGGCATTGTCGACCACTTCATAGACCATGTGGTGGAGGCCCGAGCCGTCATCGGTGTCGCCGATATACATGCCGGGGCGCTTGCGCACCGCGTCGAGGCCCTTGAGGACCTTGATCGAGTCTGCGCCGTAGGTGCCGTCGTCGCCGTTACCGGTGTTCTCAACGTCTGACATCAGTCTTCCATCACTTCCGAGATGCGGCTGTCCTCCACATGGAAGATCGCCCCCGTCTCAACCATCGCTTCGAACAGCTGGGCATCTGTTCCCGTCATCCAGCTCTGTGACCCGAGGGCCGCCAGTGCCTCCAGCAAACTCTTTCGCCGCGCCCGGTCGAGGTGGGCCGCCACCTCGTCGAGCAACAAGATCGGCGGCACCCCGGCGCCAGCCTTGACCGCCCGCGCCTGCGCCAGCACGAGGCCGATCAGCAGCGCCTTCTGCTCACCCGTGGAGCACTGCCCCGCCGCCATCCGTTTCGGCCCGTGGACCACCTCGAGATCGCTGCGGTGGGGCCCCCGGAGGGTGCGCCCCGCCGCCCGGTCGAGACCGCGCGAATCGCGTAAAATCCTACGATATTCGTCCTCGACTTGCACGGCAGGTTTCGCCGCCACCAGGGCCTCGATCTCACCCTCCACGGCCACCTCCGCCCAAGGGAAGGAACTGGTTTCCCGCGCCTCCCCTATATGGGTCTGCAGGGCCTCCAATCCAACCAGCCGGGCGGCCGAAATCGCCACTGCCGCCTCCGCCATGTGGGCCTCGAGGCTGGACAGCCAGGCCGGGTCCGGGCGGGTATCTTCCAGCAGCAGGTTGCGCTCGCGCATCACCTTCTCGAAGACGAGGATGCGGGCGGCATGTTCCGGGTCGAAGGCCGTCACCATCCGGTCGAGGAAGCGCCGCCGATCGGAGCCGGGACCGGCAAACAGCCGGTCCTGCGCCGGGGTGAGCCACAACATGCGCAGGTGGTCACCGAGCGCCCCCGGGCCCCTCTGCAACTCGCCGTCGACCACCACCTGGCGGCTGCCGCCCTCACCCGCATCGGGCTGGCCGCTCCAGGCGGTGCCCAGGCTGACGGGGCCATGCTCGGCGCCGATCTCGGCCGCGATCGCCCAGCCACCTGATCCGCCCTGCCGGGCAAGCTCGTCGAAAGTGACGCCACGCAGGCCCCGGCCGGGGCTGAGCAGCGATATGGCCTCGAGCACATTGGTCTTGCCAGCCCCATTGGCACCGCTCAGCGCCACCAGCTGCGCATCGGTTGCAAGGCGCAGGGAGGAATAGTTGCGGAAATCCGTCAGCGTCAGCCGCCGGATGGCGAGGGTCTGGGAATCGGTCACAAGGGAGGCTTACACCCGCATGGGCATGAGCACATAGAGGGCCTGTTCGTCGGTCGGGTCGCGCACGATGGTGGGCGATCCGGCATCCGCCAACAACAGCTCCATGCCATCGGACTTCATCTGCCCCGCCACGTCGAGGAGGTAGCGCGAGTTGAAGCCGATCTCCATCGGTTCGGCCTCGTAGGCGCAGGCGACCTCCTCTTCTGCCGAACCTGAGTCCGGGTTGTTGACGGTGAGGATCACCTTGTTGCCGCCGATCGCCAGCTTCACCGCGCGGCCCTTTTCCTGCGAGATCGTTGACACGCGGTCCACCGCGGCGGCGAAGCTCTTGGTGTCGAGTTCCAGCTTCCTGTCGTTGTTGCGCGGAATGACCCGCTCATAATCGGGGAAGGTGCCGTCGATGAGCTTCGAGGTCAACACCAGGTCACCCGCCGCAAAGCGGATCTTGGCGGCCGAGAGCGACACCTCCACGGCGCCATCCACGCCCTCGAACAGCTTCACCACCTCCAGCACGGTCTTGCGCGGCACGATGATGCCGGGCATGCCCTTGGCACCATCTGGACGCGCGATCTGTGCCTGCGCCAGGCGGTGACCGTCGGTGGCCACCGCGCGCAGCAGGCCGCCCGCCGCAACGTCGTGGAAATAGATGCCGTTGAGATAGTAGCGCGTCTCCTCGGTCGAGATCGCGAACCGAGTCTTCTCGATCAGGGCCCGCAGATCGGCACCGGCGATGGCGAAGGTGTAGGGGAAATCGCCGGCTGCAAGGTCGGGGAAGTCCTCGTGCGGGAGCGCCTGCAGCGCGAAGCGCGAACGACCCGCGAAGATCGACACGCGCTGCCCGTCACCTGCCTGCTCGAGTTCGAGCTGGGCGCCATCCGGAAGCTTCCGGACGATGTCGTAGAGCATGTGGGCCGGCACCGTCGTGGCGCCGGACTTGGACACCTCGGCCGGCACGCTTTCAACGATCTCGATGTCGAGGTCGGTGGCCGTCAGCTTCAGCTGGCCGCCGCCCGCCTGAAGCAGCACGTTGGACAGGATCGGAATGGTATTCCGCCGCTCGACAACGCTCTGCACATGGGTGAGCGCCTTGAGGAAAGCTGACCTTTCGATCGTGACACGCATGAGCCGGTAATCCCTCGTCCTGTGGTTTCCGGCCATTTGCCGGGCCGGAAACTTTGGCGCGGAAACCGCACCAATTCAAGGGTTATCAGGGGTTTTTCAGCCCTGTTCGACGAGCCTGATCAGCAGGGCCACCTCGCGGGCAAGCTTGTCGTCCGTCTTGATCTGATCCTCGATCTTGCGCACTGCGTGCAGCACCGTCGAATGATCCCTTCCGCCGAAGCGGCGGCCGATCTCGGGGAGAGACCGGGCGGTCATCTTCTTGGCCAGATACATGCCGATCTGGCGCGGAACCACCACGCTCCGCGCCCGACGGGGCGACAGCAGGTCGGTGCGGCCAACGTTGAAGTGGCGGCCGACGATCTTCAGGATGTCGTCGATCTTGATGCGCGAGCCGTCGGGGTTGGCCTGCATGTCGCGCAACACGAGGGACGCAAGGTCAAGCGTTACCGCGGCGTGGTTGAACTGCTGATAGGCGGTGATGCGGTTCAGCGCCCCTTCCAGCTCGCGGCCCGTGCCGTTGACACGGTTGGCGATGAATTCCAGCACCTCGTCGGGGATCAGCACAGAGGGGTCGCGTTTCTGCATGGTTTCGTAGCGGCTCTGCAAAATGCGGCGGCGGGTCTCGAGGTCCGGCATCTCGATGTCGACGACAAGGCCGCCCATCAGCCGCGAGCGCATGCGCTGGTCGATCGAGTCAAGCTGTGAGGGCGGCACGTCGGCCGCCACGATCACCTGACGGCGAGAGTCGACCAGGCCGTTGAAGGCATTGCAAAACTCCTGCTGCATGGTCTTGCCCTGCAGGAACTGGAAGTCGTCGATCAGCAGAACGTCCACCGCGGCGAACTGGTCCTTGAAGGCCAGCGTGTCGCGCTGGCGCAATGCCATCACGAAATTGATCATGAAGCGCTCGGCGGTGAGGAACATCACCTTGCGGTCCGGCCGCCGCTCCTTCACGCGGTGCGTCACCGCCGACAGAAGATGCGTCTTGCCGAGCCCGGAGCCGGCGTGGATGAACAGCGGGTTGAAGCTGACGGCGGCGCCGGGTGCTGCATCGGCGACGCGGCACATGGCGGCGTGGGCGAGTTGGTTCGAGGAGCCGACAACGAAGGTCTCGAAGGTCTGGTGTGGGTCCAGCTGGGGCCCGCGATCAGCTGCGGCGGCCTGTGCTGCAGCCATCACCGAGGGGGTTGGCTGCGGGGACGAGGCGGGCTGTGGCGCATGCGCGGCATGATTGTCAGCGGCAGCGCGCTGCGGAACGCCAGCCCGCATGCGCACACGCACGTGGATGGTATCGAAGGGGCCGAGCTCGGCCTCGCTGATCTTGAGCAGCTTGGAGACGTAATGGGTCTCGATCCATGACTTCAGGAAGCGGGTTGGAACCGAAACGATCAGGCGACCTTGCTCGAACTCTTCGAGCTCCATGCGCGCGAACCACGAGGTATAGAGATCTTCACCAAGTTCAGCCCGAAGCCGCAGCGCAACACGATCCCATCTCGTCTTCACGTCAGTCACAACACTCATCTTCTTCCGCATCCCTTCGCGCGCATTCTGCGGCGCGCATCATCATTGCGACTGGGCCGATGACCCAACCGTCTCTCAATCCCGGTTTCCGCCGCTGCCTAGTTGTCAGCGTGCGCCGGGACGAAGGCCGAAGTTTCCGAAGTGATCATCACATGCCCCTGCCGTAGCATTTATCCTGAGCCGGTGTGGTCGTCCTGGGTTTGTCATGTGCCCAATGCCTCACTTACATGAGCCCCGCTCACAAGGCCCCCACCTACACACAAAAAGCCTCCGCTTGGACGAACGATGTCCAGCAAACGCCACCACTGACCGACTGTCAGAACCGATGGGCGCGACAGTCCCTGGCTCTGCATTGCAGGCGACTGGCCGTCCGGCCTGCCCGCGAACCGCAACTTACAAAAGCGCTCACCGCCCAAGCAACCTGATTCAGGAAACGCTCCGTACACGGAAGTGACTTGACACGGTCGGGCGCGGGAATGCGTCCGCGAAGTCTAACCTAAGGCCCTGAGACTCTTCCGTTTTTGAGAGGATGCCCCGGTGCATGTCGGGACCCGTGCCGAGGCGGTCCTTGCGGCACAGATCGAACCCTGTTGCCCGTGTTGCGCTCGGTTTGCCGAGCCCTCCGGAGGGTAGGCAGATAAACCGTTGATTCAGCGGTGGTAATTCTGCGCGAGACGTTCCGTCCCCGGACAAATGTGGCAGCTGTGGAAAAGCCTAAAAGGCCGGTCCCAAAACGAAAAACGCCGGACAGAAACTGCCCGGCGTTCAGCATAGTGGTGCTCCCGCAGGGCGGGAGCGATATGGCTCAAGCCTTGAGAGACTTCACGCGCGCGGCAAGGCGCGAAACCTTGCGCGATGCGGTGTTCTTGTGGAGAATGCCCTTCTGGGCGCCACGCATCAGCTCGGGCTGAGCAGCCTGGAGCGCTGCGGCAGCTTCAGCCTGGTTGCCCGAGGCGATTGCCTCCTCGACCTTGCGCACGAAGGTGCGCATGCGGCTGACGCGGTTCTTGTTGATCTCGGTGCGGCGGGCGGAGACGCGGGTGGCCTTCTTCGCCGATTTCGTATTGGCCATTTGGCTTTAGATCCTGCTTCAGAAATAGGTTTGACGGGCCTTGCAAGTCGAACGGCCGCCATGCCCTGTGGCAGACGGCCCGCCTTCCCGGCTCATCGGGATGGCGGGCTTATAGAGACGGTGGGCGGCCTCGTCAATGGCCTCTAAAGGACTCTGATGATTCAGGGTTTTTCCCACTTTCCGGTCTTTTCGGAACGGAAGAGGGCATCGAGGATCCTCATGTTCTGGATGGCGTCCTCCACCCCCCAGAATGGCTTCTGCTTCTTGCGAATGACACGCCCGAAGGCCTCGGCCTGCAGCTGGTACTGGTCGGAGACGGGAAGAGAGGTCCAGGTCCCCTCGTTCATCTCCATGCCCTGCACGAAATACCGGTTGGGCTGGTCGGGGGGCGCATTGAAGGGGATCTCGATTTCGATCCGGCCCTTGGTGCCCAAGATGTTCACCCGCTGGTAGGGCGCGAGCTGGGTGGACACGGTGAAGGACAGGTGACGTCCCTGTCCGAAATCGGCAAGGCCGCCGGCTATGCGGTCGGTTCCGAACTTGGGGTCGCGGTCGAAGGTGCCGGTCACCCGGGTGGGTTCGCCGTCGAAGATGAAGCGCGACACGGTGATCGGATAGCAGCCGATGTCGAGCAGCCCACCGCCGCCGATGTCGGCCTTGTTGCGCACGTTCTTCGGGTCGCGGTTGAAGTAGGAGAACAGAACCTGGATGGCGCGCACGTCACCAATCTTCTTCTTCTTCACCAGATCGCGCACCGCCAGCCACTGCGTGGCATGGCGCACCATGAAGGCCTCGGCCACGAAGACATTCTTGATCTTGCGCAGTTGGGCTGCTTCCTTGGCAGTGATGGCGATCGGCTTCTCGCACAGCACATGCTTGCCGGCCTTCGCTGCCGCGAGCGTGAGCGGCACATGGAGATGATTGGGCAGAGGATTGTAGACAGCCTCGATCTCGGGGTCGGCCAGCATCTCCTCATAGGAGCCGTAGGCCTTGGGAATGCCCAGTTTTCCGGCCCATTCCTCGGCGGTCTTCTTGCGGCGCGACGAGATCGCCACGATCTCGATGTCCTTGCTCTTCAGCATGCCCGGCAGCACCTTCGCCACGCCGATGTTAGCCGTCGAGATGATGCCCCATTTCACTGGCTTCATGTGTTCGCCCTTCCCTGTTCAGGCGAGCATCTTTAGTCCGGCGCGATCCAGGTTGGAAGTGTGCGCGAGCGCTGCGGCGAGATAATCGCGTGTGAGTGCCCGCGGCGTCTCGGGATTGGCGGGCTTGCCGGTCAGCGCATAGCGCAGCCACAGCCCGTCGATCATCGCGGCGATGCCATCCGCAAGGCGGAGTGCCTCCGCCTCTGGCACCAGGCGGCGAAGGTCGTGCAGCAGGCTGCTCCGGAGGCGGCGGTGGTAGAGCGAGAGGATGTTCATCAACCGCGGCGAATGACGGGCATTGCCATAAAGCGCCAGCCAGGCACTGAACACCTGCTCGTCGAACTGCGCGTCGCCGAAACAGGCATCGATGATGGCCCGGATGCGCCCTGTGGCATCGGCGGTGCGCGACAGCCGCTCCACGGCATCGGCGCGCAGCTCTGCCAGCAGGTGACGCATGGTGGCGAAGAGCAGCTCGTCCTTGTCCTTGAAATAGTGGTGAACCATGCCGGCGGAAATGCCCGCCTGGGCAGCAATGCGCGCCACGGTGGCATTGGCGAAGCCGTGCTCATGGATGGCGGCAATGGCCGCCTCCACCAGCTGCTTTCGCCTGATCGGCGCCATTCCGAGCTTCGGCATCCGGACCTCTTCCGGCAAAACTGTCGTTTTTTATTGGTCAGCTGTCCAATGAAAACTTGCCGAGCGCGCGAAACCTGAATTACTCTCGAAGCAAGCCGCGGGGTCACCAAGAAGGCTCCGGGCGAAAAGGGAGCAGATTATGAAGTCATTTATCAAGAGTGTGGCGGCGGCTGCCGTCATGGGTGTGGCCATGGCCTCCTCGGCCTTCGCGGCCGACCCGGCCAGCTGCAAGGCCGTGCGCTTTGCCGACGTGGGCTGGACCGACATCCAGGTCACCACCGGTGCCGCCTCGGTCATCCTTGAGGCGCTGGGCTATGAGCCCGCCGTGTCCACCCTCTCCGTGCCGGTCACCATGGCATCGCTGAAGAACAAGGACATCGACGTGTTTCTCGGCAACTGGATGCCCTCCATGACCGCCGACATTCAGGCCTATCTCGACGACAAGTCGATCGAACAGGTTGCCGCCAACCTCGAGGGCGCGGGCTATGGCCTCGTCGTTCCCCAATACGTTGCCGATGCCGGCGTGAAGTCGCTGGCCGATCTCGGCGCCAACAAGGACAAGTTCAGCGGCAAGATCTTCGGCATCGAGGCCGGCAATGACGGCAACCGCATCATCCAGACGATGATCGACGACCCGAAGAACAACATGAAGGACTTCCAGCTCGTCGAAAGCTCCGAAGCCGGCATGCTGACCGAGGCCGAAAAGGCCATGAAGAACAATGAATGGATCATCTTCCTTGGCTGGACGCCGCACCCGATCATGGGCGAGATGAAGATTGCCTATCTCGACGGCATGGGTGACTCGGGCTTCGGTGCCGCCACCGTCTACACCATCTCGCGCGCCGGCTATTCCACCGAATGCCCGAACGTCGGGGCTCTGCTCAAGAACCTGAAGTTCGACCTCGCCATGGAAGGCGCCATGATGGACCCGGTGCTGAAGAACGGCGCCGACCCGAAGGAAACAGCCAAGGCCTGGCTCAAGGCCAACCCGGATGTGGTGAAGCCCTGGCTGCAGGGCGTGACCACGCTGGACGGCGGTGACGCCGCCGCCGCGGTCGACGCCGCGCTGAAGGGCTAAGCAAGTTCGGGAAGCCCGGGAGACACCTCCCGGGCTTCTTCTTTTTGTCTTTGGGCCAAGACATGCCAGACTGAACGCGGCAGCACAGGCAGCGCAGGTCACTCTCGGGGGAGGGGCAGATGGATCCGGTCACAGCTTTCATCCGGTCATGGAAATTGCCGGTGGGGCCATGGGGCAAGAGCTTCATGGATTTCATCGTCAACTATTTCCAGTGGCTGTTCGACGCGCTCAAGGTGTCGCTCAACTTCGTGGTGGACTGGACCACGGCAGGCCTTCTCGCCATCCCGCCGGTGCTGCTGGCACTCGCCATCGCCGGATTTGCCTACTGGCTCCAGCGCTCGTGGAAGCTGGCGCTGGGCGTGCTGATCGGGCTTCTCTTCATCATCAACCAGGGCCTGTGGAAGGAAACGGTGCAGACGCTGGTGCTCGTCGTGGGCGCCACCGCGTTGTCCATGGCGATGGGCGTTCCGCTGGGCATCTGGGCCGCCCACAAGCGGCAGGTCTGGCGCGTCACCCAACCGGTGCTCGACCTGATGCAAACCATGCCGACCTTCGTCTACCTGATCCCCATCCTCATCCTGTTCGGATTGGGTGCGGCCCCTGCCCTCATCGTCACCATCATCTTCGCCATGCCGGCACCGGTCCGCATGACATACCTCGGGATCACATCCATTCCGACGCCGATGATCGAGGCGGGTGAGGCCTTCGGTGCCACCAAGCGTCAACTGCTGTGGAAGGTGGAACTGCCCGCCGCCATGCCCTCGATCATGGCGGGTCTCACGCAATGCATCATGCTGTCGCTGTCCATGGTGGTGTTCGCCACGCTGATCGGTGCCCCCAGCCTCGGCAACCCGGTATTCAAGGCGCTGTCGAACCGCAACATTCCGCTCGGCATCGAGGCCGGCCTTGCCATCGTGGTGCTGGCCATCATCCTGGACCGCATGCTGGCGGTGAAGTCAGGAGGCAAGAAATGACGGCCTCCATCGAGTTCAGGAACGTCGACATCATCTTCGGTGACAAGACCGATGAAGCGCTGAAGCTTGCACACTCCGGCGTGGACCGCTCCGAAATCCTCAAGCGCACCGGAGCCGTGCTCGGCGCAACGCAGGCCAGCCTCACCGTCAACGAAGGCGAAATCAGCGTGCTGATGGGCCTTTCGGGCTCCGGCAAGTCGACGCTGCTACGGGCCGTCAACGGCCTCAACAAGGTGACGGGCGGCGAGGTGCTGGTGAAAGACGGCGACCGCATGGTCGATGTCGCCTCTTGTGACGCAGCGACACTCAGGCACATCCGCCAGAAGCAGGTGGCCATGGTGTTTCAGCAATTCGCGCTGCTGCCGTGGCGCACGGTGCGCGAGAACGCCGGCTTCGGCCTCGAGCTTGCCGGCGTGCCGGAGGCCGAACGCAACGCCAAGGTCGACAAGCAGCTGGAACTCGTCGGCCTCAAGCAGTGGGCCAACAAATACGTGCATGAGCTTTCGGGCGGCATGCAACAGCGCGTCGGGCTCGCCCGCGCCTTTGCAACGGAAGCGCCCATCCTGCTGATGGACGAGCCGTTCTCCGCCCTCGATCCCCTGATCCGCACCAAGCTGCAGGACGAGCTCCTGCAGCTGCAGAAGCAGATCAAGAAGACCATCCTTTTCGTCAGCCACGACCTCGAGGAAGCGCTCAAGATCGGCAACCGCATCACCATCATGGAAGGCGGCCGCATCGTGCAGTCGGGCACGCCCGAGGACATCGTGCTGAAGCCCGCCAACGACTATGTGCGCGACTTCATCGCCAATGTGAACCCACTCTCGGTGCTCACCGCATGGAACGTGATGCGGGCACTGCCCGAGTTGGAGCGCGGCGAAGACGGCTGGGTATGGCTCGACAAGCGCAAGACGACCCGCTTCAAGCTGGGGCCGGACGGCAAGGTGCTGGCCGCCGAGCGGGACGGGCACCCGGCCACCTGGGTGTCATGCGACCACGTCGAAACACCCGTCGAGGATGGTCACCGGCCGGTGTTCTGGGCCAGGCCCGGCACATCGCTGAAGGTGGTTATGCTGGCGATCCACAACACCGACGTGGCACCCGTGGCGATCTTCGACGAGAACGACAGGTTCCTCGGCTCGATCAGCATCAGGCACGTTTTGCAGGCGGTGCTCAAGCGGCAGGACTAGCTATCTCCCACGCCGTGCCTGCAGCGAGCGGCCCGACGCCAAGGTGCCGCGCGATGGTCTGGCCGATGTCGGCGAAGCTTGTGCGCAGGCCGAAGCTGCCGGGCTTGATGCCGGGCATGAAGCTCATCACCGGTATCTGCTCGCGCGTGTGGTCGGTCCCGGCCCAGGTGGGATCGTTTCCATGGTCGGCGGTGAGGATGAGCAGGTCACCAGGCGCCAGCTTTGCCATGATGCGCGGCAGTTCAGCGTCGAAGGCCTCGAGCAACTTACCATAGCCGATGGGGTCGCGGCGGTGGCCGAACTCGGTGTCGAAGTCGACGAAGTTGGTCATCAGGAAGCCGCCGTCGCTCAAGGCCTCCATGTTGGCGAGCGTGGTTTCGAGGAAGGCCGGGTTGCCGGACACCTTAATCTCGCGGCCGGTGCCGACATGGGCATAGATGTCGCCGATCTTGCCGACCGAGACCACGTCACGCCCGGCATCGCTCAGAACCTTGAGCAGCGTCGGCGCGGGTGGCGTCACCGCGAAATCCCTGCGGTGGCCGGTGCGGCGGAATTCGCCGCGCTTCTCGCCGAGGAAGGGCCTGGCGATGATGCGGCCGATGTTCATCGGGTACGTCAGTTCGCGCGCCACACGGCAGACCGCGTAGAGGCGCTCCAGCCCGAAATGCTGCTCATGCGCCGCGATCTGCAGCACGCTGTCGGCACTCGTGTAGGCGATGGGCTTGCCGGTGCGGATATGTTCCGCGCCGAAGTCCTCGATGACCTGCGTGCCGGAGGCATGGCGCATGGCGAGCAGCCCCGGCAAGTTGCAGCGAGAGACGATGGCCTCGATCAGTTCCGGTGGAAAGGCCGGGATGGTATGCGGAAAGTAGCCCCAGTCGAAAGCCAGCGGCACGCCGGCGATTTCCCAATGGCCGGTAA
>JBEARP010000230.1:0-25563 GCA_041163105.1 Pseudomonadota bacterium
GGCGAATTGCGGGGTGGGCGGCATCGCGGCATAGACGATGCGGCTGGCCTGTTCGAGCTCATCAGCGGTGTACATGGCCCGAGTAAGGCGCTTTCCCGGGAAACGGTCAACCTTGACTCTGCTCACGCCGCATGTTTCGTGCCCCCCACTTACAGGAATCACACGAGGTTTCAGGATGACGACGGCCTTCATTTTCCCCGGCCAGGGCAGCCAGGCGGTTGGCATGGGCAAGGCACTGGCGGAGAATTTTGCCGCCGCCCGCGCCGTCTTCGACGAGGTCGACGCGGCACTGGGCCAGAAGCTCTCCGCCCTCATGTGGGAGGGCCCCGAGGCCGACCTGACACTGACCGAGAACGCCCAGCCGGCGCTGATGGCCGTGTCCATGGCGGTGATCCGCGTGCTGGAGGCCGAGCATGGCATCACGGTGGCCAACACGGCGAGCTTCGTTGCCGGCCATTCGCTGGGTGAGTATTCGGCGCTGGCCGCCGCACAGACCTTCACGCTGGCCGATGCGGCGCGGCTTCTGAAGATCCGAGGGCAGGCCATGCAGAGCGCCACACCCGTGGGCACCGGCGCCATGGCGGCACTGCTCGGACTTGATTTTGCGACAGCTGCCGCCGTGGCGGCGGAAGCAGCACAAGGCGAGGTCTGCCAGGCGGCCAATGACAACAGCGATGGGCAGGTGGTGGTCTCCGGTTCCAAGGCGGCGGTCGAGCGCTGTGCCGAGGTCGCCAAGGCCAAGGGCGCCAAGCGCGCCATCATGCTGCCTGTCTCCGCCCCCTTCCACTGCGCGCTGATGCAGCCCGCGGCAGATGTGATGGCGGACGCGCTGTCGAAGGTTGCCATGAAGGCGCCGGTGGTGCCGGTCGTTGCCAATGTGGGTGCTGCGCCGCTCACCGATCCTGCGGCGATCCGCGCCAGCCTTGTCGCCCAGGTTACCGGCACCGTGCGCTGGCGCGAGTGCGTGGGCTGGATGGCCGCGCAGGGCGTCACGCGTTTCTACGAGATCGGTGCCGGAAAGGTGCTGACGGGCTTGTCCAAGAAGAACGCGCCAGACGCCACTGCCTTCGCCATCAACACACCGGATGACATTGCCGCCGCCGCGGCCCAGATCAAGGGATAAGAAGCATGTTCGACCTTACCGGAAAGACCGCCCTCGTCACCGGCGCCACGGGTGGCATTGGTGCTGCAATTGCCAAGGCGCTGCACAAGGCGGGCGCCACCGTCGCCATCTCCGGCACGCGCGCACAAGTTCTCGAGGAACTGAAGGCGGAACTCGGCGGTGAGCGCGTCTTCGTGCTGCCATGTAACCTGTCCGATGCCGCTGCGGTTGAGAAGCTGGTGCCGGAGGCCGAGGCCGCGATGGGCGGGCTCGACATTCTCGTCAACAACGCCGGCATCACCAAGGATGGCCTTGCGATGCGCATGAAGGACGAGGACTGGTCCTCCGTCATCGACGTGAACCTCACCGCATCCTTCCGCCTGGCGCGCGCCGCGATGCGCAACATGATGAAGAAGCGCCACGGCCGAATCATCAATATCACCTCGGTGGTGGGCGTCACCGGCAATCCGGGCCAGGCGAATTACGTGGCCTCCAAGGCCGGTGTCATCGGCCTCACCAAGTCGCTGGCGCAGGAACTTGCGGCGCGCAACGTCACCGTCAACGCGGTGGCGCCGGGCTTCATCGCCACGCCGATGACGGACGTTCTGAACGACAAACAGAAGGAAATGATCCTTGGCCGCGTGCCGGCGGGCAAGCTCGGCACGCCCGAGGACATCGCAGCCGCCGTTCTTTATCTCGCGTCGGACGAGGCGAATTACGTGACGGGCCAGACGCTGCACGTCAACGGCGGCATGGCGATGATTTGATCCGCCGGGATCACTCCGGACTCATCATGCCCGGGCTCGTCCCGGGCATTTTTTTGGCGGCGGCTTGCAAAGGATGCGCTGGTCAAGCCCGCGCAAGTTGAATTCACAAGGAGAGGCTCAGCGCTCCATCACCAGGATGTCGAGCTTCGATTCGTACTGCGGTGCAGGGAACAGGAAGACGAGCTTGTTTTTGGCCCGGCGCTCGACGATGGCGACCTGGTTTTCCTTTTCATCCTGGCCGTAGACGCGCGGCTTCTCGCCGTTCACGTAGCCCGCACCCAGATAGGCAAGCTTGTTCGGCGAAAGCGTGTAGAACATGCCCTTTGTGCGCTGTGAGCCGGTGAGCTTTTCCATCTGCCAGCCTGCACCATCCTCGCTGATGCGACAGGCGAACCACGGATAGACGGTGAGCGGCAGGGTGCCGCCCGCCTTGATGGTGCGGCACTTCCAGGTGCCGTTCGGGTCATAACCCTCGGCCAGGGGCAGGGGTGTTCCTGACAATGCGGCCTCGAGGAGCGAGACGTCTTCCTTCGTGCCTCCGGCGCGCGCCTCGGCGAGCGCTGAGGCCACGGTTTCCTCAACCTTGGCAAGGCGCTCTTTGTCGAATGGTGTCAACCGCTTGTCGAGAACGCCATCGGCGTTTGCAATCGATGTGGCTGCGGCCAGGGCAAGCAAGCTGAAAAGGATTTTGCGCATGGCCAAAAACTGCCAAAACTCCGGGTTTTGCGCAACCCCTGACTGAAACGGACTGGGTAATCCCCCTCCAAGCCCCTTTTGACGTGCCTGCGAATTGTGCTAGCAAGACCCCCGGCGTGGGGGGCCGCAGGGGGTCCTGCTGTCCTGCCGAATACTGAGAAAACAACCAAGGACGAAATGACAATGAGTGATGTTGCTGAGCGGGTGAAGAAGATCGTCGTCGAACATCTCGGCGTTGATGCCGACAAGGTCAAGGCGGAAGCGAGCTTCATCGACGACCTCGGCGCTGACAGCCTCGACACCGTCGAGCTGGTCATGGCCTTCGAGGAAGAGTTCGGCATCGAGATTCCGGACGATGCGGCAGAGTCGATCCAGACCGTGGGCGACGCCGTGAAGTTCATCGAAAAGAGCGCTGCCTGATTGCTGCGCTCGATCGGGCCTCTGGCGCGATCCGCCTGATTTTTTGCGCGGAGGCAGGCTGTAGACGAGCCTGCCGCCGCGTTTTCGTATAGAAAGGGCATCGCATGCGCCGTGTCGTCGTCACCGGACTTGGTATGGTTTCTCCGCTCGCCAATGGCGTTGACGAGACCTGGACCCGGCTTCTTGCCGGCCAGTCGGCCGGCGGCAGGATCACCCGCTTCGATGCCTCCGACCTGCCCTGCCAGATCGCCTGCGAAATTCCGCGCGGCGACGGCACCAACGGCACCTTCAACGCCGAGCAGTGGATGGATGCCAAGGAGATCCGTCGCTACGATGACTTCATCATCTATGCGATGGCGGCAGCCAAGCAGGCGATGAAGGACTCGGGCGTCGAGATCAAGACCGAGGACGAGAAGTACCGCGCCGGCGTTCTCATCGGCTCCGGCATTGGCGGCCTTTCGAACATCGCCGACACCACGACGCTGATGAACGAGAAGGGCCCGCGCCGCATCAGCCCGTTCTTCATTCCCGGCTCCCTGATCAACCTCGCTTCGGGCCTTGTTTCAATCGAATTCGGCCTCAAGGGCCCCAACCATGCGGTGGTCACCGCCTGTTCCACCGGCTCGCATGCCATCGGCGACGCGGCGCGCCTCATCGCGCTCGACGACGCCGACATCATGGTGGCGGGTGGTGCCGAATCGGCGATCTGCCGCATTGGCATTGCCGGCTTCATCGCCTGCAAGGCGCTGGCCACCAAGTTCAACGACGAGCCCACCAGGGGTTCGCGCCCCTATGACAAGGACCGTGACGGCTTCGTCATGGGCGAGGGTGCCGGTGTGGTGGTGCTCGAGGAGCTGGAGCATGCCAAGGCGCGCGGTGCGCGAATCTATGCCGAGGTCGTTGGCTATGGCATGTCGGGCGATGCCTATCACGTCACCGCGCCGTCATCCGATGGCGACGGCGCCTATCGCTGCATGACCAATGCGCTGAAGCGCGCCGGATTGCAGGCACATGAGATCGACTATGTGAATGCGCATGGCACCTCGACGCCGCTGGGTGACGAGATCGAGCTGCGCGCGGTGGAACGCCTGATGGGCAATCGCACGGCGGAACTTACCATGTCGTCGACCAAGTCCTCGGTCGGCCATCTTCTGGGCGCTGCGGGTGCGGTAGAGGCGATCTTCTCGATCCTTGCCATCCGTGACAATGTGGCGCCGCCCACCATCAACCTCGAAAATCCGTCGGTCGAGACGCGCATCGACCTGGTGCCGAAAGTGGCGAAGAAAAAAGAGATCAACACAGTTCTGTCGAATTCCTTTGGTTTTGGTGGTACCAACGCGTCACTGATCATGCGCCGCTTCGCGGCCTGACGCCCGGAGGAGACAGGTTGCCCACACCGCAGCCAAGCGTGAAAGTGCCGGGACCACGCCACGCCAAGCAACGGCGCTCGGCGATCACGCGCGTGCTGCAATGGACCTTGCTGCTGCTGCTGGCCGGTGTGATCGTGGCGGGTGTTGCAGGATTATTTGCCTATGGTGAATATGCTGCACCTGGCCCTCTTGCCGAGGACAAGGTCTTCATGGTCGAGCCCGGCCAGTCGGCTGCCCAGATCGGCGAGACGCTGGCCCAGAACGGCATCTTGTCCAACGGCCGCCTCTTCGCGCTGATGGCGCAGCTCACCGGCCAGCGCGGCCGCCTCAAGGCCGGCGAATATGCCTTCCCCAAGGGCGCCACCATGGCCGACGTCATCGCGCTGATCGCCAGCGGCAAGGCGGTGACCTACAAGATCTCCGTTCCCGAAGGTTTCACCAGCCAGATGGCGGTGGATCGCGTCAATGCCAATGAGGTGCTGACGGGTGACCCGGCTGCGGTCCCGCCCGAAGGCTCGATCCTGCCGGACACCTATGTGTTCCGCCGCGGCATGACGCGCCAGAAGCTGGTGGCGGACATGCAGGCGGCGCAGAAGAAGTTGCTCGACGAATTGTGGGCTGAGCGCAAGCCCGTGGCGGTGATCGCAACGCCCCAACAGGCGGTGACGCTGGCCTCCATCGTGGAAAAGGAAACCGCCCAAGCCGACGAGCGCCCGGTGATCGCGTCGGTGTTCATCAACCGGCTCGAAAAGGGCATGCGCCTGCAGTCCGACCCGACGATCATCTATGGCATCGTCGGCGGCAAGGGAAAGCTCGACCGGGCGCTGACCAGGACGGACATCGAGACGACCACGCCCTACAACACCTATCGTATCAACGGCCTGCCGCCCGGGCCCATCGCCAACCCGGGCCGTGCCGCCCTCGAGGCCGTGCTGAACCCCGAACCGACCGACAAGCTCTACTTCGTGGCAGACGGCAGCGGTGGCCATGCCTTCGCGGCGACGCTGGATGAGCATAACCGCAACGTGAAGAACTGGCGCAAGCTCGCCGGCAATGCCGCCGCCGCCGCGGCCGCCGAGGAGGGCGAGGCGGCAGCACCTGCTGCCGAGACCGCGCCTGCTGCAACGCCGGCCGCCGCCAATGCGGGCGAGGTGCCGGTGCCGCCTGCCGCCGCGCAGGCCCCGCTGGCGGAGGTGACGCCCGAACCTGAGGCTCCACCGGCGGCCCCGGCCGAACCGCCGCCAGACCCGCAGACCGCTGAATCGCAGCCGCCGCTGCCGCAGGCCAAACCGCCGCAGCTGGTTTCGGCCAAGCCTGCGGCACCGGCCGCCGGACTGGTGGCCCTCAAGCCCGGCACCGTGCTGACGGTCGATGGCCGCGCCACCGTCATCCCCCGGCTCCGCCCCTGAGGCGTTTCGCACGCAGCGGAAACGTTCTAAAGCTTCCTGACCGATTCACTTTCAGGGACGATGGATGCCCATTTCCAGCATGACCGGATTTGCCCGCGCCTCGGGCGAGCGCCAGGGCCTCTTCTGGCAGTGGGAGATCAAGAGCGTGAACGGCAAGGCGCTGGACGTGCGCATGCGCGTTCCGGCTGGCTTCGAGGCGCTGGAAACACCGGTGCGCGCCGCGCTCGCCTCGGCCTTCCGGCGTGGCAACCTGCAGGTTGCGCTGTCGATCAGCGGGCAGGTGGCGCGCGAGAGTGTTCGCCTGAACCCCGACATTCTCGACCGGCTGGTTGAGGTTGGTGAAGCGCTGCGCGACCGCATCGGCGGCGAGCCGCTGCGCGCCGACGTTCTGCTCTCGATCAAGGGTGTGGTGGAAGTGGCGACCGAGCCCGAGGCCGAGGGCGAGGCCGAGGCCCGTAACGCCGCCATGCTGGAGAGCTTTCAGGAGGCGCTGCGATCTCTGGCGTCTGCCCGCCGGGAGGAAGGCGACAGGCTCAACACGGTGGTGTCCGCCCAGGTGCTGCGCATTGCCGAGCTTGCCGAAGCCGCGCGCCACAACCCGTCGCGCACGCCCGAGGCGGTGCGCGCGCGGTTGGCAGAGCAGGTGTCGCGGCTGATGGAAACCGGCGCAGCACTTGATCCCGACAGGCTCCACCAGGAGGCGGTGATCGCCGCCACCCGCGCCGACATCCAGGAGGAGCTCGACCGGCTGTTTTCGCATGTCGAAGCCGCGCAGGTGCTGCTGGCATCGAACGACGCCATCGGCCGCAAGTTCGACTTCCTGGCACAGGAATTCAACCGCGAGGCCAACACGCTGTGCTCAAAGGCCTCCGACCGGTCGATGACTGCGATCGGCCTCGACCTCAAGACCGTCATCGACCAGCTGCGCGAGCAGGTCCAGAACATCGAGTGAAGAACCAGCCATGACCGATATTCCCCGCCGCGGCCTGCTGCTCGTCATGTCGTCCCCCTCGGGGGCGGGCAAGACCACGTTGTCACGCCGCCTGCTGGCCTTGGACCCCAACATCACCATGTCGGTCTCCGTCACCACGCGCGCGCCGCGCCCCGGCGAGGTGGACGGCAAGGACTATCATTTCATCAGCCATGAGGAGTTCGGTCGCCTGCGCGACCGCGGCGATCTTCTTGAATATGCCGAGGTGTTCGGCAATTTCTATGGCACGCCCAGGCGCCCGGTGGTGGAGGCGCTGCAGCAGGGCCATGACGTGCTCTTCGACATCGACTGGCAGGGCACCCAGCAGCTGGGCGCCACGATGGAAGAAGACCTGGTGCGCATCTTCATCCTGCCGCCCTCGGCGGAGGAGCTGCGTGACAGGCTGATCGGCCGCGCTCAGGATTCGGCCTCCACCGTCGCCAAGCGCATGGCCAAGGCGGCCGACGAAATCAGCCACTGGCCGGAATATGACTACGTCATCGTCAACCAGGACCTCGACGTCGCCAATGCCGAGATCGAAGCCATCCTGCGCGCCGAACGCCTGAAGCGCCGCCGCCGCGTGGGGTTGAGCGATTTCGTCCGTGGGCTGACGAAGGGGTTGTAGGTTCCGGTTTGCTTGCCAGCACGCAACTCTTTTTTCAACTTCGCCGGGCTTGACCCGGCGATCCTTTGTGTGGCACCGAAAAGGATGCCCGGGTCAAGCCCGGGCAAGGTGAGTGGTTGAAGAGCTGGGTGCGATCAAGAGCTCAGTCGCTGCGCCAGCCGCGCGAAGGCCTCCACCGGCAATTGTTCGGCGCGCAGTTCGGGGTCGATCCCCAGCTCGTTCAACAGCACTTCGGGTTCCGGCAGCAAGCTTCGCAGGCTGGCCCGCAGCATCTTGCGGCGCTGGCCGAAGGCGGCGGCGGTGACGCGCTCCAGCACCTCGAGACGGCATTCGGGTTCAGGATTTGCCTTCGGCATCAGCTGCACGATCGATGACGTCACCTTGGGTGGTGGCGTGAAGGCAGAGCGGTTGACGTCGAACAGTTTCTTCGCTGTCGCGCGGTACTGGCACAGCACCGAGAGCCGTCCGAACTCCTTGCCGCCTGACTTCGCCACGATGCGCTCGGCCACTTCCTTCTGGAACATCAAGGTGAGTGACTCATAGAAGGGCGGCCATTCGCTGCTGCCGATCCAGCCGATGAGCAGCGGTGTCGCAATGTTGTAGGGCAGGTTGGCGACGATCTTGGTGGGCGTGCCCGCCGCGAGCCTGGCGTAGTCTGTCTCCAGCGCATCGCCGGGAATAACGGTGAGCTTGCCTGGATAAGCGGCGGCGATTTCGGCAAGCGCCGCCAGGGCGCGGTCGTCGCGCTCGATGGCGATGACGTTCGTGGCGCCTTCCATCAGCAGCGCCCGTGTGAGGCCGCCGGGGCCTGGGCCGATTTCGATCACCGTGAAACCTTCGAGCGGGCCTGCGGCGCGCGCGATGCGGCGCGTGAGGTTGAGATCAAAGAGAAAGTTCTGGCCCAGCGCCTTCTTGGCAGCGAGGCCGTACCGCGCGATGACCTCGCGCAGCGGCGGGAGCGCGTTCTCGCTCACCGGCCGGCCCTGGCCATCTGGGCGGCAAGGCGAATTGCGGCGATCAGGCTTTTTGGATTGGCGATGTGCTTTCCCGCAATGCCGAGTGCTGTGCCGTGGTCGGGCGAAGTCCGGATGAAGGGCAGTCCAAGGCTCACGTTGATGCCGCCGTGGAAGTCCAGCGTCTTCACCGGGATCAGCGCCTGATCATGGTACATGCAGAGGATGGCGTCATAGGCAGAGCGCGCCTCGGCGTGGAAGGCGGTGTCGGCGGAGAGCGGGCCCAGCACATCGAGACCCTCGGCGCGCAGCGTATCGAGGGCGGGGCGGATGACCTCGATTTCCTCGCGGCCCATGGTGCCATTCTCGCCGGCATGCGGGTTGAGGCCGGTGAAGGCCAAGCGCGGGCGGGCGATGCCGAAATACCGCGCGAGGTCGCGGGCGGTGACGCGCGCCTGCGCGAGGATGGCCTCGCGCGTCAACTGGGCTGGCACGTCCTTCAACGGAATGTGGACGGTGACGGGAATGGCGCGCAGGTCTTCCGCCACCAGCATCATCACCTCCTGCACAGGGTTGCCGTGCAGGGCGGAGAGATGCGCGAGGTAGTCCGTATGGCCCTGGTGCCGGAAGCCCGCGCCATAGAGCGCTTCCTTCTGGATCGGGTTGGTGACGATGCCGCTGGCTTCGCCCCGCAGTGCCATGGCCACGGCTTCGTCGATCGCGGCAATCACCTGCGGTGCTGTGACAGCGGAGATGGCGCCGGCTGGGGGGTGCGCAGCAAGCGGGCGGTTGAGGACAGGCAGTGCCGTGGCAAACAGCGCAGGCGCCTCGGATGGCGTGGCGATTTCGGCAATGGCGAGGCCTGGGTTGCGGGCCCGCCAGTAGGCAGCATCGCCCAGCAGGGCGAAGGCGGCACCGGGCTCGTGGCGCAGCGCTGTCCACGCCGCAGCCGTGATCTCCGGCGCGATGCCGGCCGGCTCTCCCGACGTGAGAATGAGGGGTGCCGTCATCACGGCCTATTGCTGGGCGTAGCTCGGGTCGCGGTATTCGACGTAGATCTTGTCGCGCGCCGTGCTGAGATAGTCCTCTTCCAGCTTGTCGTATTTCTCGTTGATGACGGCGCGTTCCACCTGCTCGCGCGTGGGCATCGTGAAATTGGGCTTGGGCGGCGTGATCTTGCGGATGCCGCAGAGAGCGATGAGTTGGATGCCGGTCTTGCCGCGCATTGGGCCGATGGCGCGGCCCACGCCGCCCTTGTCGAGCGCCGCCCTCATCTGAGGTGGCAGCTTTGTTGCATCGGCCTCGAAGGTGTTGCCCTTCTTGACGTCGAATATTCCTTCGGAGGCAGCCTTCAATCCGCTGCAGCTCTTGAGTCTCTGCTGCACCTGCGCCGCCTCGATGGCGCGCGATTGCAGCAGCATCGGGTCCTCACCGTCGATCGGCAGATAGATTTCCATCAGCGAATAGACGGTGACCGGCTTCATGCGCGGATCGTTCATGATCTTCGACGTTTCCGCGTTGATGTTGGACTTCAGTTCGGCCATCTTGGCGTCGACTTCCGCGTCTGAGGCCTTGACGTCCTGCTGGTACTTGCCCTGGATGATCCGGTTGAAGCCCATGCCGGACTTCACGTAGTCGCGGAATGTCTCCTTGCTGATGCCCTTGGCCGCTAGCTTTGCATAAAGCTGGTCAGGCGTGAGCTTCATGTTCGTGGCGAGGCGCTTGATGCGGTCCGTCAATTCCGCATCGCTGGGCAGCATGTTGTAGCGCTTGGCCTCCTGAATCTTCACGGCCTGGTCGATCATCTGGCGGAGGGCTTTCTTCTTGTCGAGGCCGCCCCGCGGAACATCGTCCATCACCTCGAGCAGCGCGATGCGTTGCGTCAGGTCAAGCTCGGTGATCGGCTGGTCGTTGACGATGGCCACGATGGTTGCCGCCTTGACCGGCGGGGCCAATGAAAGCAGGGCCGCGATCATCGCGGCGGCAGAAAGGCGACGCCATGTCATTGGAGTATGAACCCGCCAGCCAGTACGCCGATCGTCCGCAACTCGATGCTGAGGTCGATCCTGGACTCGGTGCCATCGTTGGAAACGCCAAATTCGTCGGTATGTGACATGGAATAGACCAGTTGCGCCTTCATGCAGTCGCAGTCGTAAGTCACGCCCAAACTCTCGCCCAACGGCTTGCCATTTTTGAGGTCGTATCGGGCACTGCCGAAGACGCTCCAGGTATCCGAGAGAAGGTATTGGGCATTGCCCCAGATCTGCTCTTCATTGTCAGGCCGTCCGTAGTTGGCGGCCGCCGAGATATCGGCGTAGCTCACAGAGCCAGAAAACTTGCCGAAATTGAGGCCGAGCGATGTTTCCTGGACGTTGAGGCGGGAGAAGTCCTCCTCCCAGCGGGCCTGATAACCCAAGGTCACATGTGGGCTGAACTGCAGGGCAATGGCGCCAACCATGTCGGAGGACGTTCCCTCAAGGCCAGAACCGACGAGATAGCTGTTTTCGCCGGCGATGTGGAAACTTTCGCCCAGGCTGGCACGGACGAAGCCGCCGGTGGGCGAGAGCAGCGTGTAGTTGATGCCGGCATTGGCCCTGAGACCGCCTTCCCAACGGTCATATCCGGTGAAGCGGTCGCTCAGGAACAGGTTCGAGGTGTCGAAGTTGAGTGTTATGGCATCCTCGTTGCCATTGCCGCGCAGGTTCGGCTCCGAGGGCGAGGCGATCATCTGCGCTACGGGTGTCAGGATGCTCTCGAATGAGCCGATGGAGGTTATGAAAGGCATGCGGACATCGATACCGGCGGTCGGCAATAGCCAGAAATCGGTCTCGTTGTCTTCCGCTGCCGTTGGCACATTCTGCGAATAGAAGCCATCGGTGCGGGCCTGCGCGAAGGGCGTGATGACTAGGCCCGATGGGTTGATCATCTGTCGCTTCCAGTCGGCATAGGCCGCGATGTGCGTCTGCTGTGTACCGAGGTCGAGCCCCTTGTCCGGATTGTAAATGGACTGGTTGCGCTCCAGCGCATAGACGTTGAAGCCGTAGGAAAACTCTCCGCCAAGCACCTCCTGGTCCAGCACGTAGTCGCCGGTGATGAAGGGCGTGGCGACGGGCATGTCGTCCTGGTCCTCGCCATTGACGAGCGACCGCCACCCGATCACCTGGGCCTTGGTGTAGTTGCGGTCGTCCAGCCCGGTGGTCTGCACATAGTCCGCGATCATGTTGCGCGTATCGATGCTGTAGTCAGACAGGAACTGCTTGTCGCTGACGATGGTGCCGTCCCAGCCCCACGTCCACTTGTCGTTGATGCGGAAGTCACCCGTGGTGCGGGCGGCACCCCGCCACGGCGTTTCATGCGGGTTGTTGTCCGCCTTGCTCAGCTCGTAGATGCCCCAGCCCTGCATGGTGTAGATGCCGGAATTCAGGCGTTGGCGGAACTCGAGATCGCCCAGCGGCCCGCGCTTCGTCGTCCACATGGGCGAGAAGGTCAAGTCGGTGCTGCGGTTGATGGCCCAGAAATAGGGCGTCGTCACGCCGAAGCCGAACTGCCCCCAGTTGACGGAGGGGATCAGGAAGCCGGTGCGGCGCGTCACCGTCGGATCGGGGTATGCGAAGTAGGGCGTGTAGAACACCGGCACATTGCCAAACTGCAGGCGTGCATCGCGGTAGTAGATGGTGCGTTCTTTGCTGTCGTGCTTGGCCTCGCGCGCCACGATCTGCCACACCGGCGTGCCGTCCGCCGTCACGCAGGTCTTGCAGGCGGTGTAGCTCGCGTGCTCGTAGATGGTGATGCCGTTCTCGTAGCGGCGGGCGTATTGCGCGGTGATGGTGACGTTGTTGGTCAGCAGTGCCGTCACGTACTCGCCGAAGCCCTTGGCGAACGTGTCGTCCAGCGTCGCGGAATCGGCCAGCATCACGTTGCCGTTCGGCTCCTTGAGCACGATCGATCCATTGGCCGAAAAGGTCTTGGCCTTCATGTCGTAGACCACCCGGGTGGCCGTCAGCACATAGGGGCCATAGGTGAGTTGCACGGTGCCTGTTGCAGTCGCAATCTGGGTCCGGTCGTCATAGGCCAGCGTGTCGGCGATGACGTCGACACGGGTTCCCTTGGGGATCGGCTTGTCTTCCGGCGCGACGAAGGCGGGCTGGTTGTTGATGCCGGCCATGGTGCTGCCGACCGAGAGTGCGATACCGGCAGCCGCCAGCAGGCCGAGGAGGCAGACATGCAGCCCCCGCACCCGTGCATAGCGCTGGTTGAAACGGTGTTTTCGCACCTGACCCCGACAACTCACTTCATCGAAGCAAGTCTTAACGGCTTTCAGGGGGGGCGTGAAGCCCTGGAGTGGCTTTTCGGGAGCGAAAGCGGACCGATCACGGAGACTACCGACACATGGTTAACATATGGTCAATACGGCTTTCCATCCAGCGTTCGAGCCCCGATTCCCAAGTGCTCGGAAACCCGCTAAGAGTCGACTTTCACACCCTGAAGGCATCCCATGAAAATCAGCTTTTCCCCGGCCACCCTGCCGAAGTCCGGCGTATTGATCCTGCTCGTTCCCGAAGGCCAGCCGATGAGCAGCCTGATGAACGAGGCCGACCGCCGCACCGGCGGGCAGATCCGGCGCGCGATGACAGCCGCCGGTTTCACGGGCCGACGCGACTCAACCCTTGATGTTGTCGCTCCTGGCGGCGGATTCAGCCGTGCCGTGCTGTTTGGACTCGGCCAGCCCGGCCAGCTGCGGCCGCTTGACCTCGAGATGCTGGGGGGTGCCACGGCAGGGGTTGCGCAGGCGCTCAAGACCGAGGCCGTGGTGATTGCCGCTGACGTAGCGGCAGCCGGGCTGTCAATGGGCGAGACGGCAGCCCTCATCGCCTCCGGCTTCCGGCTCCGCGTCTATAGCTTCAACCGCTACAAATCGAAGAAGTCCGACACCAAGGAGTTGAAGGAAGTTACGGTTCTCACCTCTGACGTGAAGGGTGCAAGGCAGCGCTTCCCGGCGCTCGATGCCATCGCCGAGGGCGTTCATTTCGCTCGCGACCTCGTCAACGAGCCGCCGAATCACCTCCACCCGGTGGAATTTGCCGAGCGCATGAAGCCCCTCGCCAAGCTCGGTCTCAAGATCTCGATTCTTACCCCGGCGCAGATGAAGAAGCTGGGCATGAACGCCCTTCTGGGCGTGGCCCAGGGCTCGGCCCACGAGGCGCGCATGGTGGTGATGGAGTGGAAGGGCGGCAAGGCCAACGAGGCGCCGCTGGCCTTCATCGGCAAGGGCGTCACCTTCGACACCGGTGGCATCTCGATCAAGCCGGCGGCCGGCATGGAGGACATGAAGGGCGACATGGGTGGTGCCGCCTGCGTGGCTGGGCTGATGATGGCGCTCGCCAAGCGCAAGGCCAGGGTCAACGCCGTGGGCGCCATCGGCATTGTCGAAAACATGCCGGACGGCAAAGCGCAGCGCCCGGGTGACGTGGTCACCTCCATGTCGGGCCAGACGATCGCCGTGCTCAACACCGACGCCGAGGGCCGCCTCGTGCTGGCCGACGTGCTCTGGTACATCCAGGACAAGTTCAAGCCACGCTTCATGATCGACCTCGCCACGCTGACCGGCGCCATCATGGTGGCGCTCGGCAAGGAGCATGCCGGGCTGTTCTCCAACAATGACGAGCTGGCGCAGCGCCTCTCCGAGGTTGGCTATGCGACGGGCGAGAAGGTGTGGCGCATGCCGCTGGCGCCCGAATACGACAAGATCATCGACCACGAGGTGGCGGACGTGAAGAACACCGGTGGCCGCAACGCCGGTGCCATCACTGCAGCGCAGTTCCTGCAGCGCTTCGTCAACAACGTGCCGTGGGTGCATCTCGACGTGGCGGGCACAGCCATGGACGCACCACGCAACGCCATCAGCCAGAGCTGGGGCTCCGGCTGGGGCGTGCGGTTGCTGAACCGCCTCGTTGCGCAGTTCTACGAGCGCTGAGCTCTGTCAGGCGGCGACGGCAGTGCGCGTGGGCGCGCAACTGCCGCGCAGCTTGAGCTCCACCGGCAGCATCGTGTCTGAAGCCACTGCCTGGCCGCGAATCAGCCCGACCAGCTTCTCGACCGCAAGGACGCCTGCTTCGGCGCGCGGTACGTCCACCGTGGTGAGCGATGGATAGACATGCTCTCCATCACAGGTGCCGTCGGCGCCGATGAAGGAAATGTCGCCCGGCACGTGGATGCCGCGGTCGCGGCACACGTCCATTGCGGCACAGGCCATGCTGTCACTGGCGCAGAACACAGCCGTCGGCGCCTGCGGCAGATCGAGCAGCTCCTTCATTGCCTCGACCGCTCCTTCGCGATGGCCGTGGCCATTGCGCACCAGATGGTCGTCGACGGGAAGACCGAGCCGCGCCATGGCCGCGGTGTAACCGTTGCGACGTTGCCTGGCCGAAGGTGCGTCGGTCGCGCCTGCGATATGGGCGATTCGGCGATGGCCCATCGACGCCAAGTGCCTTACCGCGAGGTCCGCCACCTGTTGCTCATCGATCCGTACCACGGGCACGGGAGATTCATAAATCTGGTCGAACACCTGCACTATCGGCAGGTCCGGCCGGGGCCCAGTGAAACGGTCCACCCCGGAGCCGCCATCCATGACCACCATGCCGTCGACGCGGCCAGCGCTGAGAAGTTCGCCATAGGCTTCGCGATACTTGTCGGTCTTGTTGGTGAAGCCGACGATGATGGCATAGCCCATGGCCAGCGCCGCATGCTCGATGCTGTGCACGAGGCCGGGGTAGAAGCTGTTGTCGATGCAGGGGGCGAGAACCAGCAGCGTGTCGGTGCGCTGAATGCGCAGCGAGCGGGCCACGAGGTTGATCTTGTAACCGCAGGAGGCGGCGGCATCCCGCACCGCGCGCCGGGTGCCGTCGGCCACCAGGTCAGGATTGGAGAGGGCTCGCGAGGCGGTGGCTACGGAGACTCCGGCGAGCTTGGCAACATCTGCTAAGGTCGGTCGCATGCTTTTTCAACCCGAAATGGTTTACGTAACCAAAATAACGCACAACTTAAACGTTTTAAATTGTCAAAATCGTCAACTGCCCATCTGGACTTATAAATAATTTAAATTGGAGCCATACAGTTACGAATCCGAAACGATTGGCCGCGATCACCGGGTGTTTGCAAGTCAATGTTCGCAAAGGTTTTTTGACCCATGTCTCACAACATGTCCCAGCGTTATCGGGGCTGGAACAACGCTGCGGCAGAAGGACACAGATAACGCATCGTTTCCGATTGACCCCGCTAGGCCTCCGCAGCCCGATCTCAATTTCTCAGTTTGAGAGACGGGCGGAGTGCCAAGCGATGTGCTCGGCCATGAACGTCGAGATGAAATAGTAGGAATGATCGTAGCCGTCACGCATGCGGAGCGTCAGCGGTATTGAAGCGGCATTGCAGGCCTCTTCCAGAAGCCAGGGCCGAAGCCCAGCGGCCAGAAACGAATCAGCGCTTCCCTGGTCGATCAGTATCCCCGGTAGCCGGGCGCCATCGGCGATCAGCGTCACCGCGTCCCAACCCCGCCAAGTGGCTTCGTCCGGACCCAAATAGGCGGTCAGCGCCGGGCGTGACCAATCCGCCGCCATCGGGTGAACGATGGGGGCGAAGGCGGAGCAGCTCCTGTAGCGGCCCGGGTTCTTCAACGCCGCGACCAGCGCGCCGTGGCCACCCATGGAATGACCGAAGATGCCCTGCCGACCCAAATCAGCCATGGGGAAATTGACGGCGATGACGGCGGGGAGTTCCGTCGTCACATAGGTGTACATCTTGTAGTGCGCCGACCATGGTTCCTGCGTGGCATCGACATAGAAGCCGGCACCGCAGCCGAGCTTCCAGTCGTCCGCCACGTCGGCCACGCCGGCGCCGCGCGGGCTCGTATCCGGGCAAACGATGATGACGCCAAGTTCCGCCGCGGCCTTCCGGTATTCACCCTTCTCCATGACATTGGCATGGGTGCAGGTGAGCCCCGAGAGGTACCACAGCACGGGAAGCTTCCGGCCTTCAGCATGGGGAGGCACATAGACCGCGAAGGTCATCGAGCAGGCGCAGGCTTCCGACAGGTGGGTGTAGACACCCTGCATCCCGCCATGGGACTTCCACAGCGACTTGGTTTCAAGGGTCATCAGAACAGGATCACGCTGCGGATGGACTTGCCTTCATGCATGAGGTCGAAGGCCTTGTTGATGTGCTCGAGCGGCATGGTGTGGGTGATCATCGGATCGATCTCTATCTTGCCCGACATGTACCAGTCGACGATCTTCGGAACATCCGTGCGACCGCGCGCGCCCCCGAAGGCCGTGCCCTTCCAGGTGCGGCCGGTGACCAGCTGGAACGGGCGCGTGCTGATTTCCTGTCCTGCGGCAGCGACGCCGATGATGATAGACTGGCCCCAGCCGCGGTGGCAGGCCTCGAGTGCAATGCGCATGACCTTGACGTTGCCGGTGCAGTCGAAGGTGTAATCAGCACCACCGATCTGGTCGGCGCCGCGCTTTGTCATGTTGACGAGGTGCGCAACGAGATCGCCCGTGACGTCCGTGGGGTTAACAAAGTGCGTCATGCCAAAGCGTTCGCCCCACGCCTTCTTGTCGTTGTTGAGGTCGACGCCGATGATCATGTCGGCTCCTGCCATCTTGAGGCCCTGGATGACGTTGAGACCGATGCCGCCAAGACCGAAGACGATGGCCGTGGAACCGGCCTCGACATTTGCCGTGTTGAGCACGGCGCCGACGCCCGTGGTGACGCCGCAACCGATGTAGCAGATCTTGTCGAAGGGGGCCTTGTCGTTGACCTTGGCCAGCGCGATCTCCGGCAGCACGGTGAAGTTGGAGAAGGTGGAGCAGCCCATGTAGTGGTGCACCTTCTGGCCCTTGTAGGAGAAGCGCGAGGTGCCATCGGGCATCACGCCCTGGCCCTGCGTCGACCGGATTGCGGTGCACAGGTTGGTCTTGCGCGACAGGCACGACGGGCACTGGCGGCACTCCGGCGTATAGAGCGGGATCACGTGGTCGCCGGGCTTCAGCGTGGTGACGCCCGCACCCACCTCGACGACGACGCCCGCGCCCTCATGGCCGAGGATCGCCGGGAACAGCCCCTCGGGGTCGGCGCCTGACAGGGTGAACTCGTCAGTGTGGCACACCCCCGTGGCCTTGATCTCGACCAGAACTTCGCCGGCCTTCGGCCCCTCGAGGTCCAGCTCGACGATTTCGAGCGGCTTTCCAGCCTGAAAGGCAACGGCGGCGCGGGTCTTCATGGGTGGAATCCTTCCTGCGGTGTGTTCTGGCAAGAGCACATATCGCGGCGGCAAGCCCAAGGCCAGAGGCGCAGACGGAACAGCACCTGCTCCATCGTCTGCAATCCGGAGCCATGCGAGCCAGCGTATGGAATGGCACCAGCTTTCGGCCTAGGGTCCCGAACCGCAAAACAAGGTGTTGGTGGATGAGAGCCTTTGTATATCTGCTGGTCGCTATCGCCGTGGTTGCGGCTGCCGCATTTGGCGTCCGGCACTACGGGATCGATGTTGCCGCCCTCACCGGGCTTTCCGGCCCGGTGAAGACCCAGGCGGCAGGCGGCGAGGCTGCCAAAGGCCAGGGCGCGGCACGCGCCAATCGCGGCCCTGCCGCGGTCGAAACGGCGAAGGCCTCCGCGTCGCGGCTGAGCGATGACGTCCTCGCGCTCGGCACGCTGCTTTCGGATGAGAGCGTCGCCATCGCGCCCGAGACCAGCGGGCGGGTGGCCAGGATCC
Organism: Pseudomonadota bacterium; assembly: GCA_041163105.1. Classification (GTDB taxonomy): domain Bacteria; phylum Pseudomonadota; class Alphaproteobacteria; order Rhizobiales; family Aestuariivirgaceae; genus Aestuariivirga. The sequence continues at coordinate 18,082 of JBEARP010000230.1, forward strand.
TGTTCGAGGATGGTGCCAAGGTCGCGACCGGCACGCCGCTGTTCCGTTTCGATTCCGACCTCGCACAGGCAGACCTCAGCGAGGCCAAGGCACGGCTGCAGCTGGCGGAGGCGAGCTTCGCGCGCATCCAGAAGCTTCGCTCTTCCGGCAACGTGGCGCAGAATGCCTATGACGAGGCACTGTCGGCGCGCGACGTGGCGCGCGCCACCGTGGAGGCGGCACAGGTGCGGCTCGACAAGCTGACCATTTCCGCTCCCTTCCCGGGCACGCTGGGCTTTCGCACCGTGTCGGAAGGCGCCTATGTGACGGCCGGAACGCCGCTGGTGCAGCTCGACAAGACCGACACGCTGCAGGTGAGTTTCGCCGTGCCGGAGCTGCAGGAAAAGGCCGTGGAAGCCGCAAGGACCGTGAGCTTCACTGCCGATGCGCTGCCGGGTGAAACCTTCACGGCACAGATTTCAGCACTGAACCCGGCGATCGACGTCAATGGTCGGGCCTTGCAGGTGCGTGCGCTGTTCGACAATGCGCAGGGCAAGCTCCGGCCGGGCCTGCTCGTGCGCGTCACCGTCAAGGGGGCGGAGCGCGAGGCGGTGATGGTGCCGGAATCGGCCATCGTGCAGCGGGCCAAGGGGGCGATGATCTACACCCTCGCCGCCGACAAGGTGACCGAGGTGAAGGCCAGGCTCGGCAAGCGCGTCGAGGGCATGGTCGAGGTGGTGGAGGGGTTGAAGGCCGGTGACACGGTGGTGACGGCCGGCAATGGGCAATTGACGGACGGCGCCAAGGTCGAGGTGGTCGCGTCGGCCGCGGCCGCGGGCGAGTAAGGCCCATGGGATTTACCGAATTCTGCATCCGTCGCCCGGTGTTTGCCACCGTCCTCAGCCTCGTGCTGGTGCTGGCCGGGCTGATGTCGTTCTCGCGGCTGACGATCCGCGAATATCCCAATATCGACGAGCCGCAGGTGTCGGTGCAGACCAATTATCCTGGTGCCTCAGCCGAGATCATCGAATCGCAGGTGACGCAGGTGCTGGAAGGCTCGCTCGCCGGCATCGAGGGCATCGACACCATTGAGTCCACATCGCGCGCCGAACAGAGCCGCATCACCATCCGCTTCCGCTCCACCGTCAACATCGATGCCGCGACATCGGACGTGCGCGACCGCGTCAGCCGCGTGCGGCGGCAATTGCCGAACGAGGTCACCGAGCCCACCATCGCCAAGGTCGAGGCCGATGCCCAGCCGATCATGTTCCTCGTCACCCAGTCGGACAGGATGGATGCGGCCGAGCTCACCGACTACGTCGACCGCTTCGTGGTCAACCGCTTCAAGAACCTTGATGGCGTGGCGGATGTGCAGATCAACGGCGAGCGCACCTATGCCATGCGCGTGTGGATCGACGCTGCGCGGCTTGCGGGGCAGGGCCTTACCGTGCAGGACGTCGAGACCGCCATCCGCAACCAGAACGCCGATATTCCGGCGGGCCGCATCGAGAGCCAGGATCGCGAGTTCACGGTTCTCTCAAAGACCTCGCTTGGCACGGCGGAGGAATTCTCGCAGATCATTCTGAAGGAAGCGGGCGGGCTGCAGGTGACGCTGGGCGACGTGGCGCGCGTCGATCTCGGCACAGCGGATGTGCGGCGCGAGAGCCGCTACAATGGCGTGACCGCGATCTCCATCGGCATCGTCAGGACGGCGGTGGCCAACCCGCTCGACGTGGCGCGCGAGGTGAAGGAGTTGCTGCCGCGCCTCAACACCGAGCTGCCGAAGGGAACCTCGATCTCGGTGGGCTTCGATTCCACCGTGTTCATCGATCGCTCGATCGACAATGTGTTCATGACCATCCTCGAGGCGATCGGGCTGGTGCTGCTGATCATCCTCCTGTTCCTGCACTCCTTCCGTGCAGCCCTCATCCCCATCGTCACGATTCCCGTGTCGTTGATCGCCACCTTCGCCATCATGTATGCGACGGGGCTCACGGTGAACACGCTGACCCTGCTGGCCATGGTGCTGGCCATCGGCCTCGTGGTGGACGACGCCATCGTGGTGCTGGAGAACATCTACCGCCACATCGAGGAGGGCATGAAACCCTTCGAGGCGGCGATCAAGGGCGCGCGCGAGATCGGCTTCGCGGTGATCGCCATGACGCTGACGCTGGCTGCCGTATATGCGCCCATCGCCTTCACGCCGGGCCGCACCGGGCGATTGTTCCTCGAATTCGCGGTGACGCTGGCGGGTGCCGTCATCGTGTCTGGCTTCGTGGCGCTCACGCTGACACCGATGATGTGCTCGAAGCTGCTGAAGCACAGCGAGCGCCGCAACATCTTCGCGCGTGTCATCGAAGGGGCGCTCGATGCACTTGAACGCGGCTATCGCGGCCTGTTGTCCTTCGCTCTGAAGATCCGCTGGCTGGTGCTGCTGCTGGCGCTGGGCGTGGGGTTGTCCGGCGGCTGGCTGTTCACGCAGATGAAGTCCGAGCTTTCGCCCACGGAAGACCGCGGCACCATCATCATCAACGGCAACGCGCCGGAAGGTGCGAGCTTCGGCTTCACCCAGCGCTATGCCTCCCAGGCCGAGGAGTTGCTGGCGCAGGTGCCGGAGCTCAGGTCCTACCTGATGATCGTGGGGTCGGGCGACGTGACGCAGTTCCTGTCCTTCGCCCGGTTGAAGGACTGGTCGGAGCGTGACGTCAAGCAGCAGCAGGTGGTGCAGCAGCTCTCGCCCAAGCTGCGCAAGATCGCCGGCGTTCAGGCCTTCGCCACCAACCCCGCCTCGCTCGGCGTGCGCGGCTTTGGCAAGCCGTTCCAGTTCGTCATCCAGTCATCGGCCTCCTACGAGGAGTTGAACGCACTGGCCCAGAAGCTGGTGGAGAAGCTGAAGGACAATCCGGGCCTTGCCGACCTCGACACCGACATGCGCCTCAACAAGCCGGAAGTGGATATCGAGATCGACCGCAGCCGTGTGGCCGACCTGGGGCTCGACATCTCGGTGATCGGCCGCACGCTGGAAACGCTGCTGGGCGGGCGCAACGTGACGACCTTCCAGATCGGTTCGCAGCAGTATGACGTGACCGTGGCGCTGCCGGCGTCAGAGCGCACCAGCCCTGAGACGCTGGCCAACATCTTCGTGCGCGGCAAGAACGGCGAGATGGTGCAGCTCACCAACATCGTGAAGGCCAAGGTGGGTGTCGCCCCGCGTGACCTCCGCCGCTTCAACCAGCTGCGCTCCATCACCATCCAGGCCAACCTGGCGCCGGGCTATACGCTGGGCGAGGCGATCCAGGCGGTGGACCAGGCCGCTGCCGAAGTGTTGCCGCAGGGAACCCTCACCGACCTCACGGGCCAGGCGCGCGAGTTCCGCGATGCGAGCTCCAACCTGGCGCTGGTCTTCGTCATGGCGCTGGCCTTCATCTATCTCGTGCTGTCGGCGCAGTTCGAAAGCTTCCGCGACCCGCTCATGATCATGGTGTCGGTGCCTCTCTCGATGACCGGCGCATTGGGTGCGCTGTGGCTCACCGGCGGCACGCTGAATGTCTATTCGCAGATCGGGCTCGTGACCCTCATCGGCCTCATCACCAAGCACGGCATCCTGATCGTCGATTTCGCCAACAGGCTGCAGCTCGAGGGAACGGAGCGCCGCGAAGCGATCATCGAGGCGGCGCGCCTCAGGCTCAGGCCGATCCTGATGACCACTGCGGCGATGATCCTCGGCGCCATTCCGCTGGCACTCGCCACGGGCGCCGGTGCCGAAAGCCGCCAGCAGATCGGCTGGGTGATCGTGGGCGGCATGAGCCTTGGAACGCTGCTCACGCTGTTCGTGGTGCCCTGCGTCTATGCGGTGATGGGATGGCGACCGAGGAAAGGTGCCGTGAACGTGGCGGGAGCGCCACGGCCGGCGGGGTAAGGCAGCTCACACTTCGCGGTTCTCACCCTCGTCGGGCTCCTGCTCTTCCGCCGGAATCGCATAGTTGCCGCCGAACCAGCGGTTCAGATCGATCTGGGCGCAGCGAGATGAGCAGAAGGGGTGATACTTCTGCGCCGAGGGCTTGGAACAAATGGGGCAGGGCCGCTTCGGGCGCAGCCGAACAGGTTCGGTCATCTCAGACCTCGGACTGGGGCGCCGTCATCCAACTGTGGAACACCGGGTAGCCGGCACCTTCGAGGAGATGCACCGTTTCGTAGAGCGGCAGGCCGATGACGGCGGAGTGTGAGCCGGAGAGCAGGCGGACGAAGGCTTCCGCACGGCCCTGGATGGCATAGCCGCCGGCCTTGCCGCGCCACTCGTTGCTGGCGATGTAGCTGTCCACGTCCTCGCGCGACAGGCGCTTGAAGCGGAGCTTGGTTTCCACGCAGCGGCTGGAGAGCTTCTTGCCCGGTGCGATGAGGCAGACCGAGGAATAGACCCAGTGCGAACGGCCCGAGAGCAGCGACAGGCAGTCGCGCGCCTGGTCCACCGTCTCGGCCTTGGGCAGGATGCGGCGGCCGAGGCCGACGACCGTGTCAGCCGCCAGCACGAAGGCGTTGGGGCCGAGTTCCTTGACCAGCGGCATTTCGAGGGCGCGCTGGGCCTTTTCCTTGGCGAGCCTGATCGACAGCGCGCGCGGCGTCTCGCGCTTGTGCGGCAGCTCGTCGATGTCGGACGGGTTGAGCAGGTCGGGCGTCAGGCCCACGCGCTCGAGCAGTTGCAGGCGGCGCGGCGAGGCGCTCGCCAGCACCAGCTTGACCTGGGCATGGGCGCCCTTGCTGTTACTTGAAGCGATAATTGATGCGGCCCTTCGTCAGGTCATAGGGCGTCATCTCGACCATCACGCGGTCGCCCGCCAGGACGCGGATGCGGTTCTTGCGCATCTTGCCGGCGGTGTGGGCGATGATCTCGTGATTGTTGTCGAGCTTCACGCGGAACGTCGCGTTGGGAAGAAGTTCGGTCACGGTACCTTCGAATTCGAGCAGTTCTTCCTTTGCCATGTGGCTCCTTGGAGGGGGGTTCTGAAATTTGCGCGGAAAATGGACCTGTTCACCCGTAAAATCAAGCCTGACGGGCTTAAATCGCTCCGGTGTCCATGAGATAGAGCAGGATCGAGGCGCTGACCGCCGCAAGGGCGGTTCCAAGTGCTATGGCGCCCGAGACCGCCGCCACCGCCTCGTTGTTCCGCTGCGAGAACAGGAAGGCGTTGGCGCCCGTCGGCATGGCGGCGAAGAGCACCGCCACATGGCCCCAGAGCGGCGGGATCGACACCACGTAGCGCACCATCAGGAACACCAGGACCGGCATCAGCACCATCTTGAGGCCGATGAGCGCGAACATGCCGCTCCACGAGCCTTTCAGCGAATAGCCCGCCAGCGAGACGCCCAGCGCGAAGAGGGCGGTGGGAACGGAGGCATCTGCCAGCATGTCGAGCATGGTGCCGAACACCGGGTGCAGCCCCCAGCCGGTGAAGCGCCAGAGGCTGCCGGCAAGAAGCCCCAGCACGATGGCGTTGGTGGCGAGGTTCTTGAACAGGTCCTTCGCTGTGCCGGTGATCGAGACGCTGCCCGTGGTCTGGAACAGCGCCCGGTGCAGCATGGCGGCGAACCACAGGATCGGCGCATGGATCGACAGGATCATGCCGAGCGGGATCGCCACCTGCTGGCCGAAGTGCGAGAGCGCCAGCGGTGTGCCGAGAAGCGCCAGGTTGCCGAAGCCTGCCGCCATGGAGGCGGCAGCCCCGCCCGAGACATTGAGCGATGGCACGATGCGCGAGACCAGTGCCGCCGCGACCCAGGTGATGAACAGGCCGCCGAAGAAGGCGATCCATAATTCCCATGGTGCCCCCTGCTGGGCGCCCATGGTGGCCACCGTCTTGAACAGCAGCGCCGGGATGGCGAGGTTGAAGACAAAGAGCGACAGGCCGCGGCCCGCCGCGGCGTCGAAGATCCTCGCACGGGTGAAGCCATAGCCCAGCACGATCATGCCGAAGACCGGCAGGACGGTGGTGAGGATCGGCTCCACCTAGTGCGTCATTCGATGTGAGTTGGGCGTGCGTGCGGACACCCCCAACGTTCCGTCATCCCGGCGAAGGCCGGGATCCAGCTTTGTGTCGGCATGCGTGGTGGGAGAAGCGGGATCCCGGCCTTCGCCGGGATGACGGCATTCTGCTTTGCTTCTTCCTGCCACGTTGCGATGGCTCAAAGCCAGGGCTGGCTCGTGGCCTGCTTCTTTTCGAAGCTGTCGATGGAGGAGGCCTTCTCGAGGCTGAGGCCGATGTCATCGAGGCCGTTCAGCAGGCAGTGCTTGCGGAAGGGGTCGAGGTCGAACTTGATCGTGCCGCCGTCGGGACCGCGGATTTCCTGGCTCGGCAGGTCGATGGTCATTGTCGCGTTGGCGCCGCGCTCGGCGTCGTCCATCAGTTTCTTGAGGTCTTCCGGGCTGACCTTGATCGGCAGGATGCCGTTCTTGAAGCAGTTGTTGTAAAAGATGTCGGCGAAGGACGTGGAGATGACGCAGCGGATGCCGAAGTCGAGCAGCGCCCAGGGCGCATGCTCACGCGATGAACCGCAGCCGAAATTGTCGCCCGCCACCAGGATCTCCGCCTTGCGGTAGGCGGGCCTGTTGAGCACGAAATCCGGCACTTCCACGCCGTCCTGGGTGAAGCGCATCTCGAAGAACAGCGACTTGCCGAGACCCGTGCGCTTGATGGTCTTCAGGAACTGCTTCGGGATGATCATGTCGGTGTCGATGTTGACGATGTTCAGCGGAGCGGCGACACCGGTGAGCGTTTCGAACTTCTGCATGGTTTTGTCCTCAGGCGGCTGTGGGGAGATCGGTGCCGAGGGTTTCCTCCGCGCCGATCATGATGTTGAGATTCTGCACGGCAGCACCGGAGGCGCCCTTGCCGAGATTGTCGTAAATGGCCATCAGCAGCACATGGCCACGCGCGTCATTGGCGAAGACATGGAGCCGCATGCGATTGGTGTTGTTGAGGTCTTCGGGGTTGACGTGGGCTGCACGCTCGATCGGCTCGAAGGGAGCAACCGAGATGCAGGGCTGGTTGGCATAGGCGAGCGACAGGCAGTCGCGGATCTCCTGGCCCTTTGCCTTCTTGGCGAGAAGCTCGGCAAACACCGGCACGCAGCCCATCATGCCCTGCGCATAATTGCCGACGGCGGGCTGGAAGATGGGCGCATGGGCGAGCTCGGCATAGACCTGCATCTCGGGCAGGTGCTTGTGCGAAAAGCCGAGGCCGTAGGGGTGATAGGGAATGGCGGCGGCGCCCTTCGCCTCATACTCCTCGATCATCTTCTTGCCGCCGCCCGAATAGCCGGTGATGGACGTCGCCGTGACCGGCAAGTCGCGAGCCACCAGGCCGGCATCGACCAGCGGCCGCAGCAGCGCGATGAAGGCGGTCGAGTGGCAGCCCGGGTTGGCCACGCGGGAGGCCGCGGCGATCTTCGCTCTGTGCAGTTTCGACAGTTCGGGCATGCCGTAGGCCCAGCCCTCCGCCGTGCGAT
>JBEARP010000231.1:0-10892 GCA_041163105.1 Pseudomonadota bacterium
GGCACGTCCGGAGTGACCGGGGGCACGTCCGGGGTGACCGGGGGCACATACGTCAGCACCAATGGATCAGCCAGGAACACGTTACCGCCGTTCCACTCCATGCCTGTGTTACGCGCGATGATGGCGCCAAAGCCACCCTCTACCCCGTCAGTGATCTGATTGTAGAAATCGAAGTCGTTGACGCGATCGAGATAATAGAAGCGGTCAGCCTCCTGCAACCGGTCAAACTGCTCATGCAGGATGACCCAGAAGGTCTGTCCCACCATGCCATCATTGATGTGGGCTTCGGCAAGTCCGCCCACCCAAAGATCAACACGGTCAATTCCCTTCACCGTGTTCCCGTTGACCAACACGATGTCGGGGTTGGCAGCAGTGAAGGCAGCAATATCCGCAGGGTCGAGAACGAGATCCGGATAGGCCGCCTTGAACTGGGCGATCAGGCTGTCACTCAGATTGTTGCGCGCCTGGAAGTCTTCCCAGGACGTGTAAGGCGACAGGTTACCAGCCCAGCTGATAGCCTCACTTATATAGGGACTGTCAGAGTTCACGAGCGACTGGCGCACCTGGTTCAAAGTGCCGAGCCCGACATCGCGTCCGCGCGCCACGTTGAACGAAAACAGGTCCGCGCTGACGCGCACGAGATCATTGCGCAGGGCGTCGACGACATTCACGTCTGCCTCTTCTGCCGCCTGCTGGCTGATCCCCTTGAGAATGGAACCAACGCCGATCTGCTCATAACCCGGCTGGGGTACATAACCGAACTGCGCGAGTAGCTGGGGCGAGACGGGTTGCCCATTGAACTGGAACTGCCCGTCGTTAGTCGGGTTGAGGAAGGCATCGAACAGAGCGATGTCGGTGATCTGGCCGTTAGCATCCGCAACCTGGACTGTCTGGGTGACGATGGAGTGACCGAACCGATAGGCTGCCGCAGCGAACTCGTGGGAGATGGCCGCGTTGACGTTCGGGTCGTAGCCGTCCCAGCCATGTGAGCCCGATCCCCTCATGCCGCCCAGCAGCACGTCGGTAAACTCGGTGAAGACAACCCGCTGGTATTCAGTTTCGTTGATGAGCTTCGCCGCCTGAAACAGTTCCTCGGGCGTGCCAGTAAATCCGACTGAGGAGAGATTTTCGACATGGAAATTGTGGTTGCGCGCCCAGATCGTGTGGACTGCGGTGAGCGTCACGTTCTCGTTCACCCGCCCATCTCCGGCGACGATGTGGTCCAGCGGACTGATGAACGGGTTAAGGTCGATCAGGAGCGGCTGTCCTGTGTTCATGAAGTCGGAATAAAGCTCCTTTGCGACCGCCGCATCGATGACGCCATTTTGCACCAGAGTGGGATAGAACTGCTGGAACGTCTGGCTGAAACTTCCGCTGCTGAAGAGCGTATTGTTCTCCCAGTGCTGAAGGATCAGTTCGCGAAGAGTTGGCAGCAGGCTGAAGTCGGGGCTCGAAGGATCCCTTCCACCGACCGCGAGGTTGGCAGTGACACCGCCCGTGCCGTCCGCCTCCCGGAGGAAAATACCCACGAGGTCATTTGAACCATAGGCTTGGTTCTGTTCTACGAAGTTGGCCGTCTTGTTGAGGTGCTGCGGAACAAGGTTTTCGTCGAAACCAACCACTGTCCCGCGCGTCAGGTCGGCAGGGTTGTTCGATCCTGGAGCCGGTGTCAGGCCCGGCGCACCAATCAGAACAGTTCCACTTTTTCCCTTGGCAAGGAAGTCAAGGCCGTGGTCCACATATTGCCCGAATGCTGAGAACAGCAGGTTTGCTCCGCTGGCCGCTTTGGGAAGATTAGCCTCCTGCTGCCCGATAACGTTGCTGATGGCACGGGGATCAAGCCCATTGAAAATCGGATTGATGTCGTAGTTGCCAAGCCCGTTGGTACCAATCGAAGGATTGAATGCGCCGTAGCGGGCATCTGTAATCCTAAGGAAAGGGTTGTCCGCCGCGCCAAAGGTCGGATTTGCCAGGTTGTTGCCAAGACCGTTGAGGCTTCGAAAGCCTGGTACGCTATCCGCTACAGGTTCCCCCCTGATCAGCGCGGTAAGCCATGCGACGTCTTGTGCCGTGAGTGTGAATGCCATTTGCCTCTCCCCTGGTTTCCGGTCAGCCCGCGTTTAAAAGCGTCTTTTTCGAGCCGGAACGTTACACGAACAAACCTTGCTCGCTTGATATTGTGAAGGTTGATATAGTAAACTTGCTATGTGCATATGGCGGAAATCGCTCAGAAGAACATATGTAAAAACAATTAAACCGAAGAAAATTTGATAAAATAGAAGTAAAATTAAGTATTAATAGTTATGGTTTTACTATAGTTACGTATCTTTATTGCGCAAACCATGGGAAGCTAATTAGTCCCGCTAATGAGCAGCTGCCCGGACACCCGGCGTTGGCATGACCCAATCGAAGTAGGTTTGCAGGTAAACTGGACGATTGCCCCCGCCTCGCCCCCGTCATGATCGAACCGCTCCACCCATGACGTCGCTTGGGCGAGTTGCCCCGCGGTCCCGGCATCAGCCCGCTGACGGGCAGAGACATGCCTCCCATCCAGAACCACTTCGAGGTGGCCAGGGAGGAGTGGAGGCTTCCTGTCAGGGAGAACCCTGTCTCCAAACTCAAGATCGTCTGCGAGACGACAAGGCGCGAGAGGCCGTTGAGAGACGGAGAAGGTCTATGACGTCGCGTGGTCGGGCGACCGCAATCCCGATGCCAAGGGCAAGCTGCCGGCCGTGGGTAACACGGTCGACCTCAGCATTCCGAGCTTCACCAACACCATCGGTGCGCCGGAGCTTGGCACTGTGTGGACCGTCCCCGACTTCGACGCGGCCTTGAAGGCCGTCTACTATGTCCGCGTGCTGGACATCCCCACGCCGCGCTGGACGGCCTATGACAAGGTGAAGTTCAACCTCGACCTGCCCAAGGAGATCCCGCTGGAGAAGCAGGAGCGTGCCTACACCTCGCCGATCTGGTACAATCCCTGACGTGACTGCAGTGCTGGGCCGCCTGATCCGTGAGCCGCTGGTCCATTTCCTTGGGCTGGCGCTGGTGATCTTTGCCGCCTACGGCCTCCTGAACCAGCACGCCTACTCCGTGAAGCCGCGCATCGAGGTCGATAGAGCGCGCATCGAGCAGATCACCGGACTGTTCGAGCGCACCTGGAAGCGCCCGCCGACGCCCGATGAGCTGAAGAACCTCATCGCTGATCATGTGCATGGCGAGATCTACTATCGCGAGGCCCAGCGCATGGGGCTCGACACCGACGACGCGGTGGTGCGCCAGCGCATGCGGTTGAAGATGGACATGATGCTCGATGTCGCGGTGGACCAGATGCAGCCGAGCGATCAGGAGCTGACGGATTATCTCTCGACCCATGCGGCAGCGTTCCGCACCGAACCGTCACTCGCCTTCGAGCAGGTCCTGTTGCGGCCTGACCTGCATCCCGGCACGCTCGACAAGGATGCGGCAAGCCTGCTCGACCAGTTGCAGAAGGGTCAGGTCACGGACATCACCACGGCGGGCGACGCCACCCAGCTGCCGGGAATGACACCACTGACGGGCCAATCCCGCATCGCCCGTGACTATGGCGCCGACTTCGCCGCGGCGCTTGTCAGCTTGCCTCTCGGAACATGGAGTGGTCCCATCATGTCCGGCTACGGCGTGCATCTCGTGAAGCTGACGGACCGCAAGGATGGCGCGCTCCCGCCGCTGGCCGAGGTACGGGACGCGGTGGTGCGCGAATGGAAGAACGACCGCCGCAAGGCGCTCGAAGCCCAGCGGCTGGAAGACTACATGAAGAACTACGAGATCGTGATCGATCCTGCGGCGGCGCCCCCGCCATGAGGCTGAGGACGATCCTTGCAGCTCTCCTCGCTGTCTTCTGGGTATGCACGACGGCCAAGTCCCATGAGCTGCGCCCGGCCTTCCTTGACATGCAGGAAACTGCACCTGACGTTTTCGCCGTGGTCTGGAAGGTGCCTGCCGCCGGCGACATGCGCCTGCCGCTCGACCTGCAGCTTCCCGCCAACTGCGCGGAGCGAACGCCGCCCGCCAAGGAGTTCGACAACAATTATCTGCTGACCCGTTGGACAGCCCTTTGCAGCGGTGGCCTGCGCGGCCATGACATCGCCGTGGCCGGCCTGCGCACCACGCTTACCGACGTGCTCGCCCGCATCGGCTATGCCGACGGTACGTCGGAGGTGAGCCGCCTGACGCCGGAGCACCCGCGCTTCACCGTCACCGGAAAGATGGATGGGTGGGCGACGGCGTCCACCTATTTCATGCTCGGCGTCGAGCACATCCTGACGGGCATCGACCATCTGCTGTTCGTCCTCGCCCTCATGCTGCTGATCCGCAACCGCTGGATGCTGGTCAAAACCATCACCGCCTTCACGATCGCACACAGCATCACGCTGGGTGGCGCCGCGCTGGGTTATTTCAGCCTGCCGCAGAAGCCGGTGGAGGCCGCGATCGCGCTGAGCATCGCCTTCGTCGCCAGTGAACTCATCAAGATGAAACCCGGCGAGCGCCGCCTGTCGGAAGCCTATCCCTGGCTTGTCGCCTTCACCTTCGGCCTGCTGCACGGCTTCGGCTTCGCCGGCGCGCTCACGGAAATCGGCCTGCCGCAGGCCGACGTGCCGCTGGCACTTCTCACATTCAACCTCGGTGTCGAGGCGGGCCAATTGCTGTTCGTCGGCTTCGTGCTGTTGGTGACGGCAGCCGTGTCGCTCCTGGTCAGCCGCCCCCTCGCTCGCGCCCGCACGCTGGCCGCTTACCTGATTGGAATATCCGCCATGTACTGGCTCGTCGAACGCCTCGCCGCCTTCGTGACCTGAACTCAGGGGCTCCCAGTTTCCTCACACCTGCCGCGCTTCCTCAAAAAATCAGCGGATCAGCAATTGTAAACACCCACCGCGCAGCGGCGGACGGTGCGGCGGGCGACGCCGGCCACGCTGACGGGCGTCAGCGGCCTTCCGACGACGGCCTGGGCCTGGCTGACGAGGCTGAGCTTGCCGGGGGCAAGCGCATGGCCGCCCAGTTCGATGGCAACGCCAAGGGCGACGGTGGTGAAGGCCAGGAGGCCCAGGCGAGTGATCATGGTGGTCCTCATCATTATTTCGCGGGTTGGAGATGCGAGGGCAGTTCGTCGGTGTCGGCGAGCTTGGCGGGTTCGACCTGTTGCGCTCCAGCGGGCGGCGTGAAGGTGAAATTCCCCGTGCCAGCGTCCGTGCTGGCTTTCCAGTTCCAGATGTCCACCGTGTATTGCGGATGGCCCGGAACGGTGCGGCTGGTGATGGTGTAGCGGCAGGGATAGGGGGCGTCGCCCTCGGCGATCCACAGCTGCAGGTCGACGTCGTCAGCACGCAGGGCCACGTGTTCGCACAGCTGGCCGAGGATGACGCCGGGGCCCAGATATTTCACGTCCGTCACATCGGTCATGATGTGCTTGTAGGAATCGCCCATCAGCAGATCGGCGGCGGGAAGGGGACGGCCGTGCTTGTCGCGCAGTTCTGCCACCAGCTCGTCGATGCCGCCTGAGAGAGGGATCTGCGTGTAGGCGTTCAGGTTCTTGCCGAGTATGGTGAGTGTCTTGCCATCGAAGACGACCTCGACATCGGCGAAGCCGCCCTTGCGCTCCGCCCGGATCTTGTCAGGGCGGTTGAGTTCGACCGCGCCGCTGCTGGCAATGCCGAGCCGCTGTCCATCGGTGGTGACAACATCAAGCGTGCTCTGCATGTCGAACGAGATCGACTTCTGCGCCGCCAGATAGTCCGACATGCTCTTGACGAGTTCCTTGATGCCGTTGTCATCGTCGGCGCGGGTGCTGCCGGTGGACAAGAGCAGGGCGCACATAACCGCGCCAGTCCAGAGCATACCTCGGCGGACCTGCGCAGAAGGTGGTTTCGTCATGGCTGTCTCCCGTTTGGTGTGATTGCTTCAACCGAACGCAGGCGACGACCGCGCGCGAACTCCCTGCAATCTAGGACAAGCGGTGCCCCAAGCGGAAGCCATTTGACGACATCTGGGTGAAGCGCCTCCCGAAAGAGAAGAAGGACGCTCAGCCGTTGGAGCGGTCGGGCTTGCTGCCCGGTGCAAGGAATTTCAAGCCGCGCTCGCTGATGAAGGCGGACGTGAATTCACCGCGCGACATCTCATCCTGCGCCCCGGGAGAAGCACTTCCGAAGGCGGAATCCGCGAGCCGGGTCCAGCTTCGCTGGATCCCGCGACAAGAGTTGAGGATGGACTGGCTGAAGGTCATCTCTATTACATCTAGTAAATCGATAGAGATTATTATCAACAAACGACAAGTTTGGCAAGCCTGTCAGTACGGGCCACTCAGATCCGGCTGTTGGATCAGAAAATGTCGAAGGCGAAGCGGTAGGTTAGGCCTGCGCCGCCGTAGAACTGGTTTTCGCTGCCTTCCTCGACGATAGGGCTGTTGCCCGCGTCGCCGATCATGCGCTCCCACCCTGCGAGCGCATGCAGTTTCCAGCTTTCGGTGAGCTTGTAGCTGGCGCTGCCGGCAAGGCCCGCGGTATTGAAGCCGGCATCGGCCTTGTAGGACTTGTCGTACAGGGGGCTGTCGACAGCCTCCTGGGAGCTGATACCGAAATAGGTTTGCATGTAGCTCTGCGAACCCCAGCCCGCGCGCGGACCGAAGCGCACTTCGAGATCCTCAGTGGGGTTTCCGATCAGGTCGACGCCGAACTGCGCCACCTGGCCTGAGTAGCCGTTGAAGCCCTGGCGAACCTCGACGAAACCACGGATCCAGTCATAGCGGTAGGACACACCGAGGCCGGCCTCCAGCGACCAGTCGACATCGTCCAGGCCCTCAAGCTCGTTGGAATCGCTCGATTCGCGCTTGCCGATGAAGTTGAAGGACGGATAGACGGTCAGGCCGCGCGTATCCTTGTCGCCATCGATCGAACCATATCCTGGCACGAAGAACTTGCTGACCGCGATGAGCGGATAGGGCACGAAGATCGTTTCGTCGGACCCCGGATAGCGGGGTTGCGCCATCAGGCCCACGCCCAGATCCAGCTCATACTGGCGGCTCCCCACCTCTTCGGCGAAGGCCGGCGACAGCGTAGCCAGGAACGGCAGGGATGTGGCAAGCACGAAAAATCTGGTCAGCGTCATGTCGGTCTCATTGCAAATCGCCTGCACCGTAGCAATTTCTGGTTCGCTCGTCACCTGAACCCTGTGCCATAATCAGGCGAGAGAATCATGTCAGGGTTGTGCAGGGCTCACCTTCGCCGGGGATGGGGGGCGAGGTCAATTGGCAACAAGCCCCAGCTTCCCATCGCTCGCCGGCGCCTGCTTGCCCCGTGGCGGCCAAGGCCTTGCCCGCCAATGGGGCTCGAACACGAAGCTTGAGCGCTGGCGCCCGGGCAGCAGCGCCCCGTTCCCGGCGCCCCAGGCATAGTCGTAATAGAGTTTCACGATTTCCTCGCGGCTCACCTGGTGGGCCGCCGGATGGGCGAGGCAGGCATCGCGCCAGCGCCTGACGCGCGGAAGCGTCTCCGGAATGTCGTAGTCCTCATAGTGTTCCAGGAACCAGAAGCGGGCGAACATCGGCGTGAACACGCATTCGGCAAGCCCGAACCTGTCGAACAGGAAGTCACGTCCGGGCGCATGCCAGGACAGGAAGTCCTCCAGCTTCCTGTATTGCGCCGCCATCTGCTCGGCGAAGGTGAGCCGCAAGCCAGCGTCCTGGTTCATAACGAAGCGATAACCCGCGCCCGTGAAGTCGCCCTCCATGGCAATCAGCATGTTCTCGACGGCACGCTCATAAGGCGACCGGCGCGCCACGGGTGGCTCCGGGTAGACGTCCTCGAAATAGCGCAGCAGCACCAGGCTCTCCTTGATGATGCTGCCGTCGGCCAGTTCCAGTACCGGCAGTGCGGTCCTGCCCCGCGTCTTGGCGAGGAGGGCGGGGTCTCGTGGCCTGGTGATGTCAACGACGCTGAACTGCACGGCATCGCGCAGGCCCTTCAGCTCCAGCAGGATCTCCACGCGCTGTGAGAAGGGGGCAGACGGGAATGTGGTAGAGCACCGGTTTGGTCATGTGCACTGCGCCTCAGGCCAGCTTTCCATCCTGCAGGAACTTTCGGTCGATCTCGGGCAGCGCCTCGCCGTGAAGGGCCGCCTCGAAGGCGCGCAGGCGCTTGTAGATCGACATGAACTCGACAATGTAGGGCCACGACTTGACAAGATACTGCATGGCATCGCGCACCTCGCCAAAGGATGCCCGCACCTGCTGGAAGATGCCGAAGGTGATGGCGCCTGCGGCAATCGACGGGATCAGCACGAAGAACGGCAGCATCAGATCCGCCTGCAGGTAGGAATAGCGTACGACGTTGAAGTAGAGATAGTTGAAATAGAGCCGGAAGTAGTTCTGCCGCACCGCGCCAAAGAGCTCCGACAAGGTGCGCGGCGCGGCGCGCGCGGCGTCGTCCTCGCCATAGACGAGTTCCTTGCGGTAGGCCGCCTCGACCCGCTGGTTGCGGAACTCGAGGCCCGGCAGCTTGATGCCGACGATCGCCAGCAGGCCGGTGCCGAACAGGGCCCAGACCAACGACACGATCACCAGAGAATAGGGTACCGAGCCCAGGATCGGGACTTCCGGAATCTTGGCCGAGAGGCCGGCGAGAATCGGCAGGAAGGCGATAAGCGTCATGATGGCGCTGACGAGGCTGGTGCCCAGGTCCTCGAAGGTGCGCGCGAAGCGCATGGTGTCTTCCTGGACGCGCTGGGCCGCGCCCTCGATGCCGCGCAGTGCGCCCCAGTTCTCGACGTAGTGGTCGTTCATCGCCGTGCGCCAGCGGAAGACGTAGTGGCTGGTGAAAAAGGCGTTGAGCACTGCGACGACGATGTAGACCAGCAGGACGGATGTGATCTGGCCAAGCCCGACATAGAGATCGGAGGCCGGTACGGTTCCCTTGGTCGAAGGGTCGAGCGCTTTCTGGATCAGGTCGAAATAGGTGCCGTACCAGTCGTTGATGGTGACGCTGACCTCGACCATGAAATACAGGACAAAGATGATGAGGGCCGAGCCCAGCACCGACCAGTTGA
This sequence comes from Pseudomonadota bacterium, assembly GCA_041163105.1. Lineage (GTDB taxonomy): Bacteria > Pseudomonadota > Alphaproteobacteria > Rhizobiales > Aestuariivirgaceae > Aestuariivirga. Next base: position 9,076 of record JBEARP010000231.1, read on the forward strand.
AATAGGGGTGCGGGTCGAGTGCCCGCCACACCGCCGCGAACAGCCCGACCACGCCACCGAAATAGAGATAGAACCACAGGAAGGGCGGGGAGACGAAGCGCGACACCCCGACGATCGGCGGTGCATCGGCCGGGGGATTGGGAAGCCCGATCAAGCCGCCGGCATCGCGCGCGAGGAAGAACCACACCAGCACCGCGAAGAGCGCCCACACAATGGCTGAACTGAAGAACATGCGGGGGTTGGGGAAGAAGGAAACGAACATCACGAGCCTTTCGCGGCAGGGTTCCGGGCGGTAAGACGGGGCGGAAGATAGGATCCGGGCCGCTCGCCGTGCAAATTAACTTACCTTTATCAGCATGAGTCTGCCCGAGGCGCTGCAGAGTGCCGTTGCTGGGTGGCTCGGCTCGCATGCCGGTGACCGGCGGCAGGCCAGCGCTGCGCTGTCGGCGACCTATCGGGCGGGCGGCAGTTCGGCGAACGTGGATCTCGGCTCCTATCTGGTGGCCCGTCTGCCGGCGACCTTCGCGGCGGTGGACCGGGTGCTGTCCGAACTGGCGCGGCGGCGCCCGGACTTGGTGCCGGCAAGTCTTCTCGACGCCGGTTCGGGGCCCGGCACTGCGGCCTGGGCGGCAGCAAGCCACTGGCCCGGACTGGCGTCCGTCACCTTCCTCGACAATGACCGGGCTTTTCTGGACCTCGCCGTGGATCTCTCGCGCCAAGGTCCCCCGCCCCTTGCCACAGCGCGGGCGCTGCAGGGCCAGATCCAGGAATTGCCCCCCGAGCTTTCGGCCGACCTCGTGATCGCCGCCTATGCCCTGGCCGAAATGCCGCAGGAGCGCGCCGCTGCAGTGGCCGAGAGGCTGTGGCGTGCCACCCGCACGGCGCTGGTGCTGGTGGAACCTGGAACGCCGAGGGGCTTTGCCCGTTTGCAAGTGGCCCGCCAGCGCCTTCTGGGCCTGGGGGCAGTGCCGGTTGCGCCCTGCACCCACGCCCTCGACTGCCCCATCGCGGGTGATGATTGGTGTCACTTCAGCGTTCGCCTGGCCCGCAGCCGGGCACATATGCATGCCAAGGCTGCGAGCGTGCCCTTCGAGGATGAGCGCTTCGCCTATCTGGTTGTGGCGCGCGATGGGGCGCCGCCACGGGGCGGCCGCATCGTCGCCCCGCCGCAGCAGGCAAAGCCCGGAATCACATTCCGGCTGTGCACCGACGGACGGCTGGAGGCAGCCCATGTTGCGAGACGCGACGGCCGGGCCTACAAACTGGCGAAGAAGCTGGAGTGGGGTGACCTGATGCCCCCCGCAACCGAGGAGGACGGCCCATGACCCGACGCCAGATATCATCCGGATCGAAGTTCGAGGCCGAGATCGGCTATTCCCGCGCCATCGTCGACGGTGACTGGATGTGGGTCTCCGGCACCACGGGCTTCAACTATGACGCGATGACCATCTCGGAAGACGTGGTCGAACAGGCCGACCAGACCTTCCGTAACATCCGGGCGGCCATGGAAAAAGGCGGTTTCAGCCTGGAGGACGTGGTGAGCGTCACCTATATCTTCCCCCGTGCCGAGGACTTCGAGCCCTGTTGGCAGGTGTTCCGGAAATACCTCGGCGATACAAGGCCGGCCGCCACCGCGATCATCGCCGCGCTGATCGACCCGCGCATGAAAATCGAGATCCAGGTCACGGGTAAAAAACGTTGACGGCTCGCTTGACAGGGGGAGGGCGTTCGCCTATCAGACGGCTCACCGAATTGCGGGTGTAGCTCAGTTGGTTAGAGCGTCGGCCTGTCACGCCGAAGGTCGCCGGTTCGAGCCC
>JBEARP010000232.1:0-4771 GCA_041163105.1 Pseudomonadota bacterium
GCTCCTTGGCGGTGCGGACCACGTCCTCATAGGCCGTGCCCGGCGCGCAGACGGACGCGGGGAGCGAATGGAACTGCTGGTACTTGGAATTGCACAGAACCAGCCGGTTGTCGGCATCCCACAGCACGAAGGCTTCCGAGATGTTCTCGATCGCATCCATAAGGCGGAGTTCGGCTTCCTTGTTCAGCTTGTCCGCCAGCTTCTGCTGGCTGATGTCGAAGACGATGCCCATCAGGTGCGGATGGTCTTCCGCCTCGCCCGGCGCCAGCGCCACGCGCGCCCGTAGCCACACATAGTGGCCGTCCTGGTGGCGCATGCGGAATTCCTGGTCGAAGGAGGTGATCTGCCCGTCGAGCAGCTGCTCCACGGCTTCCTCGAGCTGCGTGTCGCTCTCATGGATGCGGTTGGCCATCTCGGCGAAGCTCAGGTAGTCGCCCTTCACCGGCATGCCCAGCATGTCGAACATCGAGCGCGACCAGAAGATGATGCCGCGGCTCACGTCCCAGTCCCACATGCCGCACTGGCCGCGGTCCAGCGCCTTGTCGAGCCGCGCCGTTGCAACGCCGAGGATCTGGTCGGCCTCGGCCGCCTTGGCGGCCTGCCAGTGGAAGGCCGCGCCCAGCAGCATCAGCACCAGGAAAGTGACGATGAACAGCGCTGTCACCTGCGTGACGGATGAGCGCCAGGCGGAGAGCACGTCCTGCTGGCGCTGCAGCACGATGAGCGTGCCGGGGTAGTCGCCGAGGTCATACATCGAAACGAAGGCTTCTTCGCCGGATGCCAGCCGCAGCGGCACCATCTCGCCGCTGTTGACCGGCGCTTCGGTGATGAAGCTGGGCGAGAGCACGTTGGTGATGAGCTGGCCGTCGAGCTTTTCGGAGGCCGGAACGCTGGCGGCAATTTCGCCTGTGCTGTTGGCCACCGCGACGATGCGCGCCTCCGCCAGTGCGTCGGCGGGAAGCAAGGCGGCGAGATAGTCGCTGCTCAGCACCGGTGGCGTGCGCCCGGCGGCCTGGGCTGCCGCCATGTCGGCCTTGATGTGCTGCGCGACGAGTTGTCCGTGCAGCGCCGACAGGCGGTTCTGCTCCGCCACATGCCTGGTGCGGCTGTCGGTCAGCTGAACCAGCAGCGAGCTGCCGAGCATCAGCAGGAACAGCACGATCAGCGAGGTAATGAGCAGGCGCAGGTGGCGCTCGGCGATGGTGATGCGGAACCGGCCCGGCCACGGCGAGGGAAGCTTGAGGACCCTCTCCTTGAAGAACAGCTCGCCGATGTGCGTCTTGCCCAATCTTTTCCCCTGCAACCCTGCCGCCCCTCGGCTGGGAGACTTTGAAAACGCGGACGCCACAACTGATCGAATCACCGGCTATTGATTCGATTTGGGGGTGATTTGTCCAGTGTTTAGAATGGGATTCAGGATCGGGCGATCTTCGACACGATCTCGTAGACGTCGCGTGACAGCGATGGCTCGGCGAGGATCCTTTCGAGCTCTGCCTGGGCGGCCAATTTTCGACTCGAATTCAACAGCTTGCAGCTTCGGAAGCCGGTGGCGAGCCGGGAGGCCACCTGCGGGTTCATGGGGTCGAGCTTCAGGATCGCGTCGGCGATCACCTTGTAGCCGGAGCCGCCTTCGGCATTGAAACCCGCCGGATTGCCACCCACGAAGCCCGAAAGCAGGGAATAGACCTTGTTGGGCGTCGTCCACTTGAAGTCCGGGTGCTGCGTCAACCTCTCGATGCGAGCAGCCGCGTTCGGCCCTTGCGCCTGGGCATTGAGCATCAGCCACTTGTCGATCAGCAGGTGCTCATGGGCGTGCCGCGCATGGAAGCGGTCGAGTGCGGCCTCGCGCTCCGGGCAGTCAACCTGCATCAGCGCTGCAAGAGCGCCCATCTCGGCGCTCATGTTGTGCGCCGCCTCGAACTCGGCCAGTGCATGGCCGATGCCGCGCTTTCGGTCACCCATCACCATGAGGGACAGCGCCGTCTGCCGCAGCGCGCGCCGTGCGGTCGAAGCCGGGTCAGGGCGATAGGGGCCGGGCTCGCCCGTGTGCTGCCAGATCGCGTCGAGCTCGCTCGCAAGTTGCCTCGCGATGGCCGTGCGCAAGCCGTCGCGCGCCGCATGCACCTTGTCGGTGTCGACCTCCGCGCCCAGTGCGGCGGCAATCTCGCTCTCACTCGGCAGCACCAGCATCAGCGCCTTGAAGGCATCATCCACCGCGGGATCATCGATGATCTTCTTCAGCGCCGCGGCATAGGCGGTGACGTCGGCCTCCGTGGCGGTGCCGCGATAGGCGGCGAGAATGAGGTTGCGGCCCAGCCGCTGGCCGGCTTCCCAGCGGTTGAAGCTGTCGCCATCATGCGCCATCAGGAACAGCTCATCCGCCGTGGAAAGGTTGGCCTCCATCTTCACCGGTGCCGAGAAGCCACGGTTGAGCGACAGCACCGGGCGGGCCTTCACATTGTTGAAGCGGAACGTCTGGCGCGGCTTTGTGAGTTCGATGATCGGTATGTTGAGCGCGCCCACGCCCTCGAGGTCCAGCGGCATGTCTTCACCATCTGGCCCGATGAGGCCGAGCCCAAGCGGCATGTGCAGCGGTTGCTTCTCGTCCTGTCCCGGCGTCGGCTTCACCAGTTGCTCGAGGGTGAGCGTGTATTGCTGCTTCGCTGCATCAAATGTGCCCTCCGCCGTCACGCTGGGCGTGCCCGCCTGCGTGTACCAGGTGAAGAACTGCGAGAGGTCCCGGCCGGAGGCCTCCGCCATGCATTGCACGAACTGCTCCACCGTGGCGGCCTCGCCGTCATGGCGCTCGAAATAGAGGTCCATCGCCTTGCGGAAGGCCTGCTCGCCGATCAGCGTCAGCATCATCCGGCAGATTTCCGCACCCTTCTCATAGACGGTGGGCGTGTAGAAATTATTGATCTCGATATAGGCCGATGGCCGCGGCGGGTGGGCCAGAGGGCCGTTGTCCTCGGGGAACTGCCGGGCGCGCAGCGTCTTCACGTCGGTGATGCGCTTCACCGCGCGCGAGCGGAGATCCGAGGTGAATTCCTGGTCGCGGAACACGGTCAGGCCTTCCTTCAGGCACAGCTGGAACCAGTCGCGGCAGGTGATGCGGTTGCCCGTCCAGTTGTGGAAATACTCATGCGCGATGATCGCCTCGATGTTCACATAATCGCCATCCGTCGCGGTCTCCGGGTTGGCGAGGATGTACTTGTCGTTGAAGACGTTGAGGCCCTTGTTCTCCATCGCCCCCATGTTGAAGTCAGGCACCGCCACGATGTTGAACACGTCGAGGTCATATTCGCGCCCGAAGCGCTTCTCGTCCCAGAGCATGGATTCCTTCAGCGACTCCATGGCCCACGCACAGCGCTCTTCATTGCCCCTCAGCACATAGATGCCGAGCGCCACCTCACGGCCGGACATGGTCTTGAAAGTGTCGTGCACGGCGCCCAAGTCGCCTGCCACCAGCGCGAAAAGATAGGAAGGCTTGGGGAAGGGGTCGTCCCACACCGCGAAGTGCCGCGTAGTGCCGCCCATGTCGCCCGCCTCCTGCGGGTTGCCGTTGGAGAGCAGCACCGGAACCTGCGCACGGTCCGCCTCGAGCCGCACCGTGTAGCGCGCCATCACGTCCGGTCGGTCATAGAAATAGGTGATGCGGCGGAAGCCCTCCGCCTCGCACTGGGTGCAGAACACCCCGCCCGACACATAGAGGCCGGAAAGCTCGGTGTTGGCCGCCGGGTTGCAGGTGGTCACGATCTCCAGCGTGAAGGGCTGCTGCGGAACGGATGCAATGGTGAGGGTCGTCTGTTCAACCACATACTGACCAGTCCGCAGCGCGGCCCCGTCCAGCACCAGCGACGCGAGCGTGATGCGCTCGCCGTCCAGCACGAGCGGCGCATTCTTTTCGGCACTCGCAGGGTTCGGCCGCAGCGACAGGCGAGAGCGCACCTCCGTCGCAGTCGGATCCAGCCGGAAGTCGAGATCCACGCTGTCGATCAGATAGGGCACCGGCTTGTAGTCGGTGAGGTGGATCGGCTGTGGCGTCTCGGTCTTCATGTGGCTAAACCTATGCGTGAGTTGAGAGCATTGAACCCATGAGCCGCGCCTTTGTCAAAGAGCAAGATGACGTTCCGGAAGACCTTCCCGAACGTCCGGTCAGCAGCAATCCGAATTTCGTGACAGCGCGCGGGCTAGGCCTCATCGATGCCGAGATCGACTCGTGTCGCAAGTTGCTGGCGCAAGGCCAGCACGACCAGAACAAGGCAGCCATTTGCAGAGCCTCGCGCGATCTGCGCTACTGGACCTTGAGGCGCTCCACCGCCCAGCTGGTGGAGATTGCGAAGGCGCCCGCGATGGTCGGCTTCGCCACCCGCGTGACCATCGAGCGTGAGGATGGGAGGAAGCAGGTCTTCACGATCGTGGGCGAGGACGAGGCCGATCCGTCAAAGGGCCTCATCGCCTACACCTCGCCCATGGCACGCGCCCTGATGGGGAAGGGCGTGAGCGAGTTCGCCGAAGCGCCGGGCGGCGAGGTGGAGATCGTGAAGCTGGAGCCCATTGTTTGATGGCGACATACCCAACTTAACGGCCGTCATCCCGGCGAAGGCCGGCATCCCGCTTTCCACATAACGGGTGCCCGAAGCTGGACCCCGGCCTTCGCCGGGGTGACGCCACATGAGAGGAAAAAGCTCCGCCCCGCGCTCCCGGGCGTGGCCACGCCGGGGAACGGGAGGGGGCAGGGCCGGAGGCGGCCTTGCAAAAACAGATTCAC
>JBEARP010000233.1:0-4420 GCA_041163105.1 Pseudomonadota bacterium
GCGTGGGCCTGCTCGAGATCGCCGAGGAAGCCTTCCGCCGTCATGAGAATGCCTTCGGCGAGAACCCGGTGTTCCGCGCCGCACTCGACGTGGGCGGTGAATATGCCCAGCGCATCCGCGGTGAAGCGCATGTGTGGAACTCCGACACCATCTCCAACCTGCAGCATGCGGTGCGCGGCAACGCCAAGGACAAGTATGTCGCCTTCGCCAAGGCGGTGAACGAGCAGTCCGAGCGGTTGAAGACCATGCGCGGCTTGTTCCGCATCAGGACGGCCGAGGAGATGGGCCGCAAGGCGATCGACGTCGCGGAGGTCGAATCCGCGGCGAGCATTGTCAAGCGCTTCTCGACAGGTGCCATGTCCTATGGCTCGATCAGCCGCGAGGCGCACACGACGCTGGCCATCGCGATGAACCGCATCGGCGGCAAGTCGAACACCGGCGAGGGTGGCGAGGAAGCAGACCGCTACACGCCGATGGCCAACGGCGACTCGATGCGCTCGGCGATCAAGCAGGTGGCCTCCGGCCGCTTCGGCGTGACGACGGAATATCTTGTCAACTCCGACATGATGCAGATCAAGATGGCGCAGGGTGCCAAGCCCGGCGAGGGCGGCCAGCTGCCCGGCCACAAGGTAGATGCCACCATCGCCAAGGTGCGCCACTCGACACCGGGCGTCGGCCTGATCTCGCCACCGCCGCACCATGACATCTATTCGATCGAAGACCTGGCGCAGCTGATCTTCGACCTCAAGAACGTGAACCCGAGGGCCCAAGTCTCTGTCAAGCTCGTGTCCGAGGTTGGCGTGGGCACGGTGGCAGCCGGCGTTTCCAAGGCGCATGCCGATCATGTGACGATCTCGGGTTATGAGGGCGGCACGGGCGCTTCGCCGCTGACCTCGATCAAGCATGCGGGCCTGCCGTGGGAGATCGGCCTTGCCGAGACGCAGCAGACGCTGGTTGCCAACGACCTGCGCGGCCGCATTGCGGTGCAGGCCGACGGCGGAATCCGCACCGGACGTGACGTGCTGATCGCCGCACTGCTGGGCGCCGACGAATTCGGCTTCGCAACGGCGCCGCTGATCGCCGCGGGCTGCATCATGATGCGCAAGTGCCACTTGAACACCTGCCCCGTGGGAGTCGCCACACAGGACCCGGAGCTGCGCAAGCGCTTCAAGGGCCAGCCGGAGCACGTGATCAACTACTTCTTCTTCGTCGCCGAGGAACTGCGCGAGTTGATGGCGGCGATGGGCGTGAAGAGCTTCAACGATCTCGTCGGCGAAACATCGTGGCTCGACCAGACCACGGCGATTGCCCACTGGAAGGCGCGCGGCCTCGACTTCTCGCGGATCTTCGCCAGGCCCGACGTGGTGGCCCCTGTTGCCACCAAGAAGGTGAGCGCGCAGGACCATGGCATCGACAAGATTCTCGACCGCAAGCTGATCGCGGAGGCAAAGCCCGCCCTCGAGAACGGCACGCCGGTGGTGATCAATTCCGAGATCCACAATTATGACCGCACCGCGGGCGCCATGCTGTCAGGCGAAGTCGCCAAGCGCTATGGCCATGCCGGGTTGCCGGAAGACACCATCATGTGCAAATTCAGCGGCATCGCGGGCCAGAGCTTCGGCGCCTGGGCGGCGAAGGGCGTCACGCTGGAGCTGACGGGCGAAGGCAATGACTATGTCGGCAAGGGTCTGTCGGGCGGCAAGCTGATCGTTCGCCCCAAGGACAAGATCGGCTTCAAGCCGGAGAACTCCATCATCGTCGGCAATACCGTGCTCTATGGCGCGATCACCGGCGAATGCTATCTGCGCGGCGTCGCAGGAGAGCGCTTCGCGGTGCGCAATTCCGGTGCCGTTGCCGTTGTCGAGGGCGTGGGCGACCACGGCTGCGAATACATGACGGGCGGCGTTGTCCTCGTCATTGGCGAGACGGGCCGCAACTTCGCGGCGGGCATGTCGGGCGGTGTCGCTTACGTGCTCGACGAGACAGGCGACTTCGCGCAGCGCTGCAACCTCTCCATGGTCGACCTGCAGCCGGTTCCGGCGGAGGAAAAGACCACCGAGAAGCTGCTGCATGCGACCGGCGACCTGATCAGCCATGGCCTTGTGGACGTCACCTCGCACATGGACCGGCATGACGCCGAGCGCGTGCGCGAGCTGCTGAGCCGCCACATGAAGTACACGGGCTCGACGCGGGCCAGGGACATTCTCGACGACTGGGCCACCTTCCTGCCGAAGTTCGTGAAGGTGATGCCGGTGGAATATGCCCGGGCACTGAAGGAACTCGAGACGGCACAGAAGACCAGCGACGGCATGACGATCGGCGTGAAGAGGAGCGCATAAGATGGGAAAGATCACGGGTTTCCTCGAGATCGAGCGGCAGGACCGCAAGTACACCCCGGCCGCCGACCGGGTGCGCAACTATAACGAGTTCGTCATTCCGCTGTCGGCTGAGGCGGTGAAGAACCAGGCGGCGCGCTGCATGAACTGCGGCATTCCGTTCTGTCACAGCGGCTGCCCGGTGAACAACCAGATCCCCGACTGGAATGACCTCGTCTATCTGGGCAACTGGGAAGAGGCCTCGCGCAACCTGCATTCCACCAACAATTTCCCCGAGTTCACCGGCCGTGTGTGCCCTGCGCCCTGCGAGGCTTCCTGCACGCTGAACATCGAGGATACGCCGGTCACCATCAAGACCATCGAATGCGCCATCGTCGACCGGGCGTGGGAGAGCGGCTGGATCAAGCCCGAATCCTATCGCGACAAGACCGGCAAGAAGGTTGCCGTGATCGGCTCCGGCCCCGCAGGCCTTGCGGCGGCACAGCAGCTGGCGCGCGCCGGGCACAACGTGCATGTGTTCGAAAAGAACTCGAGGGCCGGCGGCCTTCTGCGCTACGGCATCCCTGACTTCAAGATGGAGAAGCACCTCATCGACCGCCGCGTGGCGCAGCTCGAAGCCGAGGGCGTCACCTTCCACTATGGCGCGCACATCGGCGTGACGCAGGATGCCAGGCAGCTGATCGACAGCTTCGATGCGGTGGTGCTGTCGGGCGGGTCCGAGAAGCCGCGCGACCTGGCCGTGCCGGGCCGCGAGCTCGGCGGCGTTCACTTCGCCATGGAGTTTCTGCCGCAGCAGAACCGCCGCGTGGGCAAGGAAGCCCCGCTCGACAACCGCCCGATCACGGCGGAAGGAAAGCACGTCGTGGTCATCGGTGGTGGTGACACCGGCTCGGACTGCATCGGTACTTCGATCCGGCAGGGTGCACTTTCGGTCGAACAGCTCGAAGTGATGCCGAAGCCGCCGGAGAAGGAGGACAAGCTGCTCACCTGGCCGAACTGGCCGCTGAAGCTGCGCACCTCATCTTCCCACATGGAAGGGGCCGACCGCGAGTTCTCGGTGCTCACCAAGTCCTTCTCGGGCGAGAATGGCCAGGTGAAGAAACTCAACTGCGTGCGCGTCGATGCCGCGATGAAGGAAATCCCCGGCTCCGAGTTCGAGCTGAAGGCCGACCTCGTGCTGCTGGCCATGGGCTTTGTCTCGCCCGTGCAGGACGGGTTGCTGAAGTCGCTCGACGTCAAGATCGACGGACGCGGCAATGTTGAGGCCAATGTGATGAACTACAAGACATCGGTGCCGAAGGTGTTCTCGGCAGGCGACATGCGCCGCGGCCAGTCACTCGTGGTCTGGGCCATTCGCGAGGGCCGCCAGGCGGCGCGTGCGGTTGACGAATACCTGATGGGATCGACCACGCTGCCGCGTTGAGGCAACGGGGCTAGGCGTCCCGCTGCCTGATCTGCCCCACCACGTTCGCCGCGATCCGCGCGGCGGTGAAGGCCGCGATCTTTGAGCGGTCGCGCAGCGGCACGAATTCGACCATGCAGAAACCGGCGATCCTCGCCTTGGCGGCGACGCCGGCGATCAGGTCGGTCACCTGCGTATAGGTCAGGCCGCCAGGCGTCGGATAGGCCACGGCCGGCATTTCGGCGGCATCGAGCGCGTCGCAGTCAAACGAGATGACGCAGTCGCACTCCTCGGGGATGTGGCGCAGCACCTCCACCACGCCCTTGTGGTGGATCTCGCGCGCCGTGACGATGTGGGCGCCCCAGGCCAGTGCATCGCGCAGTTCCTGCGCGCGCGCACTGCCAATGCCCCGGGCCCCCGCCTGTACGATGCGCCAGACATGGTCATGCTCGGACGCCCGCCGCATGGTGGAGGAGAAGCCCATGGTCTCGCCGCGCCGCTCCTGCCGCCAGTCGATATGCGCATCGATCTGGAGGATGACGACGGCAGGCTGATCCGAATAGGCGGCAATGAAGGGGATCGGCACCGAGTCGTCGCCGCCGAACATGATGGGCACCGCGCCGGCCTCGAGGATCTGCCGCGTCGTCTGCTCGATGAGGGCGCGATTGTGCGCGCCGTCCGA
>JBEARP010000234.1:0-16888 GCA_041163105.1 Pseudomonadota bacterium
CCGCCCCGCAACTCTTGTGCGTAGCGTATGCGTGGTTCGTTTTTCCAGTCCCACCACTTCCCCAACTCATCATCGCCGGTCCTGTCCCGGCGATTTTTTGTGGTCCAGCAAAAAAGATGACCGGGACGAACCAGGGCATGATGAAATGTGAACGGGGTTCAGAACCCAATTGTGGAGTATGGACCTTTCTACCACAGCGAGCGCGCGCTGTCAAGGACTATTTTCCTCAAACGATCTCAGCCCAGCAGCTGGCGAATGAGCCCCAGCGTCGTCTGGTGATCTCCGGACAGGTGCTGCGCCCCCGCCGCCGCGAGCCGTTCTCGTCGCCCGCCATCCTGCGCGAAGCCGATGAAGTGCACGCCGTTCGACAGCCCCGCATCCACGTCGTTCAAGTTATCGCCGATGTAGACGATGCACTCCCTTGGAAGCCCCGTGGCTGCGATGGCGCGGGCCACCGTCTCACGCTTGTGCCCTGATCCTTCAGCGCCATATGCGAGTGACGCAACAGGCTCCCACAGGCCAGCCGACTGCAGCCGGAGCTGCGCGGCGGAGAGCAGGTTCGCCGTGGCGATGCCGATCCTCAGGCCGAACAGGGAACTCAGAAGGTCGCGAGCGCCCGGAATTTCAACCGCCGCCACCCCTCCCGACGAAAGCCCCTCCGACAGGATCGCCAGATAGGCTTTCACGATCCCCTCCTTTGCACCCGAAGGCAGCCCGTGCCGCTCCAGGATCTCGGCGATGATGTGCTCGTCATTGCGCACCCGGTAGCTGTCCCAGTCAGAAGACAGCCCGGTGATGCCATGCAGCTGCTCGAAGGCGCGGAAGAAGGCGCTCTCCTCTGGCGCCGTCAGGTCCAGCAGGACCCCGTCGACGTCGAAGATGATGGCCTTATCCATGAACCATGCGCGGTGTCATCTCGATCAGCGTGGGGCCCTCGGCCTTCAGCGCGGCTTTGATGGCAGCGGCCAGCGCCTTCAGGTCCTTCGGCTGCTCGGCATTGAGGCCATAGGCCTTGGCGAGCGCCTGGAAGTCCGGGTTCTGCAATGTCACGGCATTGGGCTGGATGCCCTTCCTCACCATGTCGTCGCGGATCTCGCCCAGCGCATTGTTGTTCCACATCAGGATCACGATGGGCAGCTTGTGCTCGGCGGCAGTGCCCAGCTCGTTGATCGTGTACTGGATGCCATAGTCGCCGATCAGCACCGCCACCGGCGTCTTGCCCACGCCGAACTTCGCGCCGATGCCCACGGGCAGGCCAAAGCCCAGCGTGCCGAAGCCCACCGGGTGCAGCCAGGTGCGCGGCACCGATACCGGGAACACTTCATTCGCCGCATAGGCAATCTGCGTCATGTCGGAGGAGATCACCGTGTCCTCGGGCAGTTCCTTGCGGATCACCTCGAGAACCCTGGTAAGCATGGCGCGCAGCGCATCAGGCTCGCCCATGTCGAAGCTGGCCTCCGCCTTGCCCTTCTTGTCCTTCACGCCCTTGGCGATCAGCTCCAGCGCCTCGCGCGCATCGCCGAGGATGGCGACTTCGGCGGTGTGCGGGCGGGCCATCACGGCGGGGTCGAGGTCGATGCGGATCAGGTTCTTCTCGATGGCCATCGCATCATTCCAGTGGTCGGTCTCGGAAAGCTCCGAACCCACGCAGAGGATGGCGTCAGACTCCGCCGCAAGCGTCCAGAACCCCTCGCGTGCCAGGATCTGGCCCAGGCACAGCGGGTGGTTGGTCGGCACCGCACCCTTGCCGGCGGTCGTGGTGATGATCGGCGCCTTCAGCTTCTCGGCAATCTCGACTGCCGCCTTGCCCGCACTCAGTGCGCCGCCGCCCAGCAGGATCAGCGGCTTCTTTGCGCCGTTCAGCTTGGCCACGGCCGCCGCGATCTGCTCGGCATTGGGCGAGGGCCGCTTCGGCAGCGCGCGCGGTGTCCAGCCTTCACCTGCGGGCTCCTTCAGGAGGTCGAGCGGCACTTCGATGTAGACGGGCCGCGGCCGCTGGCTGGCGAAATGCGCGAAGGCGGAGGCCACCGCATCGCGCACGTCCTTGGGCGTATAGCAGCGGAAGTTGAGGCTGGTCACCGCGGCCGCCGCGCCGCGCTGGTCGATCATCTCATGCAGGCGCCCGCGCCCTTGCGCGGAATCGCGGATGTCGAGCGCGGAGGAAATGACGAGAACGTTGCTCGAGTCGGACCACGCCTGGCCCAGCGGCGTCAGGATGTTGGTCAGCCCCGGTCCGGTAATGGTGAAGCACACGCCGGGCTTGCCGGTGGCGCGCGCGTAGCCGTCGGCCATGAAGCCGGCACCCTGCTCGTGGCGGACGAGCACATGCTTGATCTTGGAGCGCGGCAGCGCGCGGTACATTTCCACGTTATGCACGCCAGGAATGCCGAAGATGGTGTCGACGCCATAGGCTTCGAGGAGGCTGACGAGGGCTTCCCCCGTCGAGAGTTCGGCGCGTTTGGACATGTCAGGCAGCTTTCGTTGAGGCGTCTGGCGGGTTCACCGCATGGCATGCCACAAGGCTTCCGTCATGCGCAAGCAGGTGAGGATTGCTGCGGGGGCAGGGCTCGAACATCCACGGGCAGCGGGGGTGGAAGGTGCAGCCCGTGGGCGGGTTCAGCGGCGATGGCAGCTCACCCGTGAGCACGATGCGCTCACGCTTGCGTTCCGGGTCGGGCTGCGGCGTGGCCGACAGCAGCGCGCGGGTATAGGGGTGCTGCGGCGTGTCGAAGATCGCCTGGCGCGTTCCGTGTTCCACCGCGCGGCCGAGATACATCACCATCACGTCGTTGGCGATGTGGCGCACGACCGACAGGTCATGGCTGATGAACAGGTAGGCGAGGTTCAGCCGGTCCTGCAGGTCGGCGAGCAGGTTCAGCACCTGCGCCTGGATGGAAACGTCGAGCGCTGAGACCGGCTCGTCCAGCACGAGGAGTTCGGGGTCCAGCATCAGCGCGCGGGCAATGGCGATGCGCTGGCGCTGGCCGCCGGAGAACATGTGCGGATAGCGGTCATAATGCTCAGGCCTGAGGCCCACGCTGGCCATCATCTCGCGCGCCTTCTCGGTGCGTTCCTTGGCGCCGATCGTGGTGTTGACGAGCAGCGGCTCTTCCAGCGCGTGCCCGATCTTCTGGCGCGGGTTTAGCGAGCCATAGGGGTTCTGGAACACGATCTGCACGCGCGAGCGCAGCGCCTTCAACTGGGCAGGCGTGGCCCCCACGATTTCCTGGCCCGCGATGTTGAGCGAGCCCGAGGTCGGCTGCTCGATCATGGTGATGAGGCGGGCAAGGGTGGATTTGCCGCAGCCCGACTCGCCCACCACGGCCAATGTCTTGCCGCGCTCGATGGTGAAGCTCACGCCGTCCAGCGCCTTCAGCGTGGCATGGCCGGAAAAGGCCCCGCGCGAGACGGTGTAGTAGCGCGCGAGGTCGCGGGCGGTGACGACGATGCTCATGCCGCCTTCTCCTTTCCGGGGTGGTTCTGGGCCACCCCGTCATGCAGCGGATAGTGGCACAGCGCGCCGTCGATTCGCGGCGGCCTGGTGGTGCGGCACAGCTCGGTGGCAAGCGCACAGCGCGGCGCGAACAGGCAGCCGGCGGGGCGGTCGAACTGGCCCGGCACCACGCCGGGGATGGACGGCAGCTTGCGGCCCTTGGCGCGCTCAGGGAGAGCCGAGAGCAGGGCGGCCGTGTAGGGATGGTGCGGGTCGCGGAACAGGTCCTTCACCGCCTGCTCCTCTACCTTCTGCCCGGCATATTGCACCGACACGCGCTCGGCGGTTTCCGCCACCACGCCCATCGAGTGCGTGATGAGCACGAGGCCCATGCCCGTCTCGCGCTGCAGCTTGACCAGCAGGTCGAGGATCTGCGCCTGGATGGTCACGTCGAGCGCGGTGGTGGGCTCGTCGGCGATCAGGAGCTTGGGGTTGCAGGCAATCGCCATGGCGATCATCACCCGCTGGCTCATGCCGCCTGACAGCTGGTGCGGATAGGCCTTCAGACGCTGCTCGGGCGAGGGAATGCCGACGAGGCCGAGGAGTTCGATGGCCCGCGCCTTGCGCGCCGCCTTGTCGAGGTCGAGGTGCTCCTTCAGCGCCTCCATGATCTGGAAGCCCACGGTGAAGCACGGGTTGAGGCTCGACATCGGCTCCTGGAAGATCATGGCGATGTCCTTGCCGATGATCCTGCGCCGCTCATTGGCGGACATTCCGAGAAGGTCGATGCCCTCGAACTGCATCTTGTCGGCCGTCACTTTTGCCGTCCACGGCAGCAGGCCCATGACGGCCAGCATGGAGACGGACTTGCCGGAACCGGATTCACCGACGATGGCCAGCACCTCGCCCTTGTCGACCTTGATGGTCACGCCGTCGACGGCGCGGAAATAGCCCGACCCCGTCTTGAACTCGACGATGAGGTTCTCGATCTCGAGCAGGCTCATCTCAGCTCCTCCTCAGCCGCGGGTCCAGCGCGTCGCGCAACCCGTCGCCCATCAGATTGATGGCGAGCACGGTGGTCAGGATGGCGATGCCCGGGAAGGCCATGACCCAGGGGTGGGACAGCATCAGGTCGCGCGTGTCGGCCAGCATCGAGCCCCATTCCGGCGTTGGCGGCTGCGCGCCAAGGCCCAGGAAGCCGAGGCCCGCCGCCTCGAGGATGGCATCGGAGAGGCCGAGTGCGGCCTGCACGATGAGCGGGGCGAGGCAGTTCGGCAGCACCGTCTTCGTCATCAGCCGGAACTTTCCGACGCCCGAAACCTTGGCCGCCGTCACATAGTCCTTCGTCAGTTCAGTGAGGGCCGAGGCGCGCACGAGGCGCACGTAGCGCGGCAGGCCCACGATGGTGACCGCCACGATGGTGTTGGTCAGGTTCGGTCCGATGATGGCGATGATCAGGATGGCCAGCACCAGCGACGGGATCGCCATGATCAGGTCCATCACGCGGATGATCATGACGTCGACGAAGCCGCCGAAGAAGGCCGCCGCCAGGCCCAGCGCCACGCCCACCACCATGGATACCACCATGACCGAAAGGCCGATGAACAGCGAGACGCGCGCGCCATACATCAGGCGCGAGAGCATGTCGCGGCCCACCGCATCGGTGCCGAGGATGAACTTGGGATTGCTCCCCTCCACCCAGAAGGGCGGCAGCTTGGAGAAGCCGCGAAACTGCTCGATGGGGCTGTAGGGCGCCAGCAGCGGCGCGAAGAGGGCGACGATCAGGATGAAGCTGACCACGCCAAGCCCCAGCACTGCGCCGCGGTTCTCGCGGAAGGCGCGCCAGAAGGCGCGGAAGGGTCCGGGCGGGGCTGGCGCTGTTGCGGGCGCGGTAAGGCTCGCGTCACTTGGCATGGCGGATCCTCGGGTTGATGAGGCCATAGAGCATGTCGATGAACAGGTTGACGAGAATGACGATGGTGGCAATCAGCATGATGCCGCCCTGGAGAGCCGGATAGTCGCGGCGGTTGATCGATTCGATCAGCCACTTGCCCACGCCCGGCCAGGAGAAGATGGTCTCGGTCAGCACCGCGCCGGCCAGCAGCCCGCCCACCTGCAGCCCGATCACGGTGACGACCGGGATCAGCGCATTGCGCAGCGCGTGCACGCCAACCACGCGCGTCCACGACAGGCCCTTGGCGCGCGCCGTGCGCACATAGTCTTCTTCGAGCACTTCCAGCATGGAGGAGCGCGTCATGCGCGCGATGACGGCCAGCGGCACGGTGCCCAGCACGATCATCGGCAGGATCAGGTGGCGCACCGCATCCATGAAGGCGCCCTTCTGGCCGGAGATGACCGAGTCGATGAGCATGAAGCCGGTGACCGATGGATAATAGAACTTGATCAGGTCGACGCGGCCCGAAACCGGCGTCAGGTGCAGCGTGTTGGACATGACCAGCACGAGGATCAGGCCCCACCAGAAGATCGGCATGGAATAGCCGGTCAGCGCCAGGCCCATCAGCGTCTGGTCGTAGACGCCGCCACGCCGCGAGGCGGCGATCACGCCCGCCGGAACGCCCAGCACGATGGCGAACAGCATGGCGGTGATGGTGAGTTCCAGCGTGGCCGGAAACAGCGTCAGGAATTCATGCAGCACCGGCGACTTGGAGACGATGGAGGTGCCGAAATCGCCGTGCAGCAGCGCGTTCACATAGTCGAGGAATTGCTTCCATATTGGCTGGTCGAGGCCCATCTCGTGGCGCAGTTGCGCCAGCCGCTCGGGCGTGATGCCGCGCTCGCCCATCCGCACCTCGATGGGGTCGCCGGGAACGAGCCGCAGCATCACGAAAGTGATGAACATGAGCGCGATGAATGTCGGAATTGTCAGCGCCAGGCGCTTGAGGAAGAACCGGATCATGTGAACCCGTGAAGGCGGCGGGCTGCCGCCGGATCGAAAAAGCCCTTCCCCCGGCTAAGGGCCGGGAGAAGGGCGGTTTGCTGCTTACTCGGTGATGTCCACGTTCTGGAATTCATGGCTGCCCAGCGGGCTCACCTTGTATCCCGTCACCGACTTGCGGATCGGCTCGAACACGGTGGAGTGGGCGATGTTCACCCACGGCACTTCCGCCGCGACGATTTCCTGGGCGCGCTTGTAGAGCTTGGCGCGCTCGGCCTGGTCCGAGATCTCGGCGGCCTTGTTCACGACTTCCTGGAACTCGGCGTTGCACCACTTCGGAATGTTGTTGCCGTTCGGCTTGCCTTCGGCGTTGCAGCCCAGCAGCACGGCCAGGAAGTTGTCCGGGTCACCGTTGTCACCGGTCCAGCCCAGCATGCCGGTCTGGTGTTCGGCGGCCTGCATGCGCTTGCGGTACTCGCCCCACTCATAGGACACGAGGGTCGATTCGATCCCGACCTTCGCGAGGTCGGCCTGGATCATCTCGGCCATGCGCTTGGCGTTGGGGTTGTAGGGGCGCTGCACCGGCATCCACCAGATGTCGGTCTTGAGGCCCTCGACGCCCGCCGCCTTCAGCATCTCCTTGGCCTTTTCCGGGTCATAGGGGATGTCGACGGTCGACTCGTCGTAAGACCACATGGTCGGCGGGATCGGGTTCTTGGCCTTCTGGCCGGCACCCTGATAGACCTCGCTGATGATCGCATCGCGGTCGATCGCCATGGCGATGGCGCGACGCACTTCCACCTTGTCGTACGGCGGCTTCTGGGCGTTCAGCGCGTAGTAGCCGATGTTGAGGCCCGCCTGCTCGAGCAGGTTGACGTCGGCATTGGCCTTCATGTCGGCGAGGTCGGCCGGGTTCGGCGCGATCATCACCTGGCACTCGTTGGCCTTGATCTTGGCATAGCGCGCCGTGGCGTCCGGCGTGATGGCATAGATCAGGTCGTCGATCTTGGGCTTGCCGGCCCAGCCGTCGAAGGCCTTGAAGCGGATCACCGCGTCCTTCTGGTAGTCGACGAACTGGAACGAACCGGTGCCGACCGGGATCTGGTCGAACTGTTCCGGCGTGCCCTTGTCCATCAGGTACTTCGCATATTCGGCGGAGTGGATGGTGGCGAAGTCCATGGCCAGGTTGGCCAGGATCGGGGCGTTGGGCTTCTTCAGCTTGATCACCACGGTGAGGTCGTCGTCACCCTTGGCAACCGACTCCAGCAGGTCCGGCATGGACATGTCGTTGAAGTAGTCATACGAGCCGCCGGAAACCTTGGCGAAGGGGTGGTCCGGCTTCCACTGGCGGTCGAAGGACCAGATCACGTCCTCGGCAGTGAGGTCGCGGGTCGGCGTGAAGCCGTTGACGCCCGAGTGGAACTTGATGCCGGGGCGCAGCTTGAAGGTCAGGGTCTTTCCATCGTCCGAGATGGTCCAGCTCTCGGCCAGTGCGGCTTCCACCTGGGTGGTGCCGGGCGTGAACTGCACGAGGCGGTTATAGACGGGGCGGGCGGCATCGAAGCTGGTGCCGGTGGTGTTGATCGAGGGGGTGAAGTTCTCGGGCGATCCTTCCGAGCAGTAGACCAGCGACTTGGCGTTCGCAGCGCCGGCCGCCAGCATGCTCGAGGCCAGCAATGCGGCGCCCAGCAATGTTTTGAATTTCATGTAAAACTCCCTGTAGTCCGTTATCCCGCCCTCCGGGGGGCGTGAATTCACTTAAGCACGAAACTTGACGGCAATCAAAATCGGCAAAATCCGGAATGGTTTACGCCGCCTGCCGGGGCTGGCAGAATGTCCCGGCCATCAGGAGTTAGCTTCACATGTCGAGCCGCGTTGCCCCCGAAACCATCGAATCCTTCCGCCGCGACGGCGCCTGCGTTCTGCGCGGGGTCTTCACGCCCTGGATGGAGACGCTCCGCAAGGGTGTGGATCGCAACCTGGCCGAGCCCTCGGCGGACGTGAAGATCTACCAGGGCAAGGACCGTTCTGGCCGTTTCGTCGGCGACTACTGCAACTGGGACCGCATCCCCGAATACAGGGATTTCATCTTCAAGTCGGATGCCGCCGCACTGGGCCGCGAGCTGATGGGCACCAAGACGGTGCGCCTGTTCCACGAGCATGTCCTCGTCAAGGAGCCGGGGGCGGACGTTCCCACCCCCTGGCACCAGGACCAGCCCTATTACTGCGTCGATGGCACCGACACCGTCTCGCTGTGGATCCCGCTCGACAGCGTGCCGCGTGAGCGCACGCTGGAGTTCGTGGCGGGCTCGCACAAGTCTGGCAAGTATTACCGCCCGGAGCGCTTCAACAAGACGGCGCTGAACGAGAACGACGGGCTGCAGCCCGTGCCGGACATCGACAACAACCGCGACAAGTTCAACGTCATCGGCTGGGCGCTGGAGCCGGGCGATGCGGTGGCTTTCAACTACCTCACGCTGCACGGCGCCCCCGCCAACAACAGCAAGGTCGAGCAGCGCCGCGCCTTCTCGCTGCGCCTGATGGGCGACAATGTGCGCTTCGCGCGCCGCGAGGGCATCAACACCTCGCCGCCCTTCAGGGGCGTGACGCTGGCCCATGGCGCTGTGATGGACGCGCCGGAGTTTCCCTTGCTGGCGGGGTGAGGCTCTTCACGCGCACGCCCCTGCACGGCACGCCTCTCATCACACCTCATCATGCCCGGGCTTGTCCCGGGCATTCTTTTCAGGGCCGGCAAAGAGGATCGCCGGGACAAGCCCGGCGATGATGATATAGGCTGTGATGGCGGTCTTTAGACCGTTCCAAACCGCCCCGGCGAAATCTCCGCCAGCACCAGGCCCTCGTCCATGATGTCCGTGGGCGGAGCATCGCCGCGCACCAGCGCTGCGGCGAGGCGCGACAGGGCAGGGGATGACTGGATGCCATAGCCGCCCTGGCCGATCAGCCAGAAGAAGCCGTCGTCCTTGCTGTCGTAGCCGACCACCGGGCAGCCATCCGGCGCAAAGGAGCGGAGGCCGCCCCATGTGCGCTCGACGCGGGTCACCTCGTAGTTCACGGCTTCCTGGAAGCGTTCGATGCCCTCGGCCAGCGTCATGTCGTCGGCATAGGCGTCATGCGGGTCGACGGGTGTCGCCTCGGCGGGCGAGATCAGCAGCTTGCCGGACTGCGGCTTGCAGTACCATGTCTCGCCCACGTCGCCCACCATCGGCCACTTCATGAAGTCCTCGCCCTCGGGTCCGGGCACCACCGCCATGGAGCGCCGCTTGGGCTGCAGCCCGATTGGCCTGCGCCCCGCCATTTCCGCCACCACGTCGCCCCAGGCGCCCGCCGCGTCGACAATGATCGGTGCACGGAACGTTTCACCCTTGGTGCGCACTGTCCACTGCCCGTTCCTCTTCAGCGCGGTCACCGCGTGGTCGCAATGCATCTCGCCGCCACGCTGGCGGAACAGCTTCAGGTAATGCTGGTGCAGGGCGTCGACGTCGATGTCCGCTGTGCCCTCGTCCAGCACTGCATGTGCAGCGTAGCCCTCATGCAGATAGGGAAAGCGCTGCCGGGCCTCGGCCACCGAAATCTCGCGCATGCCCTTCTGGAAGCCCATGAGCCGCTGGAACTGCGCCTCCTGCTCGGGTGGTGCGAAAAACATCGTATCGCGCTTTTCGAGGAAGCCGCCCGCCCAGAACTCAGGCCCCGCGGCGCGCGTCAGCGCCAGCATGGGTGGCGAGCCGTAGTTTGGCTCATACATGGCAGCCGAGCGCCCGGTGGTGTGGTAGCCCGGCCTATCCTCCATCTCGCAGATGGCGACCCGGCGGTTTGCGGCGAGGTGGGCCGCAACGGAAGCGCCGGCAATGCCGGCGCCGATGACGATGATGTCGAAATCCTTGCTCATGGCCCCCTTTAAGCGAGGCACTGGCCCTTGCGCAAGAATGCCCCGCCGTTCCATCATGCCAGCCATGAGTTTCGCCACGCCAATCAGGAATTAAGGTCATCAGCCATGGATGAATTCAACAAGCCCCTCTCAGGGCTGGTCACCCCGCGCTTTGGCGCCATCGCCACCTTCATGCGCATGCCGCATGTGTCGCTGGAGGATGCCAAGGGCATCGACATCGGCCTCGTGGGCATTCCATGGGACGGCGGCACGACCAACCGCCCGGGCCCCCGCCATGGCCCCCGCCAGATGCGCGACATGTCGTCCATGGTGCGCCCCATGCACCAGACCTCGCATGTGGTGCCCTCGAAGCTCGCCAACATCGCCGACCTCGGCGACTGCCCGGTGAACCCGGCGGACGTGATGGACGGCCTGAAGCGCGTCGAGACCTATTTCAAGAAGCTCGTCGCCAAGGGCATTCGCCCGCTGTCGGCAGGTGGCGACCATCTCTGCTCGCTCCCCGTGCTGCGCGCGGTGGGCGAGAAGCAGCCGGTGGGCATGATCCACTTCGATGCCCACACCGATCTCTATGACGGTTACTTCGGCGGCTTCAAATACACCCACGGCACGCCCTTCCGCCGTGCCATCGAGGAAGGCGTGCTGGACCCCAAGCGCACCATCCAGATCGGCCTGCGCGGCTCAATGTATGACCTCGATGATTTCGAGTGGGGCGAGAAGATGGGCATCCGCATGGTGCGCATCGAAGAGGTGATGGAGAAGGGCCACAAGGCAATCATGGCGGAGGCCCGCAAGATCGTCGGCGACGGCCCCACCTATGTGAGCTTCGACATCGACATGCTGGACCCGGCCTATGCGCCTGGCACCGGCACGCCGGAAGTCGGCGGCTTCACCACTTTCCAGGCCCAGCAGATGCTGCGCGAGATGCGCGGTGTGCACATCGTGGGTGGCGACGTGGTGGAAGTGTCGCCGCCGTTTGATCCGTCAGGCGTGACGGCCCATGCGGGCGTCACGATGATGTTCGAAATCCTCTGCCCGATGGCCGAGGACGTGGCGAAGTGCAGGGGGAAGTGATACCCCATAGCCTCCACAAAACTCACCTCGCCCGGGCTTGACCCGGGCGTCCTTTTTTCATCGCCACCAAAAAGGTTGCCCCGGTCAAGCCGGGGCAAGGTGAAGGGTTAGAGTGAAGACGAGGGAGTCTCACCGTCTCTTGAACGGCGCCATGCCATCGCGCGCAAGCTCGTCGGCGCGTTCGTTGTCGTCATGGCCGGCGTGGCCCTTCACCCAGTGCCATGACACCTTGTGGGTGCCCAGTGCCGCATCCAGCCGTTGCCACAGCTCGGCGTTCTTCACCGGCTTCTTGTCGGCGGTCTTCCAGCCGTTCTTCTTCCAGCCGTGGATCCACTTGGTGATGCCGTCCTTCACGTAGCTGGAATCGACATGCATCTCCACCTCGCAGGGGCGCTTCAGCGATTCGAGTGCGGAGATGGCACCCATCAGTTCCATGCGGTTGTTGGTGGTGTCGGCCTCGCCGCCCGAAAGCTCCTTGCGCGTGCCGTTGTAGTCGAGGATCACGCCCCAGCCACCGGGCCCCGGATTGCCGGAGCAGGCCCCGTCCGTATGCACGATCACCTTGTTCGCGGTCATGGCGTGGCCGGAACCTCACGCAATTCGCGCGGCAGCTTGAAGGTGACGTTCTCCTCGCGCAGCGTTACCTGATCCACGCTCACGTCGTAATGCGCGCGGAAGGCATCGATGATCTCGTTCACCAGCAGCTCGGGCGCGGAAGCGCCTGCCGTGATGCCCACTGTCGAAAGTCCCTTGAGCGTCGACCAGTCGAGCTCGGCTGCCCGCTGCACCAGCATGGAGCGCGGCGTACCGTTCCTCTCGCCCACTTCCACGAGGCGGCGGGAGTTCGACGAATTGGGCGCACCGACCACCAGCAGCAGCTCCACCTGGCTGGCGATGGCCTTCACCGCCTCCTGGCGGTTGGTGGTGGCATAGCAGATGTCTTCCTTGTAGGGCCCCTTGATCGCAGGGAAGCGGTCCTGCAGCGCGGCGATCACGTCCCTGGTGTCATCGACCGACAGCGTGGTCTGGGTGATGTAGGCAAGCTTCGCGGGGTCCTTCACCTGAAGCCTGGCCACGTCATCGGGCGTTTCGATGAGAACCACCGCTCCTTGCGGCAGCTGCCCCATGGTGCCGATCACCTCCGGGTGGCCCTTATGGCCAATCAGGATGATCTCGAAGCCTTCCGCATGATGTCGCTGCGCCTCCATGTGCACCTTGGTGACGAGCGGGCAAGTGGCATCGAGCTGGAACATGTGGCGCGCGGTGGCGGCGGCGGGCACCGACTTCGGCACGCCATGGGCGGAGAATACCACGGGCCGGTCACCATCGGGTATCTGGTCCAGCTCGTCGACGAATATGGCACCCTTGGCCTTCAGGTCGTCGACCACGAACTTGTTGTGCACGATCTCGTGGCGCACATAGACCGGCGCGCCGTAAAGGGCCAGCGCCCGCTCCACGATGTCGATCGCCCGCACCACCCCGGCGCAAAAGCCACGGGGTGCGGCCAGAAGGATTTTGAGAGGCGGCTTGCTCATGCGCCAAGAGATGCGGGGGGAGGCGGGCGTTGTCAACCCACGGCCACGGATTGGCGGTCTCCCGGCCTGTTGCCCGTGGTCGCGATCGCGGTATAGAACGTCATCAGGACTGCGCGGCAGGGGCAAGTACAGATGATGACGGTTCCGGAGCAGTTCCTGCTCCTCACGCTCGACACGGAAACCGGGGAGTTTCTCAAGCTCCCGGAGGCCTATAACAGCGCCGCCTTCGCGGGGGCGGCCCTCATGGAACTGGCGCTGGCCGGGCGCATTGACAGCGACCTGGACCGCGTCTGGGTGGTCGACCCTGCGGTGACCGGCGATGCCGCCCTCGACCCCGTGCTGAGCGCCATGTCGGCGGCGGGCGCACCCTCGAATGTCGAGCGCTTTGTCGAGACGCTCGTGCCGATGGGAGCCCAGGTGCGCGAGGCCGCGCTCAATGGCCTTGTGGCCCGTGGCGTGCTGGAGCAATCCGAGCGCAAGTCCCTGTTCCGCAGGCCGCAGACGTCATTCGCCCTGCAGGACCGCGCGAGTCTCGCGGGGCTGAAGGAGGCGCTCCGCGCGGTGCTTCTTGGCGCGGTGATGCCGGAGCCGCGCGATGTCTGCATCATGACGCTGGCCAAGACCTGCGACATGATGGACCGCGTCATCCCGCCTGAGGATTCGCGCAAGGCGCTGGATCGGCTCGAGGCCTTCTCCAAGACGGAGCTGATCGGCCAGACGGTGCGGCGCTATCTCTACCTCTATGAGCGTGACATCGCGCGGTCATGACTGCCGCCGTGCTCCTGCCTGACAAGATGACCGAAACCCGCGCCGAAATCCGCCTGCCCACCCAGGAACTCCGCGACGACCTGGCCTTCTTCACGAAAACCCTGAAGATGCGGCTGGACATGATCTACCCCGCCGACAACCCGGAGGTCGCCGTGCTGTCGGGCCATGGCCTCAGGCTCAGGATCGAGAAGGGGGCCGCCGAACCCCCGGGCACCCTCCGGATTCTCACCGAGGACCCGGACGGCTTTGCGGGCGGCCAGCGCCTGCTCACCGCGCCCAACGGCACAAGGGTCGAGATCGACGAGCTGAACCCGCCGCTGGTGCTGCCCGCAACCGAACATGCCTTCGTGGTCCGGCGGCTGGCCGACCAGGCGCCCTGGGTCATCGGCCGGGCGGGCATGCTCTACCGTGACCTCGTGCCCTCACGCCTCGGCGGCGCGATGATCGCGTCGCACATCCGCATCCCCGATGGCGGGCCGGTGCCGGACATGGTGCATTTCCACAAGGTGGGCTTCCAGCTGATCTTCTGCATCCGGGGCTGGGTCGACGTGCTCTACGAGGACCAGGGCGGGCCGATTCGCCTGCACCCCGGCGACTGCTTCATCCAGCCCCCGGAAATTCGCCATCGCGTGCTGGAGGCCAGCGACGGCATCGAAGTGATCGAGATCGGCGTTCCCGCTGAGCACGTGACCGAGATCGACCATGAGCTGACGCTGCCCACGCCTGATCTGCGGCCCGAGCGCGAATGGCAGGGCCAGCGCTTCGTCCACAATGTGGGCTCACAGGGCGAATTCCGCCCCTTCCGCCTGCCGGGCTTCGTGGCGCGCGATACGACCATCAACGCAAACACCAGGGGTGTGGCCTCCGTCATGGTGGCGAAGCCTGATGGCGGCGAGACGCGCTGGACCATCCATCATGGTGACATCCTTTTCACCTTCGTGATGAAGGGTTCCATGGTGTTGGAGGGCGAGGGCAAGGAACCGTTTACCCTGTCGGCGGGTGATGCCTTCGTCATCCCGCCCGGCCTTCGCACCCGTTATTCCACAGCCTCGGGTGATCTCGAGCTGCTGGAAGTATCTCTGCCGGGTGTCTTTTCCACAGAGCAGCTCTGATGTCAGGCGCGCTTGACTTGAATGGCTATCGGCCTAGTCTCGGCGATGTTCAGCACAGCGCCCTGTGCGGAAGAGACCGGGTCAAACCGGCGCCGAAGGAGCAACCGCCCCGGAAACTCTCAGGCAAAAGGACCGGCAGGGCGTAAGTTCGAACTCTGGAGAGCAGCGGGCCACACGACAGCGGTCCACTCACCGAAGGAGCAAGCATCCGGTGTCGGAGTGACCGGATGTGAAATCTCTCAGGTCTCGTACAGAGGGGGCAGATCCGGTTTCGCCGGGTCTGGCCACGCTTTGTCCGGAGACTGAAACGAGATGAGCGACGACGCTCCCAAACGAACATCCCTTTACGAGAACCACGTGAAGCTGGGCGCCCGCATGGTGCCCTTCGCGGGCTATGACATGCCGGTGCAATACCCTGCCGGCATCATCGCCGAGCATAACTGGACGCGCCAGAATGCCGGCCTCTTCGACGTTTCCCACATGGGCCAGTGCCTGATCGAGGGCGCTGACTTCGAGACGGTGGCGAAGGCCATGGAAACCCTCGTGCCCGCCGATGTGCTGAGCCTCAAGCCGCGCCAGCAGCGCTACGCGCAGTTCCTCAACGAAGAGGGCGGAACGCTGGACGACCTGATGATCACGCGGCACGCGAGGGACGGCACGCTCTATGTGGTCGTCAACGCCGGCCGCAAGGAGCACGACTATGGCTGGATGCAGAAGCACCTTCCATCAAGCGTGAAGCTCACGCGGCGCGATGATCTTTCGCTTGTCGCCCTGCAGGGCCCGAAGGCCGAGGAGGCGCTGGCGAAGCTGGCACCGGCCGTGAAGGACATCCCCTTCATGCACTACGCCGATGTCGATCTGGGTGGCATCAAGGCGCAGGTCTCGCGCTCGGGCTACACCGGCGAGGACGGCTTCGAGATTTCGGTGTCCAACGCCGATGCGCCGAAGCTGTGGGATCTTCTGCTGTCAGACCCGCTGGTGAAGCCGGTCGGCCTTGGCGCGCGTGATTCTCTGCGCCTCGAAGGTGGCCTCTGCCTCTATGGCCACGAGCTCGATGAAGCGATCTCGCCGGTCGAGGCCGATCTCGTCTGGTCGATCCAGAAGCGCCGCCGCGCCGAGGGCGGCTTCATCGGTGCCGCCCGCGTGCAGAAGGAACTGGCCTCCGGCACGGCTCGCAAACGCGTCGGCATCAAGCCCGAGGGCCGGGCGCCTGCGCGTGACGGCACGGTCATCACCGACCAGTCGGGCCGCGAGATCGGCAAGGTCACTTCCGGAGGCTTCGGCCCCTCGGTGAACGGTCCCGTTGCCATGGGCTATGTCGAAACCGCCAGCGCCGCACCCGGTACCAAGATCAATCTCATCGTGCGTGGCACGTCCATGCCCGCCGAGATCGTCACACTTCCCTTTATTCCCAACCGATTCAAACGCTAGGAGCCTGCCCAAATGACCGCCAAGTACAGCAAGGACCATGAGTGGGTGATCGTCGACAACGGCATCGCCACCATCGGCATCACCAACCACGCCCAGGAGCAGCTGGGTGACGTTGTCTTCATCGAGCTTCCCGCCATCGGCAAGAAGGTGGCTGCCCATGAGCAGGCCGCCGTCGTCGAAAGCGTCAAGGCCGCGAGCGAGGTCTATGTGCCCGTCTCGGGCGAAGTCGTCGAAGTGAACAAGGAACTCGAAGGCGATCCGGCGCTCGTCAACCGCGATGCCGAGAGCGGCGCATGGTTCATGAAGGTGAAGCTCTCGAACCCGTCGGAACTCGACGAGCTGATGGACAAGGCCGCCTATGACAAGCTGGTGAACGGATAAGATCATGGCAACCCGCCCCTCATTCGCCGAGCTCGAACCCGGCGCGAACTTCATTGCCCGCCACATCGGGCCGGACCAGGCCGACACCGCCGAGATGCTGAAGAGCCTCGGCGCCAAGTCGATGGATGACTTCATCGCCAAGGTTGTGCCGGAGAACATCCGCACCAAGCGCCCGCTGGAACTGAAGAAGGCCATGCCGGAGCGCACGGCACTCTCCTATCTCCGCACCATGGCGGAGCGGAACGACGTCTTCGTTTCGATGATCGGCATGGGCTACTATGGCACCGTCACGCCCAAGGTGATCCTGCGCAATGTGCTGGAGAACCCGGGCTGGTACACGGCCTATACGCCCTA
>JBEARP010000235.1:0-13252 GCA_041163105.1 Pseudomonadota bacterium
GAGCGTTATGGTGCCGGACAGATGGTGCCCGAGGCCGATGAGCTTCAGCGTCTCGCCCGCTGGGTCCGCAGTGGCGAGGGGCCGGTGCGCTGCACCCTTGGCGGTGCGCTGCTGGGGCGGCGCAAGACCGGCTTCTGGGTCACCCGCGAGGCGGCGCGCATCGAGGCGGCGCCCCAACTGGTGCCAGAATCGGGTAAGCTCTTGTGGGATAATCGTTTTCTGATCGAAGCTGCGGCCGGTGCGACGGTGACGCCGACCGCCTCCCGCAAGCAACCTTCGGTGCCGGGCCTGCCGGTTTATGCCCAGCGGGCCTGCCCCTGGGTCGAACTGCCGACTGGGGCTCCGCCGGCGCGGACCGGTTTCCGCCGCCTCAATCCGGGGCTGTGACGGATTTACCCAAACGCCGTTCTTGGAAATACTTCGGCCCCAACCTATGTTATTGCCAATCATGCCTCCGTCCGCTGTCCGGACAGGTCGGCCAGCTGTGAGGGAACACGTGAATCAATTCCGCAATTTCGCCGTCTGGATCGTCATCGCGCTGCTGCTGTTCGCGCTGTTCAGCGTGTTCCAGGGCCAGGTGGGCCGTCCCAGCAGTTCCGAGCTGAGCTATTCCGAATTCCTCGACAAGGCGAATTCCGGCGCCATCCAGTCGATCACCATCACCGGGGAGAATATCACCGGCAAGCTGTCAGATGGTAGCACGGTGCAGACCACCGGCCCCCTCATGTACTTCGAGGACCAGCTGAAGGAACTGCGCAGCAAGAACGTGTCGATCACCTTCCGCACCGCGCAGAACGACTCGATCCTGACCAATGCGTTGGTGTACTGGCTTCCCATGTTGCTGCTGATCGGCGTCTGGGTGTTCTTCATCCGCCAGATGCAGTCGGGCTCGGGCAAGGCAATGGGCTTTGGCAAGTCCAAGGCCAAGCTGCTCACCGAACGCCACGGCCGTGTGACCTTCGATGACGTGGCGGGTGTTGAAGAAGCCAAGGACGACCTCGTCGAGATCGTCGACTTCCTCAAGGATCCGCACAAGTTCCAGCGCCTCGGCGGCAAGATTCCGAAGGGCGCGCTGCT
Source organism: Pseudomonadota bacterium (assembly GCA_041163105.1). Lineage (GTDB taxonomy): Bacteria > Pseudomonadota > Alphaproteobacteria > Rhizobiales > Aestuariivirgaceae > Aestuariivirga. The sequence goes on from JBEARP010000235.1 coordinate 1,078, forward strand.
TGTGGGCCCGCCCGGCACCGGCAAGACGCTTCTCGCCCGCGCCATCGCGGGCGAGGCCAATGTTCCGTTCTTCACCATCTCGGGTTCGGACTTCGTGGAAATGTTCGTCGGCGTCGGCGCGTCCCGCGTGCGCGACATGTTCGAGCAGGCGAAGAAAAACGCGCCCTGCATCATCTTCATCGACGAAATCGACGCCGTCGGCCGCCATCGTGGAGCGGGCCTGGGCGGTGGCAATGACGAGCGCGAGCAGACGCTGAACCAGTTGCTCGTCGAGATGGACGGCTTCGAGGCGAACGAGGGCGTGATCCTCATCGCAGCGACCAACCGTCCGGACGTCCTCGACCCCGCGCTGCTGCGCCCCGGCCGCTTCGACCGCCAGATCGTGGTGCCGAATCCGGACGTGCAGGGCCGCGAGAAGATCCTCAAGGTGCACATGCGCAATGTGCCCTTGGCTCCCGATGTGGATGCCAAGACCATCGCGCGCGGCACGCCTGGCTTCTCAGGCGCCGATCTCTCGAATCTGGTCAACGAGGCGGCACTGCTCGCCGCGCGCCGCAACAAGCGCATCGTGACGCAGTCGGAATTCGAGGAGGCCAAGGACAAGGTGATGATGGGTGCGGAACGCCGCTCCATGGCCATGTCGGAAGACGAAAAGCGGCTCACCGCCTATCACGAGGCGGGCCATGCATTGGTTGCGATGAACGTGCCGAAGGCCGATCCCGTGCACAAGGCCACCATCATCCCGCGCGGCCGCGCACTGGGCATGGTGATGCAGCTTCCCGAGGGCGACCGCCTGTCGATGAGCTACACCCAGATGACCTCGCGCCTGGCGATCATGATGGGTGGCCGCATCGCGGAAGAGCTGACCTTCGGCAAGGAAAACGTGACCTCGGGCGCCCAGTCAGACATCGAGCAGGCGACACGCCTTGCGCGTGCCATGGTCACGCGCTGGGGCTATTCGGATGAACTCGGCACGGTGGCCTATGGCGAGAACCAGGAAGAGGTGTTCCTCGGCCACTCGGTATCGCGCACGCAGAACATCTCCGAGGAGACGTCCCAGAAGATCGATCAGGAAGTGAAGCGGCTTGTCTTCGAAGGCCTTTCCGAGGCGCGCCGCATTCTGACGGAGAAGAACCACGAGCTGGTGGCACTGGCCCAGGGGCTTCTCGAATACGAGACGCTGTCGGGCGAGGAGATCAAGAACCTGCTCGCCGGCACGCCGCCCAAGCGTGACGACAGCGACGGGAACAAGCGGACCGCCAAGGCGTCCTCCTCCGTTCCCTCCACAGGCCAGCCCAAGGCGGGCGGTGCGGGCGGCATGGAACCGCAGCCGCAAGCCTGATGCGGAAGAGCTACGCAAGGCCGGCCGGGCTCGCTTATGGACCCGATGCCCGGCAGCTGATCACGGAAGGCCGCGGAGCATCGCTCGGCGGCCTTTCCACAATCGCCTATTCGTTGGTCGAAGAGATCGATCGGGACGGTCCTGAGGTCTTGCGCCGCATCACAACGGGCCGGCTGCCGCGCCAGACGGTGGTGCCGTCCTTCCTGTCGCACGAGCGCCCGCTCATCATGGGCATCGTCAACGTCACCCCTGACAGCTTCTCTGACGGCGGCCTCAACGCGCAAGCCGAGCGCGCTATCGCGCATGGCGTCCAGATGGCGAAAGAGGGGGCGGACATTCTCGACGTGGGCGGCGAGTCCACAAGGCCCGGCTCCGAGGGCGTGCCGGAGGCGGAGGAACTCCGCCGCATCCTGCCGGTGATCGAGGCACTGGCGGGGCAGGGGCTCACCGTGTCAGTGGACACGCGCAAGGCCAATGTGATGCGTGCCGCGCTGAAGGCGGGCGCCCGGATCGTCAACGACGTGGCAGCCCTCACCTATGAGCCCGCGGCGATGCAGGCGATGGCAGAAGCCTCATGCCCGGTCATCCTCATGCATGCTCAGGGCGACCCAAAGACCATGCAACTGAGCCCCCGATATGACGACGTGGCGCTCGACGTGTTCGACTGGCTGGAGGCCCGCATCGAGGCCTGCGTGGCGGCGGGCATCGCGCGCGAGCGCATCGTGGCGGACCCGGGCATCGGTTTCGGCAAGAGCTTCCGCCACAACATCGACGTGCTGCGCCAGTTTACGCTCTATCACGCGCTTGGTGTTCCGCTTCTGATGGGACTTTCGCGCAAGGGTTTCATCGGTGCGCTGACGGGCGAGAAGCAGGCGGGGAACCGCGTCAACGGGTCGGTCGGCGGTGCTGTCTGGTCGGCTCTTAACGGAGCGCATATTCTTCGTGTGCATGATGTCAAGGCAACGGTCGAGGCTCTGGCGGTGGCGCAAGCAGTCGCAGACCCGGACCAGAGCGGACTCTAAGGCAGGGGAATTTCCATGGCCCGCAAGTATTTCGGAACCGACGGCGTGCGCGGCCGTGCCAACAGCGGCGCCATGACCGCCGACATGGTGCTGAAGATCGGCATGGCGGCCGGCAATCTCTATCGCCGCGGCAGCCACCGCCACCGCGTCGTGATCGGCAAGGACACGCGACTGTCGGGTTACATGATCGAGAATGCGCTGACGTCGGGGCTTCTTGCTTCCGGAATGGATGTGTTCCTGTTCGGCCCGGTACCAACGCCGGCGGTCTCCATGCTCACGCGGTCGATGCGCGCGGATCTTGGCATCATGATCTCCGCCTCGCATAACCCTTACGCCGACAATGGCATCAAGATCTTCGGGCCCGATGGTTTCAAGCTCTCCGACGAGCAGGAACTGGAGATCGAGGCGATGCTTGACGATCCCTCGCTGATGACGCTCGCCGCACCGGACACCATTGGCCGTGCCAAGCGCATCGAGGATGCGCAGGCCCGCTACATTGAATTCGCAAAGCGCACCTATCCCAGGGACATGACGCTCGACGGCTTGCGCGTGGTCATCGATACGGCCAATGGTGCGGCCTACAAGGTGGCGCCCACTGCGCTGTGGGAACTGGGCGCCGAAGTGGTCCAGATTGGCAACGAGCCCAACGGCATCAACATCAATGACGGCTGCGGGTCCACTCACCCCGAGGCCATGTGCGACAAGGTGCGCGAGCTGCGTGCCGACATTGGTATCGCCCTCGACGGCGATGCCGACCGCGTCATCATCGCCGACGACAAGGGTCAGGTGGTGGATGGCGACCAGTTGATGGCGCTGATCGCCATGTCATGGGCCAAGCGTGGCGAATTGCGCGGCGGCGGCCTGGTGTCGACGATCATGTCCAACCTTGGTCTCGAGCGTTATCTCGCCGAGCAGAAACTGACCCTGGCGCGTACCAAGGTGGGCGACCGCTATGTTGTCGAGCACATGCGCGCCCATGGCCATAATGTTGGTGGCGAGCAGTCCGGCCACATCGTGCTGTCTGATTTCTCGACCACTGGCGATGGACTGCTGGCAGCCCTGCAGGTGCTGGCGGAGGTGAAGCGTCAGGGCCGGCCCGTGAGCGAAGTATGCAACCTGTTCACGCCGCTGCCGCAGGTGCTGAAGAACGTGAAATTCAAGCAGGGCACGCCACTGCAGGACAATCACGTGCGCTCAATGATTGCTGACGCCGAGGCGCGGCTCGGGAACTCAGGTCGCCTGGTGATCCGTCCCTCGGGCACCGAACCGGTGATCCGCGTCATGGCCGAAGGTGATGACGAAGGCCTGGTGATGAGCATCGTGGACGAACTTTGCGGCGCCATCGCCAAGGCGGCGGCCTAGACAGCCGAGCAGCGCCAGCGGATCAACGGGCCAGACGCTTCGTCACATCCGCCACATCCTTGTCGGTGATCATCACCCTTTGTGCGTCGGCGCCGGCCTTGGCGTAGTTCCCGTCCATCGTCGCAAACTGTTCCGGCGGAAGGTGAAGCTTGCCGCCGCAATAGTAGAAGTATTCTGTCGTTCGTTTCGCGGGGCCATTGGGTCCACCCTCCTCGAGGAAAGCATGGCGCAGATAGTCGACGCGCGTGACGCTGATGCCATAGGCATCAAGGCTCACCACGCTCAGCCGCCGCTCGCCCATGCCTGACTCGCCACCATCGATGCGCAGCAGTGTGGCGAGGCTGCCATCCTCAGTCTCGAAGATGCGCCAGACACCGCCTTCGGTGGATTGAATATCGCTGACCTCGCGCTCCACTTTCTTCAAGCCGTCGGGCGGTGCACCCAGTGCCTTCTCGATATCGCCGACGGGGCAGTCCGCAAGGGCTGTGCCGCAGGCAAAAAACATAAGCAACGTGGTAAACAAAGTCTTCATTATGCTCTCCGTCCTGTTGGCGACACTAGCACAGCCAACCCGGATTTGCAGTCGAAGAGTGGTGAGGCGCATCATGGTAAATGCCCTGTAACGCTTGCTCATCAAGACGACACAGAAGCATGTGACTTTGGAGCAACAGACGGGCTTTGACTTTTTTCCGCCGTATTCACGCCTGCCTGGGGTCACGGATGGTTTCTAGTTTTGCGCACATCGAGTTTGCTTTGTCTGCGAAGGAGTAAGAGATCATGAAGTTCATCACAAAGGCGCTGCTCGGCCTCGGCCTGATGGCCAGCCTCACCAGCACGGCGGCACTCGCCGCTGACTCCTACGCGCCCGAACCGGTCGTGACCGCGTCGAGCTTCTATCTTCGTGGCGATCTCGGCTGGTCGTGGCTCAACACCGAGAACAACACCGACAGCGTTTTCCTGCTCGGAGGTGGCGTGGGCTACAAGTTCAATGAAAATCTCCGCACCGACGCCCGCATCGACTACGCTGGCATTGGCAACGATCACCATGACTTCGGATCCGTGCTGGGCAACGTCTACTTCGACATCCCTACCCAGACCGTGGTTACGCCCTATGTTGGCGCGGGTATCGGTTATGGCTGGTCTGACGACAGGGGTGACGACGAGAGTGGCGTGACCTATGCCCTGATGGCTGGCGTCGAGGTCAACATCACCGACAATCTGAGTGCCGACGTGGGCTACCGCTTCCGCCAGATCATTTCCTCGGAAACCTATGCCAACGAAGCCCTGGTGGGCCTGCGCTACGGCTTCTGAGCGAGGCGCAGTGGCTTGAACATTGAGCGGCCCACGCCTGGCGTGGGCCGCACTTTTTTGCGCCCTTGCGCGATGTCGCAAAATGCGCGATATGGGTCGCGGGCTAGCCTTCCCCACCGAGGGCCGGTCCATCTGCAAGGATGGAGCACAAGATGGCGACCACAAAACCGGCTACGCGCCCGGCACGCGCGCATTTTTCTTCTGGCCCCTGCGCCAAGATCCCTGGCTGGACAGCCGAACTTCTCAACACTGATGTACTGGGACGCTCGCATCGCTCGAGCCTTGGCAAGGCGCGCCTGAAGCGCGCCATCGAACTGACGCGCGAGGTGCTGGAAGTTCCGGCAACTCATCTCATCGGCATCGTTCCTGCATCCGACACGGGTGCCGTCGAAATGGCCATGTGGTCGCTGCTCGGCACCCGGCCTGTCGACATGCTGGCCTGGGAGAGTTTCGGAGACGGCTGGGTCTCCGACGTGGTGAAGCAGCTGAAGCTGAAGGATGCCCGCAAGATAACCGCGGGCTATGGCGCGCTTCCCGATCTTTCCACCGTGAACTTCGATCATGACGTGGTCTTCACCTGGAATGGTACGACGTCCGGCGTGCGCGTTCCGGATGCGAACTGGATTCCGGATGGTCGCCAGGGTCTGACGATCTGCGATGCGACGTCGGCCGCCTTTGCGCAGCCACTCGATTTCACCAAGCTCGATGTCGTGACCTTCTCCTGGCAGAAGGTGCTGGGCGGAGAGGGTGCGCATGGCATGTTGATCCTCGGCCCGCGCGCCGTGGAGCGCCTGGAGAACTACGCTCCGGCCTGGCCGCTTCCGAAGATCTTCCGCCTTACCAGCGGTGGCAAGCTGATTGCCGGCATATTCGAAGGCGAGACCATCAACACGCCCTCGATGCTGTGCGTCGAGGACTACATCGTGGCGCTGGAATGGGCCCAGAAGGTCGGCGGCCTCAAGGGCCTCATGGCCCGCGCCGATGCCAATGCGGCTGTCGTTCAGGCATGGATAGACTCGCGTGATTTCGCGGCGAATCTCTCGAAGGTCGAGGCAACACGCTCGAACACCTCGGTCTGCCTCACGCTCCAGGCCGATGAGAGTATCCCCAAGAAAATGGTGAAGCTGCTGGAAGCCGAGAAGGCTGCCTTCGACATCGGCTCCTATCGCGATGCGCCGCCCGGGCTTCGCATCTGGTGCGGTGCCACCGTCGAGACCTCCGATCTCGAAGCGCTGATGCCGTGGCTCGACTGGGCCTATGCCCAGGCGACCGCAGTCTGATCCCGTTCCCTCTTCATTTTATATCAGGAGTGTCTTTCATGGCTCCCCGTGTTCTCGTATCCGATAAACTCTCAGAAACTGCCGTGCAGATCTTTCGCGATCGTGGTGTGGAGGTGGACTACCTCCCCGACCTCGGGAAGGACAAGGATGCCCTGCTCGCTGCCATTCCGAACTATGATGGCCTCGCCATCCGTTCTGCCACCAAGGTGACGCCAAAGATCATCGCTGCCGCGACGCGGCTGAAGGTCATCGGCCGAGCGGGCATCGGCGTCGACAATGTGGACATCCCCGCTGCCACCCAGCGCGGTATCGTGGTCATGAACACGCCCTTCGGCAATGCCATCACCACCGCCGAGCACGCGATTTCGATGATGATGGCGCTGGCCCGCCAGATTCCCGAGGCCAATGCCTCCACCCATGCGGGCAAGTGGGAGAAGAACCGCTTCATGGGTGTGGAACTCTTCAACAAGACGCTGGGCGTGATCGGATGCGGCAACATCGGCTCGATCGTCGCCGACCGCGCGCTGGGTCTTAGGATGAAGGTCATCGCCTTCGACCCGTTCCTGTCGCCCGAACGCGCCATCGAGATCGGTGTGGAAAAGGTGGAACTGGACGAGATTTTCCGCCGCTCCGATTTCATCACCCTGCACACGCCGCTGACCGAGAAGACCCGCAACATCATCGATGCTGCGGCACTCGCCAAGTGCAAGAAAGGTGTTCGAATCATCAATTGCGCACGCGGCGGACTGGTGGTCGAGGACGCCCTCTATGACGCGCTGAAATTTGGCCATGTGGCGGGTGCTGCCCTCGACGTGTTCGAGGTGGAGCCGGCCACCAGCCACAAGCTGTTCGATCTCGACAATGTGGTTGCGACACCACATCTGGGCGCTTCGACGGGAGAGGCGCAGGAGAATGTGGCGCTGCAGGTGGCCGAGCAAATGGCGGATTACCTGATCACGGGTGCGGTCTCCAATGCCCTCAACATGCCGTCGATCTCGGCGGACGAGGCGCCGCGCCTTCGCCCCTTCATCGCGGTAGCCGAGAAGCTCGGTTCCTTCGCAGGGCAGCTGACCGATGAGCCGGTCACCGGCATCGTCATCGAATATGCCGGCGATGTGGGAGAGATGAATACCAAGGCACTCACCTCGGCCGCCTTGTCAGGCGTTCTTCAGCCCATGCTCGGGACGGTGAACATGGTGTCGGCCCCCGTGGTTGCGCGCGAGCGCGGCATCAAGGTGGACGAGGTCAAGCAGACACAGCGCGGCGCCTATGAGACTTACATCCGCCTCACGGTGAAGACGGCCCATCTCGAGCGCTCGGTTGCGGGGACGGTGTTCTCGGACGGCAAGGCGCGTGTCATCCAGATCAAGGGCATCGACATGGAGGCCGAGTTCGGCCCGCACATGCTCTATGTCACGAACGAGGACAAGCCGGGCTTCATCGGCGCGCTGGGCACCATTCTGGGCAATGCCGGAGTCAACATCGCCACCTTCAACCTCGGCCGTCGGGCACAGGGCGGAGAAGCGATCTGTCTCGTCTCCATCGATGAAGCGCCGCCAGCCGCCGTGCTGCAGGCTGTTGCCAAGCTGCCGCAGGTGAAACAGGCCAAGCCGCTCGCCTTTTGAGGTGCGTGGTGGCGGGCTACTGCCCGCCGCCCAGCATCTTGGAGATGTCGGCGCCATTCACCGTGAGGGCGCCGGCCTCCGTTCCGACGATCTGCCAGGACAGTGAACCGTCGGCCTCGGCCTTGCCGAGACCCTTCACCAGCAGCAGCGCGGCGCTCATCTGCTGGATATCCGGCGGGGCGGCCTGCAGCGCTGCCATGGTCTCGTCCATGCCCTTGAGCTTCACCAGCGCCTCGCCGGCGGGCATGGCCACCGGTCCCGCCGTCATGCTGCCGGCGGCCGTCAGGCCATAGAGCCCCGCCAGGACTTGGCTCGGGCCGAGCGTGATGGTGACGCTGCCTTTCGGCATCAGCGCCTGCATCAGCGGTGCATCGAGGTCCTTGGGCAGCGGTTCGGACTTCGTGAGGTCAAGCTTGTCGAGGATCAGTGCTGCGGGTGCGGCAAGGTCGAAGCCGGCCACGCTCACGTCGAGGCTGAAGTTTTCCGGCACGAGGCCTGCGGCCCATGGCGGCAGAAGTGCTGCGGGAACCTGCAACCCCGTGAAACTGAAGGTCTGGCGCAGCCGCCCGTCGGCGCTGATGCCGTTCATCTCTGCGCCGAAACCGAACTGCTTCACGGCAAACTGGCCGAAAGGTGAGGTGGCTGTCACGTCCTCCATCGTGCTGGTGCCGGTGAGGCTGGCAAACAAGGGCAGGGCGGCGCGCAGCTTGTCCTTGAAGACGGCCTGCTCGGCGGCAATGGCCTTCTGGTCCGGGTGGGCCACGAGCCATGTGACGAGATCGCCGATGGCCTTCAGCTTCAGCCCCTTCACGGTGCCACCCTGCTTGCCCGAGGTCGAGGCGATGACAAGCTCCATCGGCGGCGTTGCGCCATCGGCAGAGGCGGGGACGCTGACCGTCTCCCTGAGGCCTGTGTAGACATAGCTCGACGTGGCGTCGGCGCTGTTGGACGTGCCCTGCATCGCCGTCTGCATGGTGACGGTATCTATGGCATAGGCGATGCGCGTGGTGGTGCCTGCATCGCTCACCGTCTGGTCGGCGGTGATGCCTTTCAACTCCGCCGAACTGGTGGCGAACCCGCCAAGTGCCTCATCGAAGATGCCGGTGGAGACGACCGAGGCGATTGCGCCGTTGGTTTCGCCCTGGCCTTTCACACCGAAGGCGAAGGTCAGCGGCTGGTCCTGGTCAACTTTCCACGTCCCGTTTCCCTGGCTGGTGAGCGTCCATTCCAGCGGCGACAGGCTTAGGCTGACGGCGGGGTCCTTCACCTTGGCGAACAGCGGCGAGAGGTCGAGTTTCGCGGCATAGGAATCGCCCGCAGTGGTGATGCTCACGACGCCCGGTTCCGAGCCGAGGTAGGATTGGAAAAGGGCTGTCAGTCGCTGGGCTTCTTCCGGGGTTGCCTCGGCAAGGGCTGGGGTGCTCGTTCCCAGCACAAGGCCCAGGGCCAGAAGCGAGACAACGGATTTCATGGCTTGCACTCTCAGCAGGTGAATTGCCGGAGGCTTGCACCACCGCGCCCCGGGGTCAACCGCCCCCCGGTGGCGATGCAGCCCTTCTTTTCTCTGGTTTGCCTTCCGCCCCCGATGGTGTAAGAGCCCGGAACGGCTCCGGAGGCCAAGCCTCCCGGGGCCGTTCCTGTGTCTGAAAGGGGCCTGAAATGGCGAATGTGGCGGTGGTCGGCGCCCAGTGGGGCGACGAGGGCAAGGGCAAGCTGGTTGACTGGCTGTCCGAGCGGGCCGATGTGGTGGTGCGCTTCCAGGGCGGGCACAATGCCGGCCACACCCTGGTGATCGACGGCGTCACCTACAAGCTGTCGTTGCTGCCTTCAGGCATCGTCCGCCCGGGCAAGCTCTCGGTCATCGGCAATGGCGTGGTGATTGACCCATGGGCCCTTGCCACCGAGATCGACAAGCTGTCGTCCCAGGGCGTGGACATCTCTCGCCAGAACCTGCGAGTTGCCGGGAACGCCACTTTGATCCTGCCGCTCCACCGCGAACTCGACCAACTGCGCGAAACGGCCGCCGGTGCAGGCAAGATCGGCACCACTGGCCGCGGCATCGGCCCCGCCTATGAGGACAAGGTTGGCCGCCGCGCCATCCGCGTGAACGACCTCGCCGACCTCGCCACCATCGGCCCCAAGGTCGCCCGGCTGCTGGCCCACCACAATGCACTCCGTCGCGGCATGGGCGAGGCGGAGCTGAAGGCGCAGGACCTGATTGCGCAGCTCGCAGAAATTGCGCCGCGCATCCTGCCATTCTCGGATGCCGTCTGGTCGCTGCTTGACGACATGAAGCGCGAGGGCAAGCGCATTCTGTTCGAGGGCGCGCAGGGCATCCTGCTCGACATCGATCACGGCACCTATCCTTATGTGACATCCTCGAACACCGTAGCCGGCCAGGCCGCTGCCGGTTCGGGCCTCGGTCCGTCATCCATCGGCTATGTGCTGGGCATCGCCAAGGCCTACACGACGCGCGTCGGCTCCGGCCCCTTCCCGACCGAGCAGGAGAATGAGGTGGGCGAATACATCGGCCAGCGCGGCCGTGAATTCGGCACCGTGACCGGCCGCAAGCGCCGCTGCGGCTGGTTCGATTCGGTGCTGGTGCGCCAGGCCATCAAGACCTCCGGCATCCATGGCATTGCGCTTACCAAGCTCGACGTGCTCGACGGGCTCGACGAGATCAAGGTCGGCATCGGCTATGAACTCGAAGGCAAGCGGCTGGATCGGTTCCCCGCTGCGGAAGAAGCGCAGAAGCGCGTCGTACCCATTTACGAAAGCTTCGAAGGCTGGAAGGGCACCACTGCAGGCGCGCGCAGCTGGGCTCAGCTTCCCGCGCAGGCGATCAAGTACGTGAAGTACCTCGAAGAACTGATCGAGTGCCCGGTTGCGCTGCTGTCAACCTCGCCCGAACGTGACGACACGATCCTGATGAAGGATCCTTTCGAGGACTGAGCGCCGCTTATCGCCCTCTACACTTCTCCGCTGTTCACGTTGGTCGGGTTTGCCCGGCCATTCTACCTGTGGCCACGAAAGGGTGGCCGGGTCTGGCCCGGGCAAGGTGCAAAGAGGTGGTGAGGCTCGCCTACCGTTTCGACTTCCCTGGCCTGAGCGTCTTGCCGAGGATGTGGTCATCGCGGCCGATCACATGCGCCGTCGTGCCGACGATGAGCGGGTCGGGTCCCGTCACCACCTTGGCGTTCCTGTTGGGGTAGGGGATCGAGGACAGGAAAAACTGCATGCAGTTCAGTCGCGCCCGCTTCTTGTCGTCGGACTTGATGATCGTCCAGGGCGAGTCGGCCGTGTCGGTGTAGAAGAACATCGCCTCCTTGGCCTCGGTATAGTCATCCCACTTGTCGAGCGACGCCATGTCGATGGGTGACAGCTTCCACTGCTTCAAGGGGTCGTTCCCGCGTGACTGAAAGCGATGCAACTGTTCCTCGCGAGTGACGGAGAACCAGAATTTGAACAGCCGGATGCCGGAGCGCACCAGCATGCGCTCGAGATCCGGGCACTGGCGCATGAACTCGAGGTAGTCGTTGGGCGTGCAGAAGCCCATGACACGCTCGACGCCGGCACGATTGTACCAGGAGCGATCAAAAAACACGATCTCGCCGCCCGCCGGCAGGTTCTCGATGTAGCGCTGGAAGTACCATTGCGTGCGCTCGCGCTCGTTGGGTTTTTCCAGCGCCACAACGCGTGCGCCGCGCGGGTTGAGGTGTTCCATGAAGCGCTTGATGGTGCCGCCCTTGCCCGCGGCATCCCGGCCCTCGAAGAGTACGATGATGCGCTCGCCCGTCTCCTTGACCCAGTTCTGCAGCTTGAGGAGTTCGACCTGCAGCTTGGCCATCTCCTCCTCATAGACCTTGTTGCCCATGCGGGTCTTGTAGGGAAACTCGCCGCTCTCGAAAGCGTGGCGGATGGCCTCTGGATTATGCCGGAGCCGCGCCAGCGAGGGGCGCGGCGACGCCTGTTGCTGTTCAGGCGCAGGCGTGGTGGTGGTTTGCTCGGCCGGCTTGGCCGCGGCTGTGGTGCTGGTGTCGGTCATTTGGCCCCCGCTGAAGCATCGTGAGTGGCGGAGTGTGCGCCGCTCAGCCGGTGGCGCCCTTGACCTCGATCAAGGATCAGAACTCCCGGCGCTCGACGAAATAGCCGTAAAGCGAAGTCAGAATGGACGCATTGAAGAAGGCATAGGTGATCTGCAGCACCAGCGAGGCCAGCATGGCAAACGCGTCG
>JBEARP010000236.1:0-10631 GCA_041163105.1 Pseudomonadota bacterium
ACATGACCGGAAAACCGGGCAACAACCGCGGCTGGCAGACCGAGACCACGGCCGTTCACGCCGGGGAATTCGTCGACCCTGCAACCCGCGCCTCTTCTCCTAACCTGGTCATGTCGGTGACCTTCGCGCCGGAGGCCGTGACCGGCTTCTCGGCGCGCGACGAACAGGGCTATGACGGCTTCGTCTATGGCCGGGTGGGAAGCCCGACGGTGGCGCAGCTCGAAGCCAAGCTGGCTGCACTCGAAGGGGCGGAGGCCGCGCTATGCTTCGGCTCCGGCGTGGCGGCGGCGCATGCGCTGATCTGCGGGCGGCTGGGCCGCGGCGACCACCTGATCGTGCCGGATGCCAATTACGTCGGCATCGCCGAACTCGCCCGCGACACCCTGCCCCGCTTCGGCATCGAGGTGTCGTATGTGGATATCGCCAACCCGGACGAGGTGGCGGCGGCCATTCGCCCCAACACCCGCATGCTGTGGCTGGAGACGCCCGCCAACCCGACGATGAAGCTGTGCGACATCGCCGCGCTGTCCCGGCTGGCGCATGAGCGGGGCGTGCGCGACGTGGCAGTGGATTCGACCTATGCAACGCCGATGGCCACGCAGCCGCTGGCGCTGGGTGCTGACTTCGTTGTGCACTCGCTGACCAAGTACATCGGCGGGCACGGCGATGCGATGGGCGGCGCGGTGCTTGGGCGCAAGACCGATCTCGACGCGCTGAACCTCGAGGCGACGGTGCATTTCGGCGGTGTGCTGTCGCCCTTCAATGCCTGGCTGATCCTGCGGGGTGCGGCGACGCTGCCCATTCGCATGCGGGCGCATGAGGAGGCGGCGCTCAAGGTGGCGCGCTTCCTTGAAGAGCACCCGTCCGTCTTGCGCGTGTTCTACCCCGGCCTCGCCTCCCACCCGCAGCACGAACTGGCCAGGCGCCAGATGCGGAACTTCTCCGGCATGATGACCTTCCAGACCCGGCAGCCCGGACCGGAGATCGCCGCGAAGATGGTGAAGGACCTCGAGATCATCCATTACGCGGTGTCGCTGGGCCACCACCGCAGCCTGGTCTACTGGATCGGCACGCCGGACATCCAGGCCTCCACCTTCCGCCACGACTCCGAGCAGCTGCGCCGATATCGGGAGTATGCCGGCGACGGGGTGTTCCGGCTTTCGGTGGGGATCGAGAACCCGGATGACCTGATTGCCGACCTGGCACGGGTGCTGTGACCGAGCAAACGTTCTCAGGGGAATAAAAGGAAAAAACCTCACTAGCGGAGAATTTATCCCTTGAAGGTTGTAGAGCTTCCTGCTATCTAACGGGTAGAATTTTCTATCCTAGGGTGCGTGATGCGACGGCTGTTCTGGGTTCTCGTTCTTCTCGTTTCGGTGGTGTGGCACCTGACGCCGGTTTCGGCGGCACAGCGGGTGTTGTTGATGGCAGACGGCCAGAGCCCGGCGGGAGCGGCTGGTGCAATGGCCCTTGGCGCCTCCGGCACCGTCGGGAGCCTGCGTGCCGCTGCCCAGAAGAGCGGCACCGTGCGCGTGATCGTGGGACTGCGCGTGCCCTTCGCCCCGGCCATGAGCCTTTCTGCTGCGGAGGCGCGACAGCAGGACCGCGAGATCGCCACCGCCACCACGGCCGTGAGCCAGCGCTTCGCCGCCGCGATCTCCCGCGCGCCCGACCGCGCCCGCGCCTACGCCAATGTGCCCTTCATCGCCCTTGACGTGACCCCGGCCGAACTTGACCGGCTGGGCGCCGACCCTGATGTCATCAGCATCACGCCAGACATGATCCTGACCACCAATCTGATGGAGTCCGCCACGCTCGTCCGGGCCCCAGAGACCTGGGTTGCGGGCTACACCGGCCGCGGCCAGACCATCGCGGTGATCGACACCGGTATCGACAGGCATCACCCCTTCCTGTCCGGCAAGGTGGTGTCTGAGGCCTGCTACACCGACCGGGCCTGCCCGGGCGGCAGCAGCAGTTCGACAGCGTCAGGCTCTGCCCGGCCGTGCAGCGCGTCCAACTGCGATCATGGAACGCACGTTGCCGGCATCGCCGCCGGCCGCCTGCCCGGCGGCCTGTCCGGGATCGCACCGGATGCGCGGATCATCGCCATCCAGGTCTTCACCCCCATGTCCGCCGCCAAGTCCTACACGAACATGTCCGACGTGCTGAGGGGGATGGAGCGCGTCTATGCGCTGAGAGGAAGCTACAATATCGCGGCGGTAAACATGAGTCTCGGTACGGAGGACACCTACTCTTCCAGCTGTGACCGGAGCATTCCGGCGATCAAGGCCATGATCGACCAACTGAAGGCGGCAGGCATCGCCACGGTGATATCGAGTGGCAATGACGGTGTCTCAAACGGGCTCTCAATGCCGGCCTGCATCTCAAGTGCGGTGAGCGTGGGTTCCGTGTCCGACCGGAACTGGGGCACCTGCTATACTGACGCGGGCACGCCCGCGCCGACCGCAACCGACATGGTGGCGTGCTATTCCAATGCGTCCAGCATGCTGTCGCTTCTGGCACCGGGCTCCTACATCACCTCGTCCATTCCCAATGGCAACTATGCGGGCATGCACGGCACATCGATGGCGGCGCCGCATGTGGCCGGTGCCTTCGCGCTGCTGCGCGAACGGGCCACCGGCGCTTCGGTGAAGACCGTGCTCGACGCCCTGCGCAGCACGGGCAAGAAGGTGACCGACTATCGCAACAGCCGGATCACCACGCCGCGCATCGACGTCAAGGCGGCGCTGGACTCCTTCGGGATCGATGACGGGAAACTGCCGATCAACCTGACACTTGCCGGCAACGGGCGGGGCACCGTGACCTTCACGCCCGCGGGCAGCGCGGCTTCCTGCACAGAGAGCTGTGCCAGCCGCTTCGCCCCCGGCACCGTGGTGACGCTGGCCGCGACGGCCAACAACAAGTCTTACTTCGCCGGATGGTCCGGCGCCTGCACGGGCATGGCGGGCTGCAGCGTTACCGTGAGCAGCGCGCAGAGCGTGACCGCCATGTTCACATCCATTGCCTCAGGGCCGCCTCAGCCGCTGCTGGTGACCACGACAGGCAGTGGTGGAGGATCGGTTTCGGTGTCAGCGAATGGTGTCTCCACATCCTGCACCGGCAGTTGCTCGGCAAACCACCCCCAGGCGACGCTGGTGACGCTGACCGCTGCCCCCGCCCCCGGCGCCGTGCTGTCGGCATGGTCCGGTGCGTGCCGGGGTCGTAAGGTCTCTTGCACGGTTCGGATGTCGGCGGCCAAGTCGGTGAATGCGACGTTCACTGCGCTGCCGATGTTCGACGTGAATTACACCAAGGCCGGGTCGGGCGGCGGCTCCATCGATGTGAGCACTCCCCAGGGCACGATGAACTGCGGCGAGAACTGCAGCAGCCGATACCCCGCCGGCACGACCATCAAGCTGACGGCACGGCCAGCGCCGGGCGCGGTGTTCGGCGGATGGTCGGGCCTGTGCAAAGGGCAGAAGACAAGCTGTTCACTCAGGCTGCGCGCGGCCGGCAGCGTGTGGGCAACGTTCAACTAGACGGCGGGTTGGGCGCGGGCACGTGGTGGGGCTCCGCCGCGCTGAGCCTGCGGTGCGAGCGGATGCTGATGGGAATGAGCGCCAGATAGGCCAGGCTGACGATCGACAGGAACTCCCACGGATAGGAGATCAGCATCACCACGGCGAGCACACCGAGGCCGAGCACCGGCAACACCATGTCGCCCCGGATGCGACCCATGTGTTTGCCCGAGAAGGTGGGAACCCGACTGACCATGAGCAGCGCCACACCGACCACATAGGGCCCGATGAAGAGAGCCCAGCCATGGCCCTCGTCGATGATGCCGAGGAAGCCGAGATAGAAGGGCAGCAATGCCAGCCCCGCGCCGGCCGGCGCCGGAGCACCCGTGAAGAAGCGGTTGGCCCAGGCCGGCTTGTTGGGATCATCGAGCGCCACGTTGAAGCGGGCAAGCCGCAAGGCGCAGCAGATGGCCAGCACGAGGCAGATGACCCAGCCCAGGGTGCGCAGCGAATTGAGCGACCAGACGTACAGCAGGATGGCGGGCGCCACGCCGAAATTGACGAAATCGGCCAGCGAATCAAGCTCGGCGCCGAAGCGCGAGGTGCCTTTCAGAAAGCGGGCCAGCCGCCCGTCCACCGCGTCGAGGATGACGGCCAGCATGACGCTGGCCACCGCCAGTTCATAGCGCCCCTCGAAGGCGAAGCGGATGGCGGTGACGCCGCTGCACAGGGCCAGCAGCGTGATCATGTTGGGCAACAGGTAGCGCACCGGCACCATGCGGAAACGGCGCTGGCGCCCGTTGGAAGCAACGGCGCGGTTCATGCTGGCCGGGTCGTTCTCCATCAGCTGGTGCGTCCCTGGCGTTCGGGTTCCGTCTGGTCGAGATCGGCGAGCACTGTTTCACCGGCGATGGCGCGCTGGCCGAGGCAGGCAAGCGACTTGGCGCCCTTCGGCAGGTAGACGTCGACCCGGCTGCCAAAGCGGATGAGGCCGAAGCGCTGGCCGGCGGAGAGATGCTCGCCTTCGTTGACGAACTTCACGATGCGGCGGGCGACAAGGCCGGCGATCTGCACCACGCCGATGCGCTGGCCGTTGGCGCGCTCCAGCGTGAAGGCCTGGCGCTCGTTGTCGAGCGAGGCCTTGTCGAGATCGGCGTTGACGAAGAGACCCGGCACATAGGCGATGCGGCGGATGGTGGCATCGAGGGGGCTGCGGTTCACGTGCACGTCGAAGACGTTCATGAACACCGAGATGCGGGTGACCGGTTCACGGGACAAGTCGAGTTCCACCGGCGGGATCACCTCCTCGATCGAACTGACGCGACCGTCGGCGGGCGAGATGACGAGCCCGTCACGCAGCGGCGTCACGCGCTCGGGGTCGCGGAAGAAATAGGCGCACCACAGGGTGAGGATGACGCCGATCCAGGCCAGCGGACCGGCATGGAGCCAGAACAGCACCAGCGTGATGCCGGCGAAGATGGCGATGAAGCGGTAGCCCTCCTTGTGGATGGGGACCAGGACTTCGGAAACGGATTTGGCGATCGACATGGGCGTGAGGTCTACCGAGTTGAAAGGGGATTGAAAAGCGGTTTAGGGCGTGACCCCCGCGGCGCGCTCGCGCGCCTCGACGTCGCGGATGCCGATGACGGCGGCCACCTCATTCTCCGCCTCCTTGAGGATTTCGCGGGCCTGCTCCACCTGGCGCTGGCGGTTCCACATGGCGGCATAGATGCCATTCTCGGAGAGGAGTTCCTCATGCGTGCCGCGCTCGGCCACCTGGCCACGCTCCAGCACGATGATCTCGTCGGCATCGATGACGGTCGACAGGCGGTGGGCGATGACCAGCGTGGTCCGGTTCTCGGACACCTTCTTCAACGCCTCCTGAATCTGGTGCTCGGTGAAGCTGTCGAGCGCCGAGGTGGCCTCGTCGAGGATCAGGATCGGCGGGCCCTTGAGAATGGTGCGCGCGATGGACACGCGCTGCTTCTCGCCACCTGAAAGCTTGAGGCCGCGCTCACCCACGAGCGAGTCATAGCCCTTGGGCAGGCTCATCACGAAGTCATGGATCTGCGCCATGCGGGCGGCCTCCACCACCTCCTCGTCGGTGGCGTCGGGGCGGCCGTAGCGGATATTGTAGCGGATGGTGTCGTTGAACAGCACGGTGTCCTGCGGCACCATGCCGATGGCAGCGCGCAGCGACTTCTGGGTGACGTCCGAAATGTCCTGCCCATCGATGAGGATGCGGCCGCCGCCGACGTCGTAGAAGCGGTAGAGAAGCCGCGAGATCGTGGACTTGCCGGCTCCCGAGGGGCCCACGATCGCCACCGTCTTGCCCGGCGGCACGCGCAGCGACAGGTTCTTGAGGATCGGGCGCTCGGCGTCATAGGCGAAGGAGACATTCTCGAACACAACCTCGGCGGGGCCAACCCGCAGGGGACGTGCACCGGGCTTGTCCTCGATCTCGGCATTCACCTTCAGCAGCGTGAACATCTGCTCGACGTCGATCAGCCCCTGCTTGATCTCGCGGTAGGAGGACCCAATGAAGTTGAGCGGCATGTAGAGCTGGATCATCAGCGCATTGATCATCACGAAGTCGCCAACCGTGGCGTTGCCGGCCTTCACGGCAAGCGCAGACATGATCATCACCACCGTGAGGCCGATGGAGAACACCACCGCCTGGCCGGAGTTGAGCACCGAGAGCGAAACCCAGGTCTTGATGGCGGCCACCTCATAGGTGTCCATCGAGCGGGCGTAGCGCTTCACCTCATGCTCTTCGTTGCCGAAGTACTTGACGGTCTCGAAGTTGAGCAGGCTGTCCACCGCCTTGGTGTTGGCCTCGGTGTCGGCCGCGTTCATGTCGCGGCGGATGTTGATGCGCCATTCGGTGGCGGCATAGGTGAACCCGACATAGGCGATAACGGTGACGAGGATCACCACCGCATAGAGCCAGCCATAGGACCATGCGAGGATGCCGGCGACGAAGGCGATCTCGAGGATCGTCGGCAGGGTGTTGAACAGCGAGAAGCGCAGCACCGTGTCGATGCCCATGGTGCCGCGCGACACGATGCGCGACAGCCCGCCGGTGCGGCGTTCCAGATGGAACTTGAGCGACAGCGCGTGGAGGTGGCGGAAGGTCCGCACCGCCAGTTCCTTCACGGCGCGCTGGCTGACCTTGGCGAAGATCGCGTCACGGATCTGGGCCAGCACCACCATCATGATTCGGGCAAAGCCATAGGCCAGCACGAAGAACACGATGGCGGTGATGGCGGTGGTGGCGACGTCCGCCTTGCCGGTCAGCGCATCGGTTGCATATTTGAAGGCATAGGGGGCGGCCACGGTGACGACCTTGGCGAGCACCAGCGCCACCAACGAAAAGACCACCCGTGCCTTGAGGCCAGGGTGGCCTGCCGGCCAGAGATAGGGAAGCATGTCACGCAGGATGGACCATTCGTTTCCATCCACGCTGACAGGCTTGTCGATAGTTGGGGGCGACCTGCGGCTCATGAGAGCAGCATATAGGTAGCCCGGGGCCCCTTGCGAAGCGGAAACTACTGCCCGGAGGCGGCGTTTTCCTCGGGCTTCAGCTGATCACGGCGCTTCGGGTCGATCGATTCCGAGGTGGGCGCCACGTCCGGGGTCTTGAAGACCTGCCCTGGATAGATCCGATCCGGATTGCGGATCTGGTCCTTGTTGGCCTCATAAAGGAGGGTGAACTTGGATCCGTCGCCGTAGAGCACCTTCGACATGCGCCACAGGTTGTTGCCCGGCTGGATGACCACCCGGCCCTCCTTGGGCTTGGCCGGGGTGGCTGCGGCGGGCTGCTGGGTGGTTCCGGCTTCCGGCTCGGGGGCCGTTTCGGGCTGGGCGGGCGCCTCGGGCTGGGTCGGCTGGGCAACATCGGCCACCTTGTCCTGCTGCTCGCGGACGAAGGGTACTTCGACCCGGTTCAGAACTTTGCCTTCGCCATCCAGGCCGTCGACGCGGAGCGTGTGGACGCCCGGCTGGACCTGCGCTGTGGCAGAGAAGGTCCACTTGCCATCGGCACCCACCAGGGCATCGCCGATGAAATTATTGTCGATGTAGACGCGGGCCGTGTTGCCCTCATTGCCCTGGCCGGAGAACACGATGTTGCCGGCGGTGTCATAGTCAACCGCATCGATGCTGACGAGCTTGGCGGGCTTTTCGGCCGGTTCCGGCGTGGCCGAGGCGTCGACCACGTCGGTTTCGGGCTTCACCCCGGGCTTCTGCAGAACCTTGGTGGGTTCGTCCGGGCTGACCACTGCGACCAGCGCTTCCTGGGGTTGGTCGGCGGCCGGGACGATCACCGCGACGCTCTGCCGCGAGGGGATGGGGGCGGCCTCGCCCTTGGCGGTTGCCTCAAGCGTGAGCGCGCCGCTGCCCGCGGGCAGCGGATTGTCGGGAACGAGAACGAAGGCGCCGTCGTCGTTTGCCGTGGTCTTGCCGATCACCTTGCCATCGAGCATCACCACAACCTCCGCACCAGCGGGGGCCGTTCCGGCGATCACCGCCTCGCCGGTCTTTTCGACCCGCACCGTGTCAAAGGCGGGAGCGAGCGGAGCCGCGGCGCCGGTTTCAGGCGCCGGCTGTTCCGGCGGGGTTTCGGGCTGCGCGGCCGCGGTTTGCTGGCCTGTCTCGGCGGGTGCGGCAGCGGCCGGCTGCTCCGCCGGCTGGGGCGCTTGCGTCGTTGCGGCGGGCTCCTCCGCCGGCTGGGGCGCTTGCGTCGTTGCGGCGGGCTCTTCCGCCGTCACGGCGGGCTGGTCGGGCGTCTTGGGGGCTTCCGGGGCAGGCGCGGTGGCGACCACCTGCGGCGTCTCGCCCATCCACCGGTCACGCGTCAGGCCTGCGACAGCCGCCGCCGCCACGATGCCGAGGCCAGTGAGAACCACAATCGGGGTCTTGTTCTGCATGTTTCCGCCGTTTCCAATCACTTGCCGCCGAGCGGGCTTTGCTGCCGCTGCGGGGAATGTTCAATGCCCTTCTTAGGCCGCTGTTCCATTTTAGGCAAAGATTTGCGAAGGGAACAGCCAGCACGCGGCGGCATGATCCACAGCGATTCGGCCCAATTCAGGAGACCATTCATGAGCCCAGCCCGTAAACTTTGCGTCTACTGCGGTTCCGGCAACGGCCGGAACCCGGCCTACATGGCCGCGGCGCGAACGCTGGGCAAGGCGATGGCCGACGCCAATATCGGCCTGGTCTACGGCGGCGGCAGCCTGGGGTTGATGGGCGAGGTCGCCCGCTCGGTTCTGGAGAATGGCGGCCACGTCACCGGAATCATCCCCGAATTCCTGGCCAACCGCGAGCGCATGCTGACGGAGGTGAACGAACTCGTCGTCACCGCCGACATGCATGAGCGCAAAATGACGATGTTCGCACGCGCCTCGGGTTTCGTGGCGCTTCCCGGCGGCCTCGGCACGCTGGAGGAACTGGCGGAGATTTCGACCTGGGCGCAGCTCGGCCAGCATCATAAGCCGATCATCCTGTGCAACATCGAGAACTACTGGGACCCGCTGGTGACGCTGTTCGACCACATGCGGGCCGAGCGCTTCATTCGCGAAGGGCTGGAGTTCGGCATGGACGTTGTGAAGCATGCCGAGGACGTGGTGCCGGCTTTCGAGCACAGGCTGAAGTCCACGCCCGAACTGGTGCCGGACCAGCCGCTGCTCAACAAGATGTGAGTTGAGAGAAGCTTCAGGCGGCCTTGCGCCGCTTCCAGTCATCACGGATCGCCGAGGCCGAGAAGATGGCCAACGCCACCCAGATGATGATGAAGGATATGAGCTTCAGCATGCTCATCGGCTCGTGGAAGATGAACACGGCGGTGAGGAAGACCAGCGACGGCGAGATGTATTGCAGGATGCCCGCCGTCGAATAGCGGATACGGCGGATCGAGGCGGTGAACAGGATGAGCGCTGCCGCCGTCATGGCGCCGCAACCCATGAGCATCAGCGTTGAAAAGGCATCGGCGCCGAAATAGGCCTCGCCACGCGACATCAGATACCACTCGGCGATCAGCAGCGGCGGCGTGACGATGGCCGTTTCCACGAGGAAGCCCTGAGTGGGGCCCACCGGAATGGTCTTCCGCAGAAAGCCGTAGAGGCAGAAGGTGGAAGCGAGCATGAGCCCGAGCCACGGCACATGGCCCAGAGCCCAGGTCTGGATCAGCACTGCGACAGTGGCCAGGGCCAGTGCCACCTTCTGGGGCATGGTGAAGCGCTCGCCCAGAAACAGATAGCCCATCACCACGTTCAAGAGCGGGTTGATGAAATAGCCGAGGCTCGATTCCAGCGTGCGGCCCGCCTGGATGGACCAGACGTAGAAGCCCCAGTTGAAGACGATGAGGGCGGCGGTGAGCGTCAGGATGGCAAGGTGCCTCGGGTTCTTCAGCGCGCGCCAGACATCGCGCCACTGGCCCATGTACCACACCACGGCCGCCGCGATGGGCAGCGCCCAGACGCCACGGTTGACGGCAATCTCCATTGGCGAAATGTAGCGGATCTGGCCGAAGTAGACCGCCATGCCGCCCCACACCAGATGCGCGCCGATGGCCAGCAGCACGCCGATTTCGGCGCTGCTCAAGGAGCGGGCGGCGGGCTTCTCATGCGCAACGGTCATGAGCGCCGTTTAGACCCCTCCCCCGGTGTGGCGCAAACCCCGGTGGGGCCTTGGCCACATGTGCGGGGTGCATGACTCAGTCGGCCGTGACGCCCTCGCGCACCAGCTTGTAGACCAGCGCGTCGGACAGCGCCTGGAATGACGCGTCGACGATATTGGGGGAAACGCCGACGGTGAACCAGCGGTTGCCCTTGCCATCGCGGCTCTCGATCAGCACGCGGGTGGTTGCCCCCGTGCCGCCGTTGAGGATGCGCACCTTGAAGTCCGACAGTTCCATGTCGTCAATGAAGCGCTGATACTTGCCCAGGTCCTTGCGCAGCGCCACGTCCAGCGCGTTGACGGGGCCGTTACCCTCGCCAGCGTTGAGATAGATCTGGTCATCCACCTTCACCTTGACCACGGCCTCCGAGATCATTTCCTTGTCGCGCTCCTCGACGATGACGCGGAAGGAAATGACGTCGAAGTATTTCGGTACGC
>JBEARP010000237.1:0-35074 GCA_041163105.1 Pseudomonadota bacterium
AGCGCTGCAGCCGCCTGCACCGGATGGCCGAGGTGGCGCTTGGTTCCGCTGCCGACAATCTCCAGCGGTGCCTGTGCAGCGGCGATCATCTCCGTCAGTTCGGCTTCGGTTTCAGGCTTCAGCACGGCGCTCATCAGAATCTCGGGATCTCCGGGAAGGGAAGCGCCCCGCCCTTCACATGCATGCGGCCCAGCTCCGCGCAGCGGTGCAGTGTCGGGAACACCTTGCCGGGGTTGAGCAGGCCCTTGTCGTCGAAGGCGCATTTGACGCGCATCTGCTGCGCGAGGTCGTCTTCGGAGAACATTTCCGGCATCAGGTCGCGCTTCTCGATGCCCACGCCATGCTCGCCCGTCAGCACGCCACCCACCTTCACGCAGAGCTTCAGGATGTCGGCGCCGAATCTTTCCGCGCGGTCGAGCTCGTCCGCGTTGTTCGCGTCATAGAGGATCAGCGGATGCAGGTTGCCGTCACCCGCGTGGAAGACATTGGCGACGCGCAGGCGATGCAGCTTCGAGAGCTCCGCCATGCCCTGCAGCACCTCCGGCAGGCGCTTCCTCGGAATGGTGCCGTCCATGCAGAGATAGTCCGGCGAGATGCGCCCCACGGCGGGGAAGGCCGCCTTGCGGCCCGCCCAGAACAGCATGCGCTCGTCCTCCGAGGTGGATATGCGCAAGGTGGAGGATTTGTTGGCCTGCGCGATCTGGGAGACGCGCTCGATCAGGTGGTCGACCTCGACCTGCGGTCCGTCGAGCTCGACAATCAGTAGCGCCTCGACATCAAGCGGATAGTCCGCATGGACGAAGTCCTCCGCCGCATGGATTGCCGGGCGGTCCATCATCTCCATGCCGCCGGGAATGATGCCCGCCGAGATCACGTCGGCCACGCATTGCCCGGCATCCTCGCTCGAGGGGAAGCCCACCAGCACGGCACGCGCCGTCTCAGGCTTCTGCAAGATGCGCACGGTCACCTCGGTGACGACGCCGAGCAGGCCCTCGGAACCGGTCATGATGCCAAGGAGGTCATAGCCCTCCGCGTCGAGGTGCTTGCCGCCGAGCCTGATCACCTCGCCGGTCACCAGCACCATCTCGATCCCGAGCACATTGTTGGCGGTGAGGCCGTATTTCAGGCAGTGCACGCCGCCTGAATTCTCCGCCACGTTGCCGCCGATGGTGCAGGCGATCTGGGAGGAGGGGTCCGGCGCGTAATAGAAGCCCTTGTGCTCGACCGCCTTGGTGATGGCGAGGTTGGTGACGCCGGGCTGCACCACCGCACAGCGGTTGGCATAGTCGATCTCCAACACCCGGTTGAACTTCGCCATCCCCAGCAAAATGCCGTCGGCCAGGGGCAGCGCGCCGCCCGACAGCGAAGTGCCCGCACCCCGCGGCACCACCTTGATGTCATTCTCATGGGCATATTTCAGCACGGCGGAAACCTGGGCCGTGGTCTCGGGAAGCACCACGACGAGCGGCATCTGGCGGTAGGCGGTGAGCCCGTCCGTCTCGAAGGCGCGCATCTCGATGGGCGCTTCGACCACGCCCTCGCCCGGCACGATGTGGCGAAGTGCCGCCGCGATGGCGGCGCGCCGGGTGATGACCTCCTGGTCGGGGATGGGCATGGTAAGCATGAGCGGGATAATGCCTCGCTCTCCGGCCAATGCAATGAAAGATCGCCTTGCGGGGTGCGGCCCGTGCTGGCAAAACCCCTGTCCCAAGATTGCCCCGAGGTTCCATGCCTGAGAATTCCCCGCGCGTCGGCCTGTTCGTGACCTGCCTTGTCGACATGTTCCGGCCCTCCGTCGGCTTTGCCGCGGTGAAGCTGCTGGAGGATGCCGGCTGCACCGTCGAGGTGCCGGAGGCCCAGACCTGCTGCGGCCAACCCGCCTACAACTCCGGCGATACGGCGAACGCCCGCGCCATTGCCCGCAACGTCATCGCTGCCTTCAAGGGCTTTGACTATGTGGTGGCGCCATCGGGCTCCTGCGGCGGCATGATGGTGAAGCACTACCCGGAGCTTTTCGAGCCCGGCTCGACCGACCATGAGGAGGCGCTGGACCTGAGCCGCCGCACCCATGAGCTCACGTCATTCCTCACCCGCGTGCTGAAGGTGGAGAAGGTCGAAGCCGAGTTCCCGGCGCGCGCCACCTATCACGACTCCTGCTCCGGCCTCCGCGAACTCGGCATCCGCAACGAGCCGAGGAAGCTGCTGGCCTCCGTCGACGGCGTGTCGCTGCGCGAGATGACGGACTCGGAAGTGTGCTGCGGCTTCGGCGGCACCTTCTGCGTGAAATATCCCGGCATCTCCGACAAGATGCTGGAGAAGAAGCTGCGCCACATCGAGGCGACGGGCGCGGACACGCTGATTGCCGGTGACCTGGGCTGCCTGATGAACATGGCGGGCAAGCTGAAGCGCGTCGGCTCTGCCATCAAGGTGCGCCACGTGGCGGAAGTGCTGGCGGGCGATTATGGAACGCCACCCATTGCGGAGGCCGAGTGATGGATCTGGGTGCCGCCAACTTCAGGGACAATGTCGGCAAGGCGCTGGCTGACGACAAGCTCCAGAATGCCATGACCGAAACGGGCCCGCGCTTCATCTACAAGCGCACCAAGGCCCGCGAGGCGCTGCCGGAGTTCGACCAGCTGCGCGACCAGGCGCGCGACATCAAGGACCATGTTCTCGACCACCTCGACATCTACCTCGAAAAATACGAGACGAAGGTGAAGGAAACGGGCGGCCACGTGCACTGGGCGGAAACGCCGGATGATGCCCGTGCTGCCGTGCTGGAGATCTGCCGCAAGGCCAATGCGAAGATGGTCACCAAGGGCAAGTCGATGATCTCGGAAGAGATCGACCTGAACCAGCACCTCGAGGCCAACGGCATCACCCCGGTCGAGACCGACCTCGGCGAATATATCATCCAGCTGCGCAATGAGCGGCCCAGCCACATCATTGCGCCCGCCGTGCATCTGACGCGCGACCAAGTGGAGGCGGACTTCCGCCGCGTCCACACGCATCTCGACCCGAAGCGAGACCTCTCGGAGATTCCTTCGCTCGTCGAGGAAGCCCGTGGCGTGCTGCGGCAGAAATACCTCACGGCGGATGTTGGCATAACCGGCGCCAACTTCCTCATCGCCGAGACCGGTACCTCGATCATCGTCACCAACGAGGGCAATGGCGACCTGACGCAGACGCTGCCACGCGTCCACATCGTGCTGGCCTCGATCGAGAAGCTCGTGCCGACGCTGGAGGATGCCACAACCATCCTGCGCGTGCTGGCGCGCTCCGCCACGGGCCAGGACTTCTCGAACTACACGACCTTCTCGACGGGCGGCCGCCGCGAAGGCGACCCCGATGGGCCGGTCGAGTATCACGTGATCCTGCTCGACAATGGCCGCACAGCCGTGCTCGGCACCGAGTTCCAGGACATGCTGCGCTGCATCCGCTGCGGTGCCTGCCTCAACCACTGCCCGGTCTATAACGCCGTGGGCGGCCATGCCTATGGCTGGGTCTATCCCGGGCCCATCGGCTCCGTCGTCACGCCTGCATTGATCGGCATCGAGAACGCAAAGCACCTTCCCAATGCATCCACCTTCTGTGGCCGCTGCGAGGAAGTCTGCCCGATGCGCATCCCGATCCCTAAGATGCTACGGCACTGGCGCGAGAAAGAGTTCGAGCGCCACCTGCAGCCCACCTCGATGCGCTGGGGCCTTGGCCTCTGGGCCTGGATGGCGAAGCACCCGAAGCTTTATCGCAAGGCGACCGCCTTGGCCTCCCGCGTTCTCGCCAATCAGGCCTTTGGCAAGGGCCGCCTGAAGAAGGTTCCGCTCGCCTCGGGCTGGACCGAGTTCCGTGACATGCCCGCGCCGCAGGGCAAGACCTTCCATCAGCTGTGGAAGGAGCGCCGCTCATGAGCGCGCGGGAAACGATCATGGCCCGCGTGCGGTCCAAGCTGCCCAAGGGCCCCGAAGGCTCGCGCCGCGAGGCGGTGGAACTGCACATGGCCCAGCACCCGCGCAACCTCATCCCGGCGCGCGGGCAGGGCGACATCGAACACCGCATCCGCGTCTTCACCGAGATGATGCTCGCCGTGGGCGGCACGGTGGAGATCATCGACGACATCAACGAGGTGCCGCACCACGTGGCGGTCTATCTCCGTGACGGCAACCTGCCCGCCGTTGTGCGGCGCGGAAGCGATCCGCTGCTGGCCAGGCTTCCCTGGCACCGCGGCGGCACGCTGGAGGTGACGGAAGGCCCGGCGGTGGACGCCGACCGCGCCTCGATCAGCCATGCCTTCGCGGGCGTCGCCGAGTCCGGCACCATCGTGCAGATCTCGGGGCCTGAAAACCCCACGACGCTCAACTTCCTGCCGGAAGCCCATATCGTGGTGCTCGAATCCGCTGCCCTTTTCGCTAGCTACGAAGAGGCATGGACGAAGTTGCGCAATACCATGGGTGAGGGCAACATGCCGCGCACGGTGAACATGATCTCAGGTCCCTCCCGCACCGCCGACATCGAGCAAACCATCGTGAGGCCCGCCCATGGCCCGAAGAACATGCACGTCATCATCGTCCGCTAGCCTGCTCTTCCTTTTGCTGTCCTCTGGCGCCGCGCTGGCCTGCGCCGATGACGAGGCCACGCTGTTCTCCTGCCTCGCCAAGGACCAGTCCCACACCATCGAGCTCTGCGCCGTCAGGGATGATGCCGCGGGGGGCTTCCAGTCGCTGCAATACCGCTATGGCACGGCGGAGAAGGCGGAACTCGTCTTCCCCGAGAACCGCGGCGAGGGCAGGGCGGCCATGAGCTTCGCCCATGCCTTCGACGGCAACGCCTACGTCTGGTCGCTGCGCTTTTCCAACAAGGGCTACACCTACCGCCTCTTCGGCATGGGCGATGATGCCGGGGTGGAGGTGTGGCGCAAGAAGAAGCGGCTCACCCAGGTCATGTGCGGCGAGCGCCCCTATGCCATGGCAGCCGACATCCGGAAGGCTTCGGGCTGCGATCTCAACAACCCCTTCGGCAAGGCCGGCTGCGGCGAAGTTCCCCCAAGCCGCAAGTAGGCGTCGCACACCGTCGCCCCTCATCCCTCCGGGTCACCTTGCCCCGGCTTGACCGGGGCATCCTCTTCCCGCCACCCCAAAGGACGTCCGGATCAAGTCCGGGCGAGGTGAACGGTTGAAGCCGGCACATATGAATGCCCAGTGGCTGCGGAAGGCTTTTGACTCGAAGGCCATTCATCGGCATTTTGCCCCCATCGTCATACAAATGGGATGGGACGTCAGATGAAGCTGGTGCGTTACGGTGCGAAGGGCAAGGAGAAGCCGGGTCTGCTCGACAAGGAGGGCCGCCTGCGTGACCTCTCCGCGGTGATCCCGGACATCTCGGGCGAGACCATCTCGCCCAAGAGCCTCGCCCGCCTCAAGAAGATCAAGTCGGAATCGCTGCCGCTCGTGCGTGGCAAGCCGCGCATCGGCGCCTGCATCGCCAATCCGCAGAAGTTCATCGCCATCGGCCTCAACTATTCCGACCACGCGGCGGAGTCGGGCCTGCAGGTGCCGAAGGAGCCGGTTGTCTTCACCAAGCAGGTGAGCTGCGTGTCAGGCCCCTTCGACGACGTGACAATTCCGCCCAAGTCCAAGAAGTCGGACTGGGAAGTGGAACTCGGCGTCATCATCGGAACCAAGGCCAAGAACATCAGGAAGGCCGACGCGCTGAAATATGTGGCGGGCTACTGCACCATCAACGATCTCTCCGAGCGCGAATTCCAGGCGGAACGCTCCGGCCAGTGGACCAAGGGCAAGTCCTACGACACCTTCGGCCCGATCGGCCCGTGGCTGGTGACGTCCGACGAGGTCAAGGACCCTCAGAAGCTGCACATGTGGCTCGATCTCAACGGCAAGCGCGTGCAGGACGGCTCCACCTCCACCATGGTGTTCGGTGTGGCCCACATCGTGGCCTATCTTTCGCAGTTCTTCACCCTCATGCCGGGCGACATCATCACCACCGGCACGCCGCCGGGTGTGGGCATGGGCATGAAGCCCCAGCGCTTCCTCAAGCCCGGCGACACCATGCGCTTGGGCATCGAAGGCCTGGGCGAGCAGGGCCAGAAGGTGGTCCGCGACAAGTGACGCCCCTCGGGGCGTCATCCCGGCGCAGGCCGGGATCCAGCTTCGGGCGACTCCTCACGCTCACAACTCACCTTGGCCGGGCTTGACCCGGCCATCCTTTTTGGCGCTGCGGAAAAGGACGCCCCGGTCAAGCCGGGGCGAGGTGAATGCGTGTGGGCAGGATGCTTGCTGCAACGGGCGAAAAGCCATACGGGTTGCCCCCCGCCCCCCGTTCCTCTAGATAACCCGCCAATCAAGCCGGGTTGCCCAGATGAACAAAGAACTCCGCCCCAAGGCGCGCGTCGCCAAGGGATTCCGCGATATTTCAGCCGACGAGATCCGCGGCACCCGCCAGATGCTGGCCACCATCCAGCAGGTCTACGAGGCCTATGGCTTCGAGCCGGTGGAGCAGCCCTTCATCGAATACACGGACGCGCTGGGCAAGTTCTTGCCCGACCAGGACCGCCCCAACGCCGGCGTCTTCTCCTTCCAGGACGATGACGAGCAGTGGCTGAGCCTGCGCTATGACCTGACCGCGCCCTTGGCCCGCTACGTGGCCGAGAACAGCCAGAAGATTCCCACCCCCTATCGCAGCTATCGCCAGGGCTGGGTGTTCAGGAACGAGAAGCCAGGCCCCGGCCGCTTCCGCCAGTTCATGCAGTTCGACGCCGACACGGTGGGCTCCGCCTCGCCGGTGGCCGATGCCGAGGTCTGCATGATGGCGGCGGACACGATGGAGGCGCTGGGTCTCAAGCGCGGCCAGTACGTGATGAAGTTCAACAGCCGCAAGCTGCTCGATGGCTTCACCGAAACCTTCGCCATCGGCGAGGAGGTGAAGCTCACCTGGCTTCGCGCGCTCGACAAGCTGGACCGGCTGGGACGTGAAGGTGTTGCCCTGCTGCTCGGCGCGGGCCGCAAGGATGAATCGGGTGACTTCACCAAGGGCGCGGGCCTGACGACCAAGCAGATCGAGGCGAGCCTCAACTTCGCCACAGCGACAACGCTCGATGCCGCCTTCGTGAGCGGCAGCAAGAACGGTGAGGAGGGGCTTCGTGACCTCGAGGCCATGCAGGCGCTGTTCACCGCCGCGGGCTATGGCGCGGACCGCATCCGCTATGACTCATCGATTGTGCGCGGCCTTGAGTATTACACCGGCCCCGTCTTCGAATGCGAATTGCTGATGGAGACGAAGGACGAGGATGGCCGCACCGTGCGCTTCGGCTCGGTGGGCGGCGGCGGGCGCTATGATGATCTCGTGGCGCGCTTCACTGGCCAGCAGGTGCCCGCAACGGGCTTCTCGATCGGTGTGTCGCGCCTCTATTCGGCGCTGAAGCTTGCAGGGCTGGCGCAGGAGTCGTCGACTCTCGCCCCCGTCGTCGTGCTGGTCATGGACAAGGACCGGCAGGGCGATTACTGGCGCATGGTGCAGCAATTGCGCTCAGGCGGCGTCCGCGCCGAGATGTATGCGGGCACGGCGGGCATGAAGGCGCAGATGAAATATGCCGACAAGCGCGGCGCCCCTCTGGTGGTCATCCAGGGCGGTGACGAGAAGCTGAAGGGCGAGGTGCAGATCAAGGACCTGCGCTTGGGCTCTGAG
This sequence comes from Pseudomonadota bacterium, assembly GCA_041163105.1. Taxonomy (GTDB): domain Bacteria; phylum Pseudomonadota; class Alphaproteobacteria; order Rhizobiales; family Aestuariivirgaceae; genus Aestuariivirga. Next base: position 7,699 of record JBEARP010000237.1, read on the forward strand.
CTCGCCAGCAACATCGCCTCGCGCGAAGAATATGCCGCACAGCGTCTGGCACAGTTCTCGGTGCCCGAGGCCGATCTCGTTGCGGCGGTGAAGAAGGCACTGGCGGAGTAATGGCGGGAAAGTCGAGCGCGGAACGGTCTTCGCTGGAACGCCAGAATACCGCCCTGATGGCGGTGTTCGAGCGCGCCGGATTTGATCACATCGCGCCTGACATCATCCAGCCCGCGGACATATTCCTCGAGCGCTCTGGCGAAGACATCCGTGCACGGACCTTCGTGTTCACCGATCCGTCCGGTGCGGAGATGTGCCTGAGGCCTGACCTCACCGTGCCCGCCTGCCGCTATCACCTGAGCCACGCGGCAAACCCTGCCGCGGAGCGCCGCTACTGCTATCTCGGTCCCGCCTTTCGCTTCCCCGACGAGCTCTTGAGCCCGCAGGAATTCACGCAGGCCGGCCTCGAATGGTTCGGTGCGCCGCAAGCCATTGCTGCGGAAGCGCGCGTCCTCAAGCTCACCATTTCCGCGCTCGAAGCCGCAGGCCTGTCGCGCTATCGCGTCAGTTTTGGCGACCTCGGGCTGTTCTCGGCACTTCTGGAAGACACCGAGATGCCGGCGCGCTGGCGCCAGCGCCTTCGCCATCATTTCTGGCGCCCGCACGCCTTCCGCGAATTGCTTGATTCCTTCTGTGCGGGTCGCGGTGCGCGGCGCACCTCCGTGTCGCCGCTCGTCGACCGCGCGGCTGAGGGCGATGCGCTGGCCGTCGTCGACGCCGAGATTGAGAGCCGCAGGCTGCCCCTCGTCGGTGGCCGCGACCTGGCCGAGATTGCCGCACGCCTGTCCAACAAGGCCGCAGACCGTCAGGAGACACCGCTCGACCGTGCCAAGGCCGATGCGCTCAATGCCTATCTCGCCATCGCCGGCGAAGCGTCCTCCATCGATGCGCAATTCGCTGCCATCGCCGGAGGCCAGCGCTTCAAGGGTGCGCGCGACTATTATGCCCGGCGCCTCTACGAGATGGAGGAGCTGGGCCTCAACCCGCGCCGCTTCCACTTCGCGGCCGGCTTCGGACGCGAGCTCGAGTACTACACGGGCTTCACCTTCCAGATCGAGGCTGACACCGCCCATGGCGCGATCGCCGTGGCGGGCGGCGGCCGCTATGACAACCTGCTGTCCGACATGGGCTCGCCCGTCAGTGTTCCTGCCGTGGGCTGCGCCATCCACACCGATCGCCTCAAGGCGGTGCTGGCATGAGCGTCATTACCCTCGCCATCCCCTCCAAGGGCCGCCTGATGGAGGCGACCGCGGAGCTTCTGGCCAAGGCAGGCTTCACCATCGACAGGCTGGGCGCCGACCGCGGCTATCGCGGTGTGCTGCGCGGCCTTGACGAGGTCGAGGTCGCCTTCCTTTCCGCCTCCGAGATCGCCCAGAACCTGCGCGATGGCAAAGTCGACCTTGGCGTCACCGGCCAGGACCTGCTCACCGAGAAGATTCCGCCCGAAGACAAGGCAGTTCGGTTGCTGGTGCGGCTGGGCTTCGGCCCGGCCGACGTGGTGGTCGCGGTGCCGGAGTGCTGGCTGGACGTCGCCACCATGGCAGACCTCGACGAGATCGCCGAAAGCTTCTACGAGCGCCACGGCCGTCGCCTGAGGGTCGCCACCAAGTACCACAACCTCACCCGCCGCTTCTTCGCCGAAAAGGGTGTCACGGGCTATCGCATCGTCGAAAGCCTGGGCGCCACCGAGGGGGCGCCGGCGGCGGGGATCGCCGAAATCATCGTGGACATCACCACCACGGGCTCGACGCTGGCAGCCAATGCCTTGAAAATCCTCGATGATGGCCTGATCCTCAGGTCCTGCGCGGTGCTCGCGGGGCGGTCAAACAGGCTGGACGATCCGCGCGCCGGGCGGCTGATCGAGGTTCTGTCCGCCATCACTTGAAAGTGTTGTGGCATTTTTTGCGTTCCGCGTTACCTTGATGGCAATGGTTGAACAGGGAGAACGCTGATGAAGTCCATCCTCGCGGTTGCAGCCCTTCTGGCAGGTCTTGCCGCCCCCGCATTGGCGGAGGAAGCCGCCACACCGGCTCCACCCACCCAGCAGGCTGCCGCACCGTCAACCGAAGAGATCGTGCCAGCCGCCGCGCCGCAATCACAGGTCGTCAGCGAGTCCGACATGATGACGCTTCCGGCGGAGCCGAGCGTGGCCAAGGGCGGTGGCGGCTGCGTCCATGCAAAGTCCACGGTCTACCTCACGAACTGAGCCTTCCCCTTCGTCGGCCGGTTCCCTCGCCCCTTCCGCGTGTCCCTGCGGGAGGGGTTCTTTCATGACCCGGCCCGGCCTTGAATTTGACCAAGAGGGGACTTAGCGCCAATGGTCATCACAACGGCACCGAATCGGGAGACAGGAATGCGGAACTTCAGACTTGCGTCAGTGGCGCTTGCGGCACTCATCGGCCTCGGCGGCGTGGCCCAGGCGGCCGACTGCGGCAACTCGGCCAAGGGCTTCGACGGCTTCATCAAGCAGTTCAAGAAGGAAGCGGCCGCTGCCGGTGTGGGTGCCAAGGGCCTGTCGGCGCTGGACGGTGTGCAGTACCAACCGAACATCATCAAGAAAGACCGGTCGCAGAGCGTGTTCTCGCTGCCGTTCTCCGACTTCACCAAGCGCATGGTGTCGAACTACCGCATCCAGGAAGGCGCCAACATCCTCGCCAGGGACAAGCAGTTGTACGATGCCATCGAGCAGCAATACGGCGTGCCGGGTGAGGTGCTGATCGCCTTCTGGGCCTTCGAGACCGACTTCGGCAAGAACCTGGGCGACTTCGACACCATATCCTCGCTCGCCACGCTGTCGTGGGATTGCCGCCGCCCGGAGAAGTTCCGCGAGCAGCTCATCGGCGCGCTGAAGCTCTATGAGAATGGCGACCTCGAGCGCGAGGACATGCGGGGCGCCTGGGCTGGCGAGATCGGCCAGACCCAGTTCCTGCCCAAGGAATATCTCGAGACCGCGGTGGACTTCGACGGCGACGGCCACCGCAATCTCCGGACGTCGATCCCCGATGCCATGGCCTCGGGTGCGGCCCTTCTCGTCAAGCACGGCTGGAAGGCCAACGAGCCGTGGCTCGACGAGGTGAAGCTCACCAAGGACCTGCCGTGGGACCAGGCCGACATCGCCATCCAGCTGCCGCGCAGCCAGTGGGTGAAGTGGGGCGTGGTCGGCGTCGACCGCAAGCTCAAGTCCGACAAGTTCCCGGCCTCGCTGCTGCTGCCCATGGGCAAGGATGGTCCGGCGTTCCTCGCCTACGAGAACTTCACCACGGCTTACCTGAAGTGGAACGAGTCCCTCGTCTATTCGCTGACGGCCGCCTATCTCGCCAACCGCATCGCCGGGGACCGCCCCTTCTTCCCGGGCCGCGCCCCGGTTCAGGCCCTCTCCTACGAACAGATCATCGAACTGCAGAAGGTCCTCGTCTCCAAGGGCTATGACGTGGGCGAGGTCGACGGCAAGCTTGGCAAGGCCACGCGCGACGCGGTGAAGCAGGTCCAGCTCAAGATGGGCTGGCCGGCGGATTCCTATCCCACCGTGCCCTTCCTCGAGAAGCTGCAGAACGGCTGATAAGAGGCGCGCTCTCTCCTCCTCTCCCTCGCCCCCACGGCGTGGGGGAGCGGGGGAGGAACTACTCTCTTCTCAGCGCCTCGATGGGGTCGAGCCTCGCCGCGCGGCGCGCCGGGAAGAATCCGAACACCACCCCGATCAGCGCCGACACGGCGAAGGCCAGCGCGATGACGCGCAGGTCGGCATCGAACGGCACGTCCATCACCGCCGAGCCCGCCGCCGCAAGGCCGAGACCGATGGCGATTCCCAGCACGCCGCCGAACAGGGCGAGCACCACCGCTTCCACCAGGAATTGCGTCAGAACCTGCCGTTCCAGCGCGCCGATGGCGAGCCGGATGCCGATCTCGCGCGTGCGCTCGGTCACCGACACGAGCATGATGTTCATGATGCCGATGCCGCCCACCAGCAGCGACACGGCGGCCACTGCTCCCAGGAGACCCGTCAGGATGGTCGTCGTCGAGGCCATGGTGGCGAGGATCTGCGTCAGGTCGCGGATGGTGAAGTCGTCCTCCTCGCCCGGCACGATGCGGCGGCGCTCGCGCAGCACGTCCTCGGCGTCGCGCTGCACCCGCGCGATGTCGGCCGCATCGAGCACCGAGATCGAGATCGTGCCCACCCGCGTGTTGCCGGCAATGCGGCGATGGTAGGTGCGAAGCGGCAGCACCACGATCGAATCCTGGTCGGAGCCGAAGGCTGACTGGCCCTTGGCCGCCATGTGCCCGATCACCTCGCAGGAAAAGTTGCCGATGCGCAGCCGCTCGCCGATCGGGTCCTGGTTGCCGAACAGTTCGCGCGTTATGGTGGCGCCAATCACGCAGACGGAAGCGCCGGCGCGCAACTCGCTGTCGGAGAACACCCGCCCGTCCGCCAGCGTCCAGTCCTGCACCGCGAACCAGTCTGAATTGGTGCCGGTCACCGAGGTGTCGTAGTTGAGCGAGCCGTACACCGTCTTCGCCTGCTTCTGCGCAGTGGGGGCAACGCCCTTGATGCCGGTGAGGTTGTTCTTCAGCGCCGCCACGTCACGCTCGTCGAAGGCGCGCGCGTCGGAGGTGCCGCCGGGGCCGAAGGTCGATTGCCCGGGCCTGACGATCAGCATGTTGGAGCCGAGCTTGGCGAGGTTCTCCTGCACCTTGCTGGACGCGCCATTGCCCAGCGTCACCATGGCGATCACCGCGCCCACGCCGATCACGATGCCGAGCAATGTCAGCACCGAGCGCAGCACATTGCGCCGGATCGACGACATGGCGAGCTTCACCGTCTCCCACAGCATCAGGCGGCCGCCTTCTGCTCGTCGCTGGCGATGCGCCCGTCGACGAAGTGGATGATGCGGTGGGCGTGCGCCGCCATGTCGGGCTCATGCGTCACCATCACCACCGTGATGCCGCGCTCCTCGTTGAGCCTGGCGATCAGCTCCATGATTTCCTGGCTGCGCTGCGTGTCGAGGTTGCCGGTGGGCTCGTCGGCCAGCAGCAGAAGGGGGTCGGTCACGATGGCGCGGGCAATCGCCACGCGCTGCTGCTGGCCGCCGGAAAGCTCGCCCGGCGTGTGGTGCTCGCGGTCTGCGAGGCCAACGAGGTGCAAAGCCTCCATGGCGCGTTCGCGGCGCTCATGGCGGGCCATCCCGCGGTAGATCAGCGGCAGCTCCACGTTTTCGATGGCCGTGGTGCGGTTCAGCAGGTTGAAACCCTGGAACACGAAGCCGATGAAGTTGCGCCTGAGCAGCGCGCGCTGGTCCTGGGTGAGGCCGTTCACCTCGACGCCAAGGAAGCGGAAGCTGCCGCTCGTCGGCCGGTCAAGGCAGCCGATGATGTTCATGGCGGTGGATTTCCCGGAACCCGAAGGCCCCATGATGGCGATGAACTCGCCCCGGTTGATGTCAAGGTCGACGCCCGCCAGCGCCCGCACCAGCCCGCCGCCCTCGCCATAGCTGCGCGTGACGGAGGTGAACGAAACCAGCGGCGCCGGCGCGCTCACGAGCCGGAAGCCTTGGACGAGATGATCACTTCGTCCCCTGTCTTCACCTCGCCCGATACGATCTCGGTGTCCTTGCCGTCGGAGACGCCCACATGCACCGTCACGTCTTTCGGCACGCCGTCCTTCAGCACATAGAGCGTGCGGGTGCCGTCGGCCGACGGCGCTGTGTTCTTGCTGGCGGGCGGCATGCGCGGGATGAACATGTTCATCACGCTGAAGCCCGGCTGCTTCTGCTCCTTGGGGGGCGTGTAGCGCAGCGCGGCATTGGGAACGGCCAGGGCGCCTGGCACTTCCTGCACCACGATCTGCGCCGTGGCGGTCATGCCGGGCCTGAGCAGCAGCTCGCGGTTGTCCACCGTCAGCACCGCCTTGTAGGTCACCACGTTCTCGGTCACCTCGGGCGAATACTCGATGGTGTCGATCACCGCGGGAAAGCTCTTGCCCGGATAGGCGTCGACGGTGAAGCTCGCCGTCTGGCCTTCCTTGACGGCGCCGATGTCGGCCTCGTCCACGTCGGCTTCAAGCTGCATGCGCGCCAGGTCCTCGGCGAGCGTGAACAGCACTGGTGCCTGGAAGGAGGAGGCCACCGTCTGCCCGGGCTCGGCGGTGCGCTTCAGCACGATGCCGTCAACGGGCGAGAGGATGCGCGTCTTGGTGAGGTCCGTCTCCGTCATCGCCATGTCGGCCTTGGCCACCGCGATGTCGGCCTGCGCTGCCACCACGCCCGCCTCGGCGCGAGACTGTGCGGCGCGGGCGGTGTCGACGTCCTGGGTGGAGGAGACGCCGCGGCTGCTCAGCTTCTCGGCGCGGCTGAACAGCAGCTGCTTTTCCAGCAGCGTGGCGCGGGCATCGGCCAGCCGTGCCTCGGTGGCGGCCACCGCCGCCTTGCCGCGGGCCAGTTCGGCCTGCAGTCGCTCGGTGTCGAGTTCGGCCAGAACGTCGCCCTTCTTCACCATGCTGTTGGCCTTGACGTTCACAGTGCGGATGACGCCGGACCGCTCGCTCGAGACTTCGACCTCGGTGGTGGGCTGGATGTTGCCGGTGGCCTGCACCCTGACGATGATCGGCTTGGTCTCCACCGGGGCGGTGTCATAGGTCACGGCCTTGCCGCCGGACGGGCTTGCCATCACCCACCAGGCGATGCCCGCCACGACCAGCGCCAGCAGGGCCAGCCACATGATGCGGCGGCGCCAGGTCTTGCGGCGGCTTCCGGCGTCGAGGCCGAGGATGGCTTCGATCTCGGCGGGGCCGGGGGGTGTCTGAATGTTCATCTGGTCCAATGCTCTGTCCGGGGTCCGATAGCTAGGCGTGAATGACGGCGCAAATCCGGCGCAGCCTGATTTTCAACGGTTGCAACGCCTGATATGACCCTGCCATGACCGATATCAAGTTCGAAAAGACCCCCGACGGCACCACGATAGCCTATCGCACCGACGGGCGCGACGATTTCGGCCGCTGCGGCTTCGTCTGGCTGGGAGGTTACAAATCCGACATGGAGGGCTCCAAGGCCGAGGCGCTGGCCGCCCTGGCGCGGGAAACCCGCCGGCCGTCCCTGCGCTTCGACTATTCCGGCCACGGCGCATCCGGCGGCCTGTTCGTCGATGGCACGATCTCGCTGTGGCTGGCGCAGTCCGCCCACATGGTGCTCTCCCAGGCCGCGGGCCCGCGCATCCTGGTTGGTTCGTCCATGGGTGGTTGGCTCGCCCTGCTGCTCTACCGCCACCTGCAACGGGCGCACCCGCAGGCGGCCCGGCGCATCATGGGGCTGGTCCTGCTGGCGCCCGCCGCCGACATGACGGCCGACCTGATGTGGGACGTCTTCCCCGACGAGGTGCGTGACGAGATGAACCGCAAGGGCGTGTGGATGCGCCCCTCCGCCTATGGCGAGCCCTATGCCATCACCCGTCGGCTGATCGAGGATGGCCGCAAGCACCTGATGCTGGAAGAAGGGCTCGAGGTCCATTGCCCCGTGCGCATCCTGCAGGGCGACGTGGACCCGGACGTGCCGGCCGCCCATGCGGTGAAGGTGTTCGGCGCCCTCAGCGGGCCGGACGTGACGCTCACCCTCATCAAGGGCGGCGACCACCGGCTGTCGACGCCGGGCAACCTTGCCCTGCTGCGCGAAACCGTGCTGCGCCTCGCCGAGAGGTCGGAAGGGATCAGCGTCTGAGGCTGCCCTTGTTGGCTCGACGCTTTGACATTGCCGTCATCCCGGCGAAGGGCCACTTACCGGCTGAGGTCCTTGGCGATCGCCCCCAGACCCTCGCGATAGGTTGGGTAGTCGAGCTTCACCCCGAGCTCCCTCACGATCCGCTCATTCGAGACGCGCTTCGAATCTGCGTAGAAGCTCTTCGCCATCGGCGACAGCGTGGCCTCCTCGAAGGGAACGTCCGGCGGCACCGGAAGCCCCAGCAGCCGCGCGCCATATTCCACCACGTCCTGCGGCGGGCAGGCCTCGTCGTCGCAGACATTGTAGGCGCGTCCCGGGTGCGGGTGCGCGATCGAGGCATCCAGCGTGTTGGCGATGTCCTCGACATGGATGCGGCTGAAGATCTGGCCCGGCTTGATCACCCGCTTGGCCGTGCCATCGCGCAGTGACAGCAACTGGTTGCGCCCCGGGCCATAGATGCCGGCAAGCCGGAAGATCATCACCGGCAGCCCATGCGCCCGCCACAGGTCCAGCCACTGGGTTTCCGCCAGGAGGCGCTTGTGGCCGCGCTCGGTGTTGGGGGTCAGCGGCGTGTCCTCGGTCACCAGGCCTCCGCCATGGTCGCCATAGACGCCCGTGGTGGAGAGATAGGCCACCCACTGGAACTGCTTCGCGCGCGCCGCGAAGTCGCGCGCGTTCTGGCGCAGCACCGGGTCGCCGTCATCGCCCGGCGGCGCCGAGTTGACGACATGGGTCACGCCGTCGAAGGCCTGCGGCGGCAAGGGTGTTGAACCGTCAAACACCAGGCCGCGATAGCCTCGCGCTTCGATGGCCTCGGCACCGCTTGCACTGCGGCTGGTGGCGCTCACCGCCCAGCCGCGCTCTGCCAGCCGTCGCGCCAGCGCCCTGGCGGAAAAACCCAGCCCGAAGAAGAGTATGTGGTTCATGCCGTCTCCCACTCGCGGCGAACGCTTGCGTCCGTCTCGCTGTTGATGCGCTGGTTACGCAAGGCCACGAATGCCGGTTCGCCCAGCAGCCGCGACAGCGCCCACACCGCCATCGCGCGCACGATCCCGGCAGGGTCGTCGAGCAGCGCCGCCACCTGTGGCACCAGCGCGGCATCGCCGCTGTTGCCCGCCGCGATCAGCACGTTGCGGATGAAGCGGTCGCGTCCGATGCGCTTGATCGCGGAGGCCGTGAACAGCGCGCGGAAGGACGCGTCGTCAAGCGCCAGCAGCTCCGCCAGCCGTGGCGCCTTCAGCTCATCGCGGGCCATCAGCTTCATCTCGTGCGAGGCCGCGGCGAACTTGTTCCACGGGCAGGCTGCAAGGCAGTCATCGCAGCCATAGATGCGGTTGCCCATCGCCTGCCGGAATGTGCGCTCGATGTGCCCCTCGTGCTCGATGGTGAGATAGGAGATGCAGCGCCGCGCATCGAGCTGGTAGGGGGCGGGAAAGGCATCGGTCGGGCAGATGTCGAGGCAGGCGCGGCAGCTGCCGCAGCGGTCCACTTCCGGCGCATCGGGTTCGATCTCGGCCTCGGTGAAGATAGTGCCGATGAAGAACCAAGAGCCGATGTCGCGTGATACCAGGTTGGTGTGCTTGCCCTGCCAGCCGAGGCCCGCCTTCTCTGCCAGCGGCTTCTCCATCAGGGGCGCGGTGTCGATGAACACCTTGATCTCCCTCTTGGTGCGGTGCTTCAGCCACTGCGCAACGCGCTTCAGCTTGCCCTTCACCAGGTCATGGTAGTCGCGGTTCAGCGCATAGAGCGAGATGACGCCCGTGGCCTTGTCCTTCAGCCGCTCGAGCGGGTCGAGGTCCTGGCCGTAGTTCTGCGCCAGCACGATTGCCGTGCGGGCCTCGGGCCACAGTGCCAGCGGGCTGGCGCGCCGGGCCTCGGTCTCGGCCAGCCAGTCCATGCTGCCGTGGCGGCCCTCGGTGATGAACTGGTGCAGGCGTGCTGCCTGCCGCGGGTCGGATGAAAGGCGCGTGATGCGCAGGGCGCTGAAGCCCTCACGCGTGGCCCTGGCTTCAAGTTCCTGGCGCAGCGCATCCACGTCAGAAGTCGAGGTCCGCGTAATGCGCGCCGGGCGCCATGCCGCGGATGGTGTCGGCCAGTAGCGGCCGGAAGGACGGGCGCGACTTCACGCGCTGGTACCAAGACTTCGCCACCGGGTAATCCGCCCACGGAATATCGCCGAAATAGTCCACCGCCGAAATGTGCCCCGCTGCCGCGAGGTCGGCGATCGACAATTCGTCCCCGGCCAGCCACACCCGGTGGTCGACGAGGTGCGCGATGTAGTCGAGGTGGTCCCTGAGCGCCGCCATGGCCTGGCGCACACGGCCGGTGTCTGGCCCTCCGCCACCCCGGCTGCGCTGCAGGAAGCGGCGGATCACCTTCTCGGTCAGCAGCGGTTCGGAGACCTCGGCATAGAACTTGCCGTCAAACCAGCCGGCGAGGCGCCGCACCTCGGCACGCGCCAGGGCGTCACCCGGAATGAGCGAGATGCGGCTGGCCTTGGTCTCCTCGAGATATTCGGTGATCGCCTCGATGCCCGACAGCGGCGTGGCGGCATCCTCGAGGTAGACCGGCAGGGTGCCCGCCGGGTTCAGTTCGAAGATGTCCGGGCTGGGCTCCCACGGCTCCTCGTCGATCAGGTCCACCGGCACGCCATATTCGGCCAGCGCCAGGCGCAACCTGCGGCTGAGCGGATCGAGCGTAAAGTGAATGAGCGTGGGCATGTTAGGACGAATTTAACCCTGTTCTTGGCAACTCATGGGGACCAAGCGAAACAAAGCCGCATTTGCCCCGGATGTTGCGCGCGTATAAGACGCGCGCGCCCTTCGCGGCAAGAAAATCCGGTCCCGACCGCAAGAGCCCAGAGTAGCCAATCCATGCTCATCCTCCAGATCATCGTGCTGGCGCTCATCCAGGGCATCACCGAATTCCTTCCCATTTCCTCCTCCGGCCACCTGCTGCTGGTGCCCGCCCTCACCGGCTGGCCCGACCAGGGCGTGCTCACCGACGTCATGGTGCACATGGGCTCCTTCCTCGCCGTGGTCGTCTATTTCTGGAAGGACTGCATCAATCTGGCCATGGGCTTCATCGACATGCTCCGTGGCCGCGCCAACGCCTGGGGCCGGCTGGCGCTGATGATCGTGCTCGGCACCATTCCCGCCGTGGTGGTGGGCGTCTTCCTCGACAAGATCGGCTTCATGGACATGGTGCGCCACATGCCGGTGATCGTGGCGTGGAACGCCATCATCTTCGGCATCCTGCTCTATGTGTGTGATCGCTTCGGGCTGTCGATCCGCCGCATGGCCGACATGACATGGACGCCCGCCATCATCATCGGCATCGCCCAGGCGGTGGCCATCATCCCCGGCGTCAGCCGCTCCGGCATCACCATGACGGCGGCCCGCGCGCTGGGCTTCGAGCGGCCGGAAGCGGCGCGCTTCGCCTTCCTGCTCGGCATTCCGGCCATTGCCGGCGCGGGCGTCCTGCATCTGGGCGAGGCGATGGCCACCGGCGTCACCATCACCATCCCGATGATCCTGACGATGGTGCTCACCTTCTTCGTGGCGCTCGGCACCATCACGGTGCTGATGAAGCTGGTCCGCCACGTCAGCTTCCTGCCCTTCGCGATCTATCGCGTGGGTCTCGGCGTCGTGCTGCTGGCGCTGATTTACTCGGGGATTCCCTTGGGCGCGGTGAACTGACCGGCCTTGCGATAGCGGTAGAGATAGCCCGGAACGATTCCCTCGATTCCCTGCGGCACCACGCCGAGGCCCTGGAGCGTGCGCTGCTCGCGCCGCGCCTCCTCGCTCACCACGTTGTCGTGGCGCAACATCTCCACCTGGTCGGTGGTCAGCATCGGGTTGGGCATCAGGCCCATCACCGCCGCCTGCAGCTTGGCGAGGCCCCACGGCAAGGGCAGCAGCAGGCGCTTGCGGCCGATGGTGTCGAGGGTGAACTGCATCAGCGCCTTGAATGACAGGGCCTCGGGTCCGCCCAGCTCATAGGTCTTGCCGTCGGCCACCCCGGCATCGACGAGGCGGGCCACCGCCTCGCCCACGTCGCCTGCGAACACCGGCTGGAACAGCGTCTGCCCGCCGCCGATCAGCGGCAGGAAGGGCGAGAAGCGGGCAAGCTCCGCGAAACGGTTGAAAAACGAATCCTCCGGCCCGAACACGATGGAGGGGCGGAGCACGATGGCGCCGGGGAAGTTGGCACGCGCCCGCGCCTCGCCGTCCGCCTTGCTGCGGGCATAGGCGGCGCTGGAGGAGGCGTCGGCCCCGATCGCCGACATCTGGATGAAGACCCGCGCCCGGGCCTCCTTGGCGGCCCGGGCGGAGGCCTCGGCGCCGAAGGCATGCACCGCATCGAAGCTCTGCGCGCCGGAAGAATGCAGAACGCCCGTCAGGTTGATCACCGCATAGGCGCCCTCGCAGGCTGCGGCGAGCGAGGCGGGGTAGCGCACATTGGCCTGCACCGGCATGATCTGCCCGGTGTTGCCGAGGGGCTGCAGATGGCCCGCCAGGTCCGGCCTGCGGCAGGCCACGCGGATGCGGTAGCCGCGCCGGGCCAGCGCCCTGACGATGTGCCTCCCCACGAAGCCCGATCCGCCGATGATGGTGATGAGTCTGTCGGAAGGCTGAACGAGCACGAAGGTCACCCCTGAATTTCGGTTGTGGCGGGCCTTTTAACGCCGCCCCCGCAAGGATGCAAAGGCCAAGAACGGCGTCCGCAGGACTGCGGTTGACAGTCGCTCCTGGCCTCTCTAAGAGACGCCTCGCCTGCCCAGATGGCGGAATTGGTAGACGCACTAGTTTCAGGTACTAGCGCTGAGAGGCGTGCAGGTTCGAGTCCTGTTCTGGGCACCACTTTTTAGACGGCAGAACGGCGGGACCCTCCGATGGCAATCAAGCTTTACAAGGGCGACCTGCCCCCGGGCCTCGACTTCGGAACGTCGGTCGCCGTCGATACCGAGACGCTGGGCCTGGTGCCGCGCCGCGACAAGCTTTGCCTCGTGCAGCTCTCCTCCGGTGATGGCAACGCCCACCTGGTGCAGGTCGACCGGTCGAGCTACGACGCGCCCAACCTCAAGGCGCTGTTCACCAATCCGGACGTCACCAAGATCTTCCATTATGCCCGCTTCGACGTGGCGGTGATCAAGCATTACCTCGGCGTCGATACCGCACCGCTCTACTGCACCAAGATCGCCTCCAAGCTCACCCGCACCTACACCGACCGCCACGGCCTCAAGGACCTGGTGAAGGAGCTGCTCGGCATCGAGCTCAACAAGCAGCAGCAAAGTTCGGACTGGGGCGCCCACATGCTCTCCGATTCCCAGAAGCAATATGCCGCGCAGGACGTGGTCTACCTCCACGAACTGAAGGCCCGTCTCGACCAGATGCTCTCGCGCGAGGGCCGCGAGGCGGTGGCAAGGGCCTGCTTCGACTTCATCCCCACGCGCGCCGCGCTCGATCTCTCGGGCTGGACCGAGGAAGATGTCTTCGCCCACTAGCCAGGCGCGCAAGGCCGTCAGGGCCGCCACGCTGTCTCGCCTGCTGAGCTGGCTGGCGGCAGCGATCGGCATTGGCTTCGTCGTCACCTTCCTCCACCAGGCCGGGCTGTTCCGCGCGCTCATGCCGCAGCAGGCGGCGCCCCCGGCGCCGGCGGTTGAGCCTGACCGCATCACCGCCGGGTCCTCCACCGTCAGTGGCATCGATGCCGAGAAGCAACCCTACCAGGTCACCGCCACGCGCGGCTGGCAGGACGGCAAGACGCCCAACCTCGTCCACCTCGAGGATCCGGTCGGCAATTTCCAGCGCGCCGGCGGCACCAAGTATTCGATCACCGGCACCACCGGCCTCTACGACACCGAAGCCAAGACGCTGGATCTCGATGGCAACGTGGTCCTGCAGCAGCAGGGCCGCTTCACGGCGCGCATGGACAAGGCCCACATCGTTGTGAAGGACAAGACCCTCACTGCGGATACCGCCGTCACGGCAAGTTTCGCCTCCGGAACCGTCGATGCCAACGGCATGCAAATAACCGATGACGGTAACCGGATTCTGTTCTTGAATGGCGTCAAGGCGCGGTTCACCGCGCGCGAGGGCAAGGGAGACACCAATCCATGACTTTGAGGCTCGCCGCCTGCGCTGCGGCACTGTTCCTGTTGGCCACCGGGCCAACCCTTGCGCAGGAGGCGGAAGCCCCGGCTGCCAAGACCGACGGCAAGACCGACAGCAAGTCGGCAAAGCCCGCCAAGCCCGCCACTCCCGCCACTCCGGTGGACATCGTGTCGAACGAGATGGAGATTCTCGACAAGGAGAAGAAGGCCATCTTCCGCGGCGCGGTGGATGCCACCCGTGGCGACACCAACATCAAGTCCGACACGCTGACCGTCACCTATGCCGACGTGAAGCAACCGGACGGCACCACCAAGACCGATGCCACCGACATCGACGCCCAGGGCAACGTGACCATCACCACGCCCAAGGAGGTCATCACCGGCGACTGGGCCAAGTATGACCCGCAGACCGAGAAACTGGTGGTGGGCGGCAATGTCAAGCTAGTGCAGGGTACCACCGTGCTGCTGGGCAACGAACTCGTCTCCGACCTCAAGACCGACCGCACCCAGATGAAGGGCGGCCGCGTCAAGGGCAGCTTCCTTCCGAAGTGAGCGCCTTATCGAATATTAACCTATTGGGTGGACAGTCATTTGGCGCGTGACGAAGACGTAGTGGCAGACAGGCAGGTTCAGGCAATGGCGCCCCGGCGGGCACAGATTCCGCAGACGGGTGCAGGCGCCGCCACCGGCCTCGAGCGTCCGGGCCTCGTGGTTGAAGGACTGCGCAAGTCCTACAAGCGCCGGCCCGTGGTGCGCGATGTCTCGCTCTCCGTCAAGCGCGGTGAAGCTGTGGGACTTCTGGGACCCAATGGCGCCGGCAAGACCACGGTGTTCTACATGATCACCGGGCTCATTGCCGCCGACAGCGGCCGGATCAGCCTTGACGGCGCGGATATCACCCACCTGCCCATGTATCGCAGGGCCAGGCTGGGCATCGGGTATCTGGCGCAGGAAAGCTCGATCTTCCGCGGCCTCACGGTCGAGGAAAACATTCGCGCCGTGCTGGAGCTGACCGAGGGCTCGAAGCAGAAGCGCGAAGCGAAGCTGAGCGAGTTGCTCGATGAGTTCTCCATCACCCACATCCGGAATTCGCCGGCTGTTGCGCTCTCTGGCGGAGAGCGTCGCCGCGTGGAAATCGCCCGAGCGCTTGCCGCCGACCCCGAGTTCATGCTCCTCGACGAGCCCTTTGCCGGAATTGACCCGATTGCGATCGGTGATATTCGCCGCCTGGTGCGACAGCTCACCTCTCGGGGAATCGGGGTGCTTGTTACGGATCACAACGTCCGCGAAACGCTCGAACTCATCGACAAGGCCCTCATCATCCATGAGGGCCAGGTCCTGACCGAGGGTACCCCGCAGGAAATCGTCTCCCATCCGGACGTCCGGCGCTATTACCTTGGCGCCGATTTCACCCTGTAAGGGGGGGGCCGCGCCATGGCGCTGAACCAGCGGCTCGATCTTCGCCAGGGCCAGTCCCTGGTCATGACGCCGCAGCTGCAGCAGGCGATCAAGCTGCTGCAGATGTCCAACATGGAACTCCAGGCCTTCGTCGACCAGGAACTCGAGCGCAACCCGCTGCTCGAGCGCGATGAGCGCGGTGAAGTCCAGAAGCAGACCCCCGAGGCCGCGGAGCAGACCGACATGGTCTCCGCACTCGCCGCCAACGCCGGCGCCGAAGAGCGCCTGCGCACGCTGGATACCGAACTCGAGAATGTCTACACCCACGAGTCGCGCGCCGATGCCGCGAGCCGCGAGGCGATGGCGCCGCCACCCGAATCGGGCTGGGCCTCGTTGCGGCCGCAGGGCGCCCTGTCGCTCGATGCCGAGGGCCTCGACTTCGATGCCACTCTCACCCGCAAGCCGACGCTCGCCGAACACCTGACTGACCAGATGCATCTCGCCCTCACCGCGGCCGCCGACCAGCTGATCGGCCAGCACCTCGTCGGCATGCTCAACGAGGCGGGCTACCTCACCGCCGACACCGCCTCGATGGCCGAGACGCTGGGAACCACAACCGCCCATGTCGAGGAGGTTCTCGCCAAGCTGCAAACCTGCGATCCGCCGGGCGTCTTCGCCCGCGACCTCAAGGAATGCCTGGCGCTGCAGCTCAAGGAGCGTGACCGCTTCGATCCGGCCATGGCCACCCTCGTGGCTCACCTCGACCTGGTGGCAAGGCGCGACTACGTGGCGCTGAAGAGCCTCTGCCGGGTCGACATCGAGGACCTGAAGGACATGCTGGCGGAACTCCGCGCGCTTGATCCCAAGCCCGGCCACGCCTTCGGGGCCGAGCCCGTGCAGCCAGTGATCCCGGACGTCATCGTGCGTCCTTCGCCGGAGGGCGCCTGGATCGTCGAGCTCAACACCGAGACGCTGCCGCGCGTGCTCATCAACAACCAGTATCTCGCCCGTGTTTCCGCCACCGCCCAGAGGAGCGAGGACAAGGTCTATCTGTCCGAATGCCAGGCCAATGCCACCTGGCTGGTGAAAAGCCTCGACCAGCGCGCCAAGACCATCCTCAAGGTGGCACGCGAGATCGTCCGCCAGCAGGACGCCTTCCTGCTGCTCGGCGTCCAGCACCTGCGCCCCCTCAACCTGCGGACCGTGGCCGACGCGATCGAGATGCACGAGTCGACGGTGAGCCGCGTCACCTCGAACAAGTACATGGCCACGCCACGTGGCATCTTCGAGCTGAAGTACTTCTTCACCACCGCCATCGCCTCCTCGGATATGGATGGTGACGCCCATTCCGCCGAGGCCGTCCGCCACCGCATCCGGGAGTTGATCGCAGCCGAGGGCGAGGCCGTCCTGTCGGATGACACGATCGTCGACAAGCTCAAGGAATCGGGCATCGAGATCGCCCGCCGCACCGTAGCCAAGTATCGGGAAAGTCTTGGTATTCCGTCTTCCGTCCAGCGCCGCCGCGAGGCCCGTGTCCAGGCCGCCCGATAGGGTTTGACGGGGCCTCCGCCCTCGACTAGGTTCCGCCCGCTTCGCAAGGTTGGCCCTGCACCGAGGGGTCTTGCCCAGGGAAGACGCGCGAAGCAGCGCAACCGCGTTTCTGGGGGCCAGCGGGACAGGCCAGTTGACGTGTCAGGCAAACGCGCCCATGTGTAGAGACAGGGCGAAGCAGGGATATTTGCGACGACCATGCAGATCAAAGTCACCGGTAAGAACCTCGATGTCGGCGGCGCATTGCGTGAGCACATCCAGACCCGCCTGAGCCTTCTCCAGCAGAAGTATTTCGATGCCACCGTGCATGCCAACGTGACGGTCGAGAAGCAGCGCGGCTTCTTCCTCACCGATTGCGCGCTGCATCTGGCCACCGGCCTGGTGCTGCAGGCCGAAGGCAAGGGGGCGGAAGCCCACCCCAGCTTCGACGAGGCCGCCGCTCATCTCGAGAAGCAGCTTCGCCGCTACAAGCAGCGCCTCAAGGATCACCACCGCGACCGCCGCGAGCCGGTCCGCCACTTCGAGGCCCAGAGCTACGTCATCGAGCCGCAGTCCGACGAGCAGGATGGCCAGGGCGACCAGGGCGACAACCCGGTCGTCATTGCCGAAACCGGCCTCAAGCTGCCCGAGCTCTCGGTGGGAGAGGCGGTCATGCAACTCGACATCTCCACCCAGCCCTTCCTGCTGTTCCGCAATGGCGGCCACGGCGGCCTCAACCTGGTCTACAGGCGTCCTGACGGCAACATCGGCTGGGTCGATCCCAAGCCGGCGGCCTGACGTACGACATCCACGGGGACCTGACCCGCATGACCCTCGATTCCCTGATAGACAAGCAGTCCGTTCTGGCCAGCCTCAAGGCGCCGAACAAGAAGCAACTGCTTCAGGAACTGTCCCATGCGCTCGCCACCCAGGTGGCGATCGACCACCGGGTGATCTTCGAGACGCTGCTGAAGCGCGAGAAGCTGGGCTCCACCGGAATCGGCCAGGGCATCGCCATCCCGCATGGCAAGTTGCCGTCCATCTCCCGCGTCTACGGGCTGTTCGCCCGGCTCGCCCAGCCGGTTGATTTCGACTCGGTGGACGGCCAGCCCGTCGACCTCGTTTTCGTCCTGCTGGCGCCCGAGGATGCCGGCGCCGACCACCTCAAGGCGCTGGCCAAGATCTCCCGCCTGCTGCGCGACCCCGCCATGGTCGCCAAGCTGCGCGGCACGGATGATGCGCAGGGCCTCTACGCCATCCTCACCGAACCCACCGCCAGCCCGAAGTCCGCCTCGGCGGCTTAAGCGCCTTCGTAAATTGGTTCACCTTCGCCCGGCTTGACCGGGCGATCCTTTTTGGCAGCCGCGAAAGGATGCCCCGGTCAAGCCGGGGCAAGGTGAAGACTGGGGATGTTCTGGAAGAACTGATCTCTGTCGCCGGACCCACTGCTCCCTCCTCGCCGGAAGGGGGCCTCCCCGCCTGCACGCCGGCCCTGAGGCCGGGGGAGGGGAGCATCCGGGATGGGCTTTGGCAGGCCGTCCCGGGAAATCTTTCACGATGTCAAACAGCAGCAGTTACTGCCGGACATCTAGCATATTCTAGGATTAAAGTCAACAAATAAGAATACCGTCACCCCAGAGTTTCCGGGGTGACGGTGGTGTTCAGTGCACGCTCATCGCCATCAGCTCATGCTCGGAGGCGCTGCCCAGCGCCGCTTCCCTTGAGCCCGAGATCGACACCGGGGTGCCATCGGCATTGTAAAGGCAGAACAGCTTCGAGTCGGTGGCAACGCGTGCCTGTCCGCCCAACAGCCGCTTGGCCTCGTTGATCTCGATCTCGCGGATGTAGCCCAGGTCGCCTTCACCCAGCAGCGCCAGGTCCTGCGGCGTGAGATCGACGGTTGTCTTCAATTCCATGTGATTACCCTCCAATCTGAATGCGGCGGACCACCCGCCGGGGTTCGGGCCGTTCGAGGTGCAGTTCCAGGAGGCCGTTGTCCAGCCGGGCGCCGGTCACCTCCATGCCGTCCGCCAGCACGAAGGCCCGCTGGAACTGGCGCGCCGCGATGCCGCGGTGCAGGTAGGCCTTGCCGTCCTCTTCCTTCTGGCGGCCGCGGATCACCAGCTGGTTCTCCTCGACCGTCACGTCGATCTCGTCGCGCGAGAAGCCTGCCACGGCCAGCGTGATGCGCAGCCGCTCGGCCTCGCCTTCGGTCTTGGGAAGTCGTTCGATGTTATAGGGTGGATAGCCATCGCCCGCGGTCTTGGAGGCCCGGTCGAGCATCCGCTCCAGCTCGTCGAAGCCGAGCAGGAGGGGCGATGAGAATACAGACAGGCGTGTCATTCGGTTTGCCCTCGTGAAGCAGCAGGCGCCGGGACCCGGAACCGGCATCCTCGGCAACACCCATCATATGTGAAACCGGTTCCCCGCTTTCAAGATGGCCGCTTGACCAAGGGGCAGGGGCGGTGATCTGATCGCCCGAACAAGATTGGAATCGCCACCCCTGCAGGGGTGTGATTAGATCGCCAAAAGACAACAACAGGGAGACGAACATGCTCAGACGCACACTTCTGGCCGCCGCCGCGGCCCTCGCCATCTCCGGCACGGCCGCACTGGCCGAGGACAAGCCGGCCATCGTCTTCGACATCGGCGGCAAGTTCGACAAGTCGTTCAACGAAAGCATGTTCAACGGCGCAGAGAAGTTCAAGGCCGAGACGGGCGTCGCCTATGGCGAGTTCGAGATCGCCAACGAGGCCCAGCGCGAGCAGGCCATCCGCAACTTCGCCGACCAGGGCTATTCGCCCATCATCGCCGCGGGCTTCGCCCAGGCCGCCGCGGTCGAGAAGGTCGCCAAGGAATATCCGGACCTCAAGTTCGCCATCGTCGACATGGTGGTGGACCTGCCCAACGTCCAGTCCATCGTGTTCAAGGAACATGAAGGGTCCTACCTCGTCGGCCTCATGGCGGGCATGGCCTCGAAGTCCGGCAAGGTCGGCTTCGTGGGCGGCATGGACATTCCGCTGATCCGCAAGTTCGGCTGCGGCTATGCACAAGGGGTGAAGGCCGCCAAGGCGGACGCCACCGTGATCCAGAACATGACGGGCGATACCGGTGCCGCCTGGAACGACCCCGTCAAGGGTGGCGAGATCACCAAGGGCCAGATGGCCCAGGGTGCAGACGTCGTCTATGCCGCCGCCGGTGCCACGGGCCTCGGTGTGCTGCAGGCCGCCGCCGATGGCGGTGCCCTCTCGATCGGCGTGGACGCCAACCAGAACTACCTCCACCCCGGCAAGGTCCTCACCTCCATGCTGAAGCGCGTGGACGTGGCGGTCTTCAGCGTGATGAAGGGCGGCAACGCCGGCTTCAAGCCGGGTATCCAGGTCCTCGGCCTCGCCGAGGACGGCGTGGGCTATGCCATGGACGACAACAACAAGCCCCTGGTGAGCGCCGACATGCTGGCCGCGGTGGAGAAGGCCAAGGCCGACATCATCGCCGGCACGATCAAGGTCCACGACTACACTGCAGACAACACCTGCCCCGTGCAGTAAGTCTCCCAGAGCCGCTTCCCCCGAGAGGGGAGGCGGCTTTTTCTCTGCCCGCCTGACACGGGAACAGCATGACTCCCGCCATCGAACTGATCGGCATCGACAAGCGCTTCGGCTCCGTCCACGCCAACAAGGACGTGACGCTGGCCATCGCGCCCGGCTCCATCCACGGCATCATCGGCGAGAATGGCGCGGGGAAGTCGACCCTCATGTCGATCCTCTTCGGCTTCTACCATGCCGACTCGGGCGAGATCCGCATCAAGGGCAAGCCGGTCAGGATCCGCTCCTCGTCCGACGCCATCGCGCTCGGCATCGGTATGGTCCACCAGCACTTCATGTTGGTCGATACCTTCACCGTGCTCGAAAACGTGGTCCTCGGGTCGGAGGGCGGCGCACTGATCGGCCCGGCCCTCGCCAAGGCCCGCGCCGAACTCGTGCGACTGGCCAATGACTATGAACTGGAGGTCGACCCGGACGCCATCGTCGGTGAGCTTCCCGTCGGCCTGCAGCAGCGCGTGGAAATCCTGAAGGCGCTGTTTCGCGGCGCCGAGACGCTGATCCTCGACGAGCCCACGGGCGTGCTGACGCCGGACGAGGCCGACCACCTCTTCCGCATCCTCGGCACACTGCGCGACCAGGGCAAGACCGTCATCCTCATCACCCACAAGCTCCGCGAGATCATCGCCATCACCGATCACGTCTCGGTCATGCGCCGCGGCGAAGTCGTGGCCACCCGCGAGACCATGGAAACGGATGTGATGGAACTCGCCGAACTGATGGTCGGCCGCCACGTCCTGATGCGTGTCGAGAAGGGCCCTTCCACGCCGGGCGAAACCGTGCTCGAGGTGAAGAACCTCACCTGGAAGGACAGGAAGGGCATCGCGCGCGTTGACAATGTCTCCTTCTCGGTCAGGAAGGGCGAGATCGTCGGCATCGCCGGTATTTCGGGCAATGGCCAGTCGGAACTCCTTGACGTGATCGCCGGCATCGCCAGGCCGACCTCCGGCCAGGTGATCTTCGAGGGCAAGGACATTGGCATCCTCGGCGACCCGCGCCACGTGCGCGCCGAAGGTCTTGCGCACGTGCCGGAGGACCGCCAGCATCGCGGCCTCATCGGCTCCTTCGATGCCGCCGAAAGCGCCATCCTCGGCTGGCATCACCTCGACTCGCTGGGCAAGGGCTATCGTCTCGATCGCGACAAGGTCATCGCGCGGGCAAAAGCCGAGATGGAGGAATTCGACGTCCGTCCGCCGGACCCCCTGCTCAAGTCCTCCAAGTTTTCCGGCGGCAACCAGCAGAAGCTGATCATCGCCCGTGAGATCAGGTCCAACCCGGACCTTCTCATCGTCGGCCAGCCGACGCGCGGGGTGGACATCGGGGCCATCGAGTATATTCACAAGCGCATCATCCAGCTGCGGGACGAGGGCAAGGCCGTTCTGCTCGTCTCGGTCGAGCTTGATGAAATTCGCTCCATGTCGGATCGCATCCTCGTGATGTTCGCGGGCCGCGTGATGGGTGAGCGCGGGCCGGGCGCCAGCGAACGTGAACTGGGCCTGCTCATGGCCGGGGTCGGGCAGGACGCCGCGTGATGATGCAGTCAAGGGGAGAGCTTCCGCACTGGGTCGACGTCGGCCTGATCCCGCTCATCAACCTGGCTGTGGCGCTCGCTGTCGCGGGCCTCGTCGTCGTCATCATCGGCGAAAATCCGGTGGAGGCGATGTGGATCATGCTCAAGGGCGCCGTCGGCTCGCTCAAGGGCTGGGGCTACCTTCTCTACTATGCCACCACCTTCGTCTTCACCGGCCTCGCGGTGGCGGTGGCCTTCCACGCCGGGCTGTTCAACATCGGCGGCGAGGGCCAGGCCTACATGGCGGGCGTGGGTGCGGCCGCCGTGGGCCTTGGCCTCGAATTCCTGCCCTGGCCCATTCTCATCCCGCTCGCCATCCTCGCCTCCATGGCGATGGGCGCCTTCTGGGCCTGGATCCCGGGCGTGCTGCAGGCCAAGCGCGGCAGCCACATCGTGATCACCACGATCATGTTCAACTTCATCGCCGCGAGCCTCGTCGGCTACCTGATCAACTACTGGTTCCGCCCGGTGGGCAAGATGGCGGTTGAGAGCCGCGAGATCACCGGCGCCTACATCATGAGCGCGCGCGAGGTGGCGCGTGAGTTCTTCGGCGTCAGGATTGCCTCATCGCCACTGAACTTCTCGGTGTTCCTGGCGCTCATCGCGGCCTGGGCGGTGTGGTACCTGCTGTGGCGCACCAAGCTCGGCTACGAGATCCGCGCGCTCGGCGCCAACCCCGCTGCCGCCGTCTATGCCGGCATCCGGCCAGATCGCATCATCATCATCGCCATGGTCATCTCGGGCGCGCTCGCGGGTCTTGTGCCGGTGAACGAGATCCTCGGCGTGCAGCACCGCCTGGTGCTGGGCTATGTGGGCGGCGCGGGCTTCGTCGGAATTGCCGTGGCGCTCATGGGCCGTTCGCATCCTGTTGGCATCCTGCTCGCTGCCATGCTTTTCGGCCTGCTCTACCAGGGCGGCTCGGAGCTCTCCTTCGCCAAGCCTGAGATCAACCGCGACATGGTGGTGGTCATCCAGGGCCTTGTCATCCTGTTCATGGGCGCGCTCGAGTATGCCTTCCGCCCCTGGGTGGCTGCACTGTTCTTCAAGGCGGAGGGACAGTAGATGGACCTTTACGTCGAACTCCTCGCCTCGACGATCCGCATGAGCGTGCCGCTGATCCTCGCCTGCATCGCAGGGCTCTGGTCGGAGCGGGCCGGCATCGTCGACATCGGCCTCGAGGGCAAGATGCTGATCGCCGCCTTCATGGCGGCCTCCGCCGCCGCCGTCTTTGGCTCGGCGTGGATTGGGCTCGCCTGCGCCATCCTCGTGTCGGTGGGCTTCGCGCTGGTCCATGGCTATGCCTCGATCAACCAGCGCGGCAACCAGGTGGTCTCGGGTGTGGCCATCAACATGCTGGCTGCAGGCCTTGCCGTGGTGCTCGGCAATGAATGGTTCCGCGAAGGCGGCCGCACACCGGCGCTGCCGCCCGAGGGCCGCTTCCTGCCCTTCCAGTTTCCGGTGCTTGAGGACCTGCCTGTCATCGGGCCGATTGTGAAGGTCTTTCTTGAGCACTCGATCCTTGCCTATGCCGCCTTCGCGCTGGTGCCCCTCACCGCCTGGGCGCTGTCGCGCACCCGCTTCGGCCTGAGGCTGCGCGCCGTGGGCGAAAACCCGGCGGCGGTCGATACCGCCGGCATCTCCGTCGCTGGCCTTCGCTATCGTGCGGTGATCATCGCCGGCGTTTTGTGCGGCATCGCAGGGGCCTTCATCTCGACGTCCCTGTCCTCGAGCTTCGTGCGCGACATGACGGCGGGTTCGGGCTTCATGGCGCTTGCAGCGCTCATCTTCGCCAATTGGCGCGCCTGGCCGGCCCTTGGTGCCTGCCTGCTCTTCGGCTTCCTGCAGGCGGTGGGCAATTTCGCGCAAGGCGTCTCGATCGGCGGCTTCCAGATCCCGGTGCAGTTCATCAACATGTTGCCCTATGTGCTCACCGTGGTGCTGCTGGCGGGCTTCATCGGCAAGTCGGTGCCGCCCAAGGCCTCCGGCATCCCTTATGTGAAGGACCGCTGACATGCGTGACTTGATCGAAGAGGCGAAAGCCGCCCGCCTGCGCGCCCATGCGCCCTATTCCAAGTTCCTCGTCGGCGCGGCGATGCGCGATGAATATGGCCGCGTGCACGGCGGCTGCAACATCGAGAACGCCTCCTATCCGCAGGGCTGGTGCGCGGAACCTTCCGCCATTTCGGCCCTCGTCATGGCGGGCGGCCGCAGGATCACCGAGATCGCGGTGATGGGCAATGGTTCCACGCTGTGCACCCCCTGCGGCGGCTGCCGCCAGAAGATCCGCGAATTCGCCAGCCCCGATGTGAAGATCCACTGCTGCACCGAGGCCGGCGAACTGATTCAGACCTTCACGCTGGCGGAACTGCTGCCTTTCTCCTTCGGGCCGGAGAACCTCGCATGAATGCGCTCGCCGCGAAGCTGGAAGGGCGCGCGCCGAAGATCGCCATCATCCTTGGCTCCAGCCTCGGCGCACTGGCGGAAGCGGTGGAGGATGCGCTGATCATCCCTTACGCCGAGCTTCCCGGCTTTCCGGTTCCGAAGATTTCCGGCCACGCCGGAAAGCTGTTCGTCGGCCATCTTGGCGGAAAGCCAGTTGCCGTGCTGGCAGGCCGCGCCCACCCTTATGAGTCCGGCAACGCCGCCGTCATGCGCCCCGCCATCGAGATGCTGAAGGGCGCAGGCATCGAAACGCTGATCCTCACCAACGCTGCCGGAAGCCTGAAGCCCGAGATGCGCCCCGGCTCGATCATGCTGATCGCCGACCACATCAACTATTCCGGCATGAACCCACTTGTCGGCCAGCATGGCGACGAGAACTTCGTGCCGATGACCGATGCCTATGACCCCGCTCTCAGGCAGCGCTTCCAAGCCGCTGCGAAGGCGGAGGGCATCGCGCTGCACGAGGGTGTCTATTGCTGGTACTCCGGCCCCTCCTTCGAGACGCCCGCCGAGATCCGCATGTTCCAGATCATCGGGGGCACAGCGGTGGGCATGTCCACCGTGCCCGAGACCATCCTCGCGCGGCGCTTCGGGCTGAAGGTGGCGGGCCTGTCCGTCATCACCAACCTCGCGGCAGGCATCGAGGGCGCATCGCCCTCGCACGAGGAAACCAAGCGCGAAGGCGCCAAGGCGGCGGAAAACATGAAGGCACTGGTCACCCGCTTCCTGAAGGATGCATAGGATGCTCCCTCAGGAACTGATCCGCCGGAAGCGTGACGGCGCGCCGCTCAAGCGCGAGGACGTGAAGGAGTTCATTGCAGGCCTCACCTCGGGAGCCGTGTCAGAAGGCCAGGTCGCGGCCTTCGCCATGGCGGTGTTCTTCCGCGGCATGAGCCGCGAGGAGGCGGTGGGCCTCACGCTTGCCATGCGCGACTCCGGCACCGTGCTGCAGTGGGACCTGCCCGGACCCGTGGTGGACAAGCACTCCTCCGGCGGCATCGGCGACAATCTCTCGCTCATGCTTGCCCCCATGCTTGCGGCCTGCGGCTGTTACGTGCCGATGATATCGGGCAGGGGCCTCGGCCACACCGGCGGCACGCTGGACAAGCTCGATTCCATTCCAGGCTATGCCACGCAGCCCGGCCTCGAGCTGTTCCGGGCGGCGACGCGCGAAGCGGGCTGCGCCATCATCGGCCAGACGGCGGATCTGGCACCTGCCGACAAGCGCCTCTATGGCATCCGCGACGTGACGGCAACGGTCGAATCCGTGCCGCTCATCACCGCGTCGATCCTCTCGAAGAAGCTCGCAGCGGGGCTGGGCCATCTCGTGCTCGACGTGAAGATGGGCTCCGGCGCCTTCATGACGCGCATGGCCGATGCCGAGGCGCTGGCCGAGAGCCTGGTCGACGTCGCCAATGGCGCGGGCCTTCCCACCACGGCCCTCATCACCGACATGGGCGAGCCGCTCGCCCCTTGCGCGGGCAATGCGCTGGAGGTTGCACATGCCTGCGAATTCCTGCTGGGCCGCCGCAGCGATGCCCGAGTCATGGACATCACCCTGGCGCTGGGCGCCGAGCTGCTGCTGAGCACGGGCATCGACAGCGAAACGATCGCTGCGCGCGCCCGTCTGGCTGCCACGCTGTCCAGTGGCAAGGCCGCCGAGCATTTCGAGCGCATGGTGCAGGCGCTGGGCGGACCCAGCGGCTTCCTGTCGAACTATCAGTCCCGTCTCGCGGCAGCGCCCATCATCCGTCCGGTTCATGCGGATGCGGAGGGTTTCGTGTCCTCCATCCGCACCCGCGAACTGGGCATCGCCGTCATCGAGTTGGGTGGCGGGCGGCGCGTGGCCGCTGACGTGATCGACCATCGGGTCGGCCTCTCCGGTCTGCTCGGAAAGGGCGTGCAGGTCGCTCGAGCGCAACCGCTTTGCCTCATTCACGCCGCGGACGAAGACAGTTTCCACAGGGCAGCGAAAATAGTAAAGGACGCTTATGTAATCGGTGAGCGCCCCGGGGAAACGGAGACCGTCCTGGCGCGCATCACCGGCTGAAGCGGAGTGACCGATGGCACGTGCCTTTCTCCTCATCCTCGATTCTTTCGGCATCGGCGGCGCGCCCGATGCCGCGAGCTTTGGTGACGAAGGGGCCAACACGCTCGGCCACATCTGCGATCACATGAAGCTCAACGTGCCGCACATGGCCTCGCTCGGGTTGGGCCGCGCCGCCGCGCTGTCGACGGGATGCAACCCACTTGCGGACGAGAAGCTCATCGGCCAGTACGGCATCGCCCGTGAGGTCTCGCGCGGCAAGGACACGATCACCGGCCACTGGGAAATCGCCGGCGTGCCGCTGGCTTTCGATTGGGGCTATTTCCCGCACACCATTCCTGCTTTTCCGCAAGAACTGATCGAAGGTATCGTCACAGGTGCGAAGCTGCCAGGGTTGCTTGCGCTGTGCCATGCCTCCGGCACGCAGGTGATCGAGGATTTCGGCGCGGAGCACATCCGCTCGGGCAAGCCCATCGCCTATACCAGTGCCGACAGCGTGCTGCAGATTGCGGCGCATGAGGAGCACTTCGGGCTGGAGCGTCTCTATGATGTCTGCCGCATCGCGCGCGAGCTGACCTACCCGATGAACATTGGCCGCATCATCGCGCGGCCTTTCCTCGGCGAGCGGCGCGGCGAATTCCGCCGCACCGGCCACCGCAAGGACTTCGCGGTGACGCCGCCCGCGCCGACGCTGCTCAAGGTTCTGAGCGATGCTGGGCGTGAGGTGGTCTCGGTCGGCAAGATCGGCGACATCTATGCCCATGTCGGCACCGGCCGTGAGATCAAGGTGTCCGGCAACCCGGCCTTCCTCGAAACCACGCTCGCCAACATGGAGGCCTTGAGCGATGGCGGCTTCCTGATGACCAACTTCGTCGATTTCGACACCGAGTTCGGCCACCGCCGCGACCCCATCGGCTA
>JBEARP010000238.1:0-13339 GCA_041163105.1 Pseudomonadota bacterium
ATGGGCTACAAGGCCTGGGTGCGCTCCTCCACAGACCAGCTGCACAACATCGCGGTGCAGGGCCCGAACAGCCGCGAGTTGCTGAAGGAAATCATCTGGACGCCGCCCGCCCAGCCGTCGATCGGCGAGCTTGAGTGGTTCCGCTTCACGCCCGCGCGCATCGGCCACTTCGAGGGCGCGCCCGTGGTGGTGTCGCGCACCGGCTACACCGGCGAGCTGGGCTATGAGATCTTCTGCCACCCGAAGGATGCCAACGCGGTGTTCGACGCCGTGTGGAATGCTGGCCAGAAATACGGGCTGAAGCCCATGGGCCTCGAGGCCCTCGACATGGTGCGCATCGAGGCGGGGTTGATCTTCGCGCATTACGAGTTCGACTCGGAGACCGACCCCTTCGAGGCGGGTATCGGCTTTGCCGTGCCGCTCAAGACCAAGGCCGACGACTTCATCGGCAAGGAAGCGCTGATCAAGCGCAAGGAACATCCGCGCCGGAAGCTCGTCGGGCTCGAGATCGACTCGAACGAGGCCGTGGGCCATGGCGACTGCGTGCACATCGGCCGCGCGCAGGTCGGCGTGGTGACGAGTTCCATGCGCTCGCCCATCCTCGGCAAGAACATCGCGCTCGCCCGGGTGGATGCGCTCAATGCGGAGCTCGGCACGGAGGTCGAGATCGGCAAGCTCGACGGGCACCAGAAGCGGCTGCCGGCGAAGATCGTCAAGTTCGCGGCCTATGATCCGGAGAAGACGCGGCCGCGCTCTTAGGGATCCCTGCTCTCTCAGACATTCATCATGCCCGGGCTCGTCCCGGGCATCTTCTTTGGTGGTCACGAAAAGGATCGCCGGGACGAGCCCGGCGATGATGAGGTGGTGGGAGATATAGTTCATAGTCGTCATCCCGGCGAAGGCCGGGATCCAGCTTTCCGCGCGTTCGATGCACGAAGCGGGACCCCCGGCCTTCGCCGGGGTGACGCCGCGTTTGTGGTGGGCGTGATGAAAACAAAATCGCCGGACCTCTCGGCCCGGCGATGATGAGTGCGATGAAAACGGACTTACTTCGTGGCCAGATAGGCCTCAAGCGAGTCGTCGAGCGCATCCTTCCACGGGGTGTGGTGCTTGGGGCTCATGGTGCCGGTCATCAGCGACTTGTAGGCGTTGTTGCGGAAGCCCATGATGTCGTCCATCTTGTGGTGCTCCCAGACCATGAAGGTCTTGTTCACGCCCTCGATGTCGAAGTTCGGGTAATCCGTCGCGTCGATCAGTTCCTTGACGTAGTCGCCCTGGAACCAGATCATCTGCTCGGCATCGGCGAGCTTCGTCTCGCGCTTCAGCCACTTCTTCCAGTCCTTCTTCATGGCATCTGCCTTGGGCAGCTTGATGCGGCCGAGGATGATGTCGCGCACGTACCAGGCTTGTGCGTCGAACATGTTGAAGGTGTAGAACTGGTCCTGCATGCCGATGTAGAAGAAGCGCGGGTTGTCCTGCCAGACCACGCCCTTGTAGAGGTTCTCCGGCCACAGGCGATTGGCCGTCTTGAGGCGCAGGTCTTCCGGCAAATAGGGGAAGTAGTGCTGGTAGCCGGTGCACAGGATGATGGCATCCACATCCTTGGTGGTGCCATCCTTGAAGTAGGCCGTCTTGCCCTCGATCTTCTGCAGCAGCGGACGCTCCTCGAAGTTCTTCGGCCACTTGAAGCCCATGGGCTTGGAGCGATAGGTGGTGGTCACCGACTTCGCACCATACTTCCAGCACTGCGAGCCGATATCCTCGGCCGAATAGCTGCGGCCGACGATGAGGATGTCCTTGCCCTTGAACTCGAGGGCATCGCGGAAGTCGTGGGCGTGCAGCACGCGGCCGTTGAACGTGTCGAGTCCCGGGAAGAACGGCGTGATCGGCGTCGAGAAGTGGCCCGAAGCGCAGATCACGTAGTCGAACTCTTCCGTCTTCATCACGTCCTTCACGCGGTCGTGCGAGGTGACGAAGAACTTCTTTTTCTTCTTGTCGTAGTCGACCATGCGGACGGGCGTGTTGAAGCGGATCCACTTGCGCACACCGGCCTTCTTGACGCGGCCGACGATATAGTCCCACAGCACGGCGCGCGGCGGATAGGACGGGATCGGCTTGCCGAAATGTTCCTCGAAGGTGTAGTCGGCGAACTCGAGGCATTCCTTGGGTCCGTTGGACCACAGGTAGCGGTACATCGAGCAATGCACCGGCTCGCCATGTTCATCAAGGCCGGTGCGCCAGGTGTATTTCCACAAGCCACCCCAGTCGTCCTGCTTCTCGAAGCAGACCACCTCGGGGATCTTGGCCCCCTTCTTCTTCGCGGACTGGAAGGCGCGAAGGGCTGCGAGGCCCGAAGGGCCTGCGCCGATTACTGCAACTCTCGTCATGTTAGCTCCCTGGTGCTTGTCTTTCTCGCCGACCATCATTCCGGATAGATGCCGGGGGTGGTTGGCTGGCCGTCGTCAAATTTCGCCAGCCACTCGACGGTGGTCGGGCGGTAGCGGGTCAGACCCTTGTAGTCCACCAGCTCCGGCGGCAGATCGCGGAGCACACGGTGAAAGCGGCGCGCCCACTTGGGCATGGTCACCAGCTCTTCCATCTTGATCAGGTAGCAGCGGACGACGAAGAGAATGGCGTTGGAGCGCGGCAGGCGCCACAGCGTCTGCAACTCGCAGCGCAGATGCACCTTGTTGCCGACGTTCTCCGGCGTGACGGTGGCGCGGTCCGGGCCCCACTTGTGATAGTTCTCGGGGCTCGTATCAAGGCGCGGGTTGATGGTCATGGTCCAGTTCAGGCGGCGCACCGGCTTGCCCTGCTGGAGATTGAGCAGGAACTTGAGTGCGCGGTCGAAGACGCCGATCTCATGGGCCAGCGGCACGGGGCCGTGCCACTCATGGAAGTTCATGCCGATGTCGAAGTCGAGCGACCAGTCGGCCTGGGTCGTCACCATGCCGGCATCGCACCACAGCTGGCCGTCGCGCTGGTCGACGATCACGAAATCGCCCTGCGCCTGGCGGGTGATGAATTCGAGCGGCTCCATCGGCAGCGTCGAGGCGTCGCCGAAGGTGAAGGTCTGGTCGATGCCCATCGGGCGGTTGATCCAGCGCCACTGGTCGCCGTTCTTTTCCAGCGAGAAGTGCTCCGGGTAGCCTTCGGCCTGGGCTTCCATGAGAAGCTCGAGTGTGTCCCACTGCGCGGCCATCATGTGGGGCAGCGCCTGGTAGCGCAGCGGATCTTCCTTCAACACCAGCGCGCGGTCGCGCATCTCGGCCACGAAATGCTCGTCGACGTCGATCGGCTTGTTGTAGGCGTGGCCGGCGGGGCCGGCGGGAACATGGGGCTCCATGTTCACCGAATACATGTACTTGTCTTCGTTGAACGGGAAGGGGAAGCGCCGGATCGCCTCGGGTGAGTTCTTGAACGTATAGTCGTCGCGGAAGGTTTCGGTCTTGAAGTTGATGTTCATACGCTGAACTCCTAGAGGTCGAGGGTGACCGCGTTGCCCGAGATGCGGGAGACGCAGATCATGATCTTCCTGCCGGAAGCCTTGTCGTCCGGCTCGAGGAAGTGGTCATTGTGTTCGAGTGCACCGTCGCAGGAGACAACGCCCGTCTCGCACTGGCCGCAGGCGCCGCCGCGGCAGAGATAGGGCGCGTCGACGCCGTTGGCCTCCAGCGCCTCGAGAATGCTCTGGTGGGGCGCCACGTCGATGGTGCGGTTCGACTTGGCGAGCTTCACCTGGAAAGCCTTGCCGGGAGGAGGTGCGAGGAATTCCTCGGAGTGGAGGTTCTGCTTTGGCCAGCCCAGCTCGCGCGCCTTGCCGAGGACGCCGTTGATCATGCCGGCAGGGCCGCAGACATAGAGGTGCGTGCCGAGCGGCTGGTTGGCAAGCACGTCAGAGACGGGGATGAACAGCTTCTCCTCGTCGCAATAGATCTTCACCCGGTGCGCGCCATAGCGCTGCTGCAGTTCCTTCCAGTAGGCGCCGTGGGTGCGCGTCCTCACCGCATAATGCAGTTCGAACGCCTTACCCTCGCGCTCCATCTGGTCCATCATGGCGATGAAGGGGGTGATGCCGATGCCACCGGCCATCATGATGTGCTTCTTGCCGCGATGGTCGAAGGGAAAGAGGTTGACCGGCTGGCTGAGCGTGACCTCGTCGCCCTCCTTCAGCTTTTCGTGCAGGAAGGCGGAACCACCGCGTGAATTCTCGACGCGCAGCACGCTGATCTCGTAGCCCTTGGTGTCCTCCGGCGAGGACATGAGCGAATAGGGGTTGCGGCGCAGCGCCTTGCCGTCACGCATCGAGACGATGACATGGGCGCCACCGGAGAACACCGGCATGGGTTGGCCGTCGACCCGCTCGAAGCGGAAGCGCTTCACCTTGTCGGCGACCTGGGCGATCTTCGCGACGCGGACCTTCATTTCGGTGTTGATGGTCACGGGAACAGCTCCTCGGGCTTCGGCGCCGTGCCGGGCTCCTCGGCGTCGATGCAGACGCCCTGGAAGGCGCCGAGGCGGCGCGAGTAATGGTCGCGCACCAGCAGCGACAGCCCGCAGGCACTGCAGGTGTAGGGGCTGGTGGTCACATTGTCGGTGAAACCCTTGCAGTGCACGCACTGCACGCGCCTGGCCGCGGAGCCGCGATGCTCGTTGTGCAACGAGGCCGGATCGACGCCGTGGTTCATCGCCACCTGCTGAGCCTGGCCGATGAAGCCCTCGGTGCCCGCGAGATAGATGTGCGTGCCCATGTGGGCCTGACCCAGCATGACGTGGAAGCGGTTGAGCAGCACGGGGATGGTGGGGGCGAGCCAGAATGTATCCGCACCCAGCGCTGCCAGCTTCCTGTCGTGCTCCTCGGCCTTGGAGCCCGAGGCGACGTAGAGGATGTCAGCGGTCTTGAGGAAGTCAGTGCCCGCCGCCTTGACCTGATCGACCAGGGCGAGCGCCCCTTCGCCCTCAAGGGCGAAGAGGTGCCGCTTGGCTTGGCTGTCGATGTTGAGGCCGCTGTACACAGGGCGGCTCTTGATACCTGCTACGAGCATGCGCCCCGTTACTCCTCAGCCGACAGCGGTACGCTTTTTCTTTTCCGGGTCATCGAAGGTGATGGTGTGGGCGATTGCCTTGGCCTTCACGTTCTTGCCGCGGATCTCGAGCGGCGTGCCCTGCTTGGCGTAAGGCACCTCGAGGCGGGCGATGCCCATGCTCTTCTTGGTGAGCTTCGAGTAGCTGGGGCAGGTGACAACGCCGACCTTCTTGCCATCGGCCCAGACCTCGTCGCCCAGATCCACCGGGCCATCGGCATCGACGAGCACGCCGAAGATCTTGAAGCGCTCCCTGCCCCTGAGCTTGTAGTGCTCCTCGGCACCGCGGAAGCCGGTCTTGCCGGGGCTCACCGTGAAGTCGAGGCCGAGCTCCCACAGCGAGTCGCCGGGGACCTGGTCGGGGAAGGGATACATCTGCGAATTGTCGTAGGGGTAGAACAGCAGGTAGGATTCGACGCGCAGCATGTCGAGCACGCTGAAGCAGACGGGGATGATGCCCATCGACTTGCCCTTGTCGAGGATCGTGTCCCACACCATCGGCGCATCCTGGCCGCGCACGAAGATCTCGTAGCCGCGCTCGCCGGTGTAGCCGGTGCGCGAGATCATGACAGGCGCGCCGAACAGCGTGGTCTGCATGTGGTGGAAGTACTTGAGGTCGCGGATGCCCGGCACGTGCTGGGCGAGGAAATCGACGGCGAGCGGGCCCTGCAGCGAGAGATCGTGCAGATCGTCATCGAACAGCACGGCGACGTTGCGGCCCATGGCGGCCTTCACGATCTGCTCATGCGCCGAGCCCGAGCCGTGCACCAGCATGAAGGAGTTGGGGCCGGTGCGATAGACGATGCAATCGTCGGTGAACATGCCGCGGTCATCGAGCATGCAGGCATAGACCGACTTCCCCGGATAGACCTTGTTGATGTCACGGGTGGTGATGTAGTCGAGCACGGCGATGGCGTGCGGCCCCACGAGATGGACCTTCTTCAGGCCCGAGACGTCCATGAGGCCGGCCTTGGTGCGGACCGCGATGTGCTCTTCGTAGATGTCCTTGTCATAGGTCCAGGCGGTGCCCATGCCGCTCCAGTCTTCGAGCTTGGAACCAAGCGCCCTGTGACGGTCACCAAGGGCTGAAAATCTCCAGGACAGCGGCATGCGACTCCTCCTAATTGTTTCCTACGTGGAATTATTTTTTCCAAACTGTACACGGGAATCGGAGAAGCGCAAGTCGTTCGATGGGAGAATGCAGCGCCGATGCTGGCGGCGACCTGACGCATGGGTAGTGGCTGGCGGATCGTTTCCTTAACTAGGAAAAGATTGACTTTCCGGTTCCGATGTGCTATGTATCCTTTCGCCTGCCAATGGTGGCGGCTGCGGAACGGAAGGGGTGGATACTGGTCTGGCTGGTGGCTTTTCTCGCGGTGGTGGCAAGCCTGGTGGCGCTAGGCGCTGGCAGCGCGCAGCCGGAAGCGGTTGGCGAGAATGACCAGCAGGATGCCCGGAATGAAGACCACGGTGGCAATGGCCGGATAGAGCGGCGAAGAGCCGACCGCGATGCCGGAGAAGATGAAGGTGGGGATGGTGCGGGTCGAGCCCGCCAGGCTGTAGGTGATGTAGAAGTTTCCCCAGCTCAGCAGGAAGGCGAAGATCGCGGCGGAGAAGATGCCGGGCCAGAGCAGCGGGATCGTCACGTGGCGGTAGACTTCCCAGCTCGAGGCGCCGCAATCGCGCGCGGCATCTTCCAGCACCGGATCGAAGTTGTAGACCTGCACCGCGACGATGACCATGGCGAAGGGTGCGATGTAGACGATGTGGCCGATGATGGCCGTGACAATACCGGTGTTGAAGCCGAACCAGCGCCCGAGCACCGAGAACCACAGCAGCAGCACGATGCCCAGCAGCAGCTGCGGGAAGGCGAGCGGCGCGCCCGCAAGGCCCTGGAAGGCGCGCTTGCCCTTGAAGCGGTAACGCACCGCGACGATGGCCGCCATGGTGCCGATGGCGGTGGCGAAGAGCGTGGCGAAGACGGCGATGAGGGTGGAGTTCCACAGCGCGGTGAGTGCGGCCCCGGACTGGAACAGCGCGCCATACCACTTGAGCGACACGCCATCGAAAGGCAGCGTGAGGAAGCGGCCCTCCTGGAAGGAGAAGGCAATCAAGGTGAAGATCGGCACGTAGAAAAAGACGAGCACGGCCGCCATGGCGCCATAAAGGATGACGTTGGCCAGGGCGCTTTCGAAGCGGTGGTTCATGCCCCCGCCCTCCGCATGCCGGCGACGCGGCTGAACAGCAGCACGACGAAGATGGCGACCACCATGAGGACGAGCGTCAACGCTGCACCCAAGGGCCAGTTGACGCGCGTTTCGAAGGTCTGGCGGATCAGCTCCGCCGACATGGGCGACTTGCCGCCACCCAGCACCTTGGGCTCGAGGAAGACGCCGACGCCAAGCAAGAAGATCAGCACGCTGCCCGCCCAGATGCCGGGCCGCGAGAGGGGCAGCGTCACCTCCCAGAAGGCGCGGAACTTCGAGGCACCCGCATCATAGGCCGCAAGAATGAGCGAGCGGTCGATGTTGTCGATCGACAGATAGATGGTGAAGATGGCGAAGGGCAGGAGATTGTAGACCATCCCCAACAGCGTGGCCCAGTCGGTGAAGAGGAAGGCCACGGTCTCCGGCGGGAACCCCACATGCGCAAGGAGGTAGTTGGCCGCCCCTTTCTTGTCGAGGAACAGCACCCAGCCGAAGGTCTTGAGCGTGGCATCGGTGATGAAGGCGAAGGTGATGAGCACCTTGATCTCGTTGTCCAGACGCTTGAAGCGCGTGGCCAGCCCATAGGCGATGGGGAAGGCGATGACGATGCAAACGACGACGCAGGCCACCGCCATGAACAGCGTATGGCCGAGGATGGTCCAGTAATGCGGCTTGGAGAACACGTCGGTCCAGGTGGCGAGGCTCCAGGTCCAGTTGAGCTGGAAGTTCTGCGTCTTCTGGAAGGTGAGGATGAAGGTCATCACCAGGGGTGCCAGGAAGCAGGTGGTCTGCAGCACGACGCTGGGCAGCGCCTTCACCCAGAGTTCCGGGTCACGCCAGCTGCGGGAGACCTCCATGTCCATGGCTCACGCCTCGCCCGGCTTGAGGACCCAGATGTCCTTCTTGACCCAGCCGAGCCACACGTCCTCGCCCAGTTGCATGGGAAGATGCGAGGTGCCCTGGATCTCGATGGCAAGCTCGAGGCCCTGCGGTGAGCGGGCGCGGTACTGCACAGTGCCGCCCTTGGTGAAGACCTCGGTGACGGTGGCGGGAAGCTTGCAGTCGACGGCGGCGTCCGGCTCGCAGCGGCGGATCAGCTCGGGGCGCACGTTCATCAGCGCCGGCCCCTGCCCCACATCGCCTGCCACGAGTGATGCAGGCAGACTTCCCTGCGCATCGACAACTTCGCCACTTTCGTAGCTGACCTGCGCGCCGCTGCGGCCGGTCACGGTGACGGGCATGAGGTTGGTTTCACCGATGAAGCCCGCGACAAAAGGGTCCGCCGGACGATAATAGATGTCGGCCGGCTCGCCCAGCTGGAGGATCTTTCCGGCGCGCATCACGCAGATGCGGTCGGCCAGCATCATCGCCTCCTCGAGGTCGTGCGTGACATGCACGAAGGTGACGCCGACGGAGCGATGCAGGCGCTTCAGTTCCGCCTGCAGCACCTTCTTCAGCTTGACGTCCAGCGCCGAGAGCGGCTCGTCGAGCAGCAGCAGCTTGGGTGACGAAATCATCGAGCGGGCAAGCGCCACGCGCTGCTGCTCGCCGCCCGACAGTGCCTTCGGATAGCGCTTGAGATATTCGGGCTTCAGCTCCATCAGGCGGATCATCTCGTCGACGCGCGTGGCGATGACGCTGGGATCGACCTTTCGCAGCTTCAGCGGGAAGCCGATGTTCTGCGCCACCGTCATGTGCGGGAACAGGGCGAGCTTCTGGAACACCATGGAAGTGGGGCGGAGTGCTGCGGGAACGCCCGCCATGTCTTCGCCTTCGATGCGGATCGTGCCCGAGGTCGTGTCCTCGAAGCCCGCCACCTGCTTCAGGAGCGTGGTCTTGCCGCAGCCCGAGGGACCGACGAGGGCGATGAACTCGCCCTGCCGCACGTCAAGCGACACGCCCTTCAGCGCCGGATAGGTGCCGTAGGACTTGTGGACGTCGGTGATCGAAAGAATCGGTGCGGCGATCATGTGGTCCCTGAAGGGAATGCGGGCCGGGAATGCAGCGGCATGCCCGGCCCGACAAATGTTATTGCGCGGCGGCCAGCTCTTCCTGCCAGATCGCCAGCATATCGTCGATGTTGGGCGCGATGCGGTGCATCTGCGAATTGTCGTAGGCCGTCCACATGTAGTCCATCTGCAGGATGTCCTTCTCCTCCGGCGTGAAGCGGGACTCGACGGCCTTGTTGGTGACGACGTTGCAGGTGGAATCGAGCAGTGCCAGGATATGCGCGGCATCCTTGGAGACGACGTGCTTCAACAGCTTCTGGGACAGGTCCGGCTGGTCCGACTCCTTCAGCACCGCGGTGGCCTCGACCCAGATGATGCCCTGCTTCAGGCCGTTCTTCGGCTCCGGCACCACGGCCATGATGTTCTTGTGGCCCTGCTTGCGCACGGCGGACGTGAGGTAGGAACCGGCCCCGATGCAGCCCAGCAGCGAGCCGTCGAGCAGGCCCTTCTGCGCCTGCGTCAGGTCGCCCACCAGGGTGCGGGTGTTCTTGAACATGGCACGCAGCACGAGGCGCACTTCATTCAGCTGCTTCTCGTCCAGCGGCTCATAGGGGTTGATGCCGGCGTGAAGCGCCATGGGAAGGATGGGCCAGTCGCCCCAGTCCATGACGCAGATCTTGTCCTTGTTGGCGGGGTCGAAGACCGGGTCATAGGTCTTCCACACCTCGGGCTTGGTCACATCGGTGTTGACGCAGGGGCCAACCCAGCCCCAGCGCGTGGCGACGCCGATGGTCTTGCCTTCGTTCATCAGCGGCTCGAAGGGCGGTTTGAACTGGTCGTAGAAGTCGGCGTAGACGTCCTTGTAGTCGTCCGGGTTCAGTTCAAGTGCCAAGCCCGCCGGGCCCATGCGGGTGATCCACGGCATGTCGCTCGACACGAGGTCGACCTCGCGCGAGGCGCCGGCCTGCAGCTTGGCGAAGCCGCCGGGGCTGTCGACGATCAGGTCGAAGCTGATCTCGGTGTCGTTGGCCTTGTTGAAGGGGTCGATGATGCGCGGGTCGTTGTAGCCTTCCCAGCACATGTAGGTCATCTGCGTGGCGGCCTGCGCCTGGCGGGTGTTGAGCTTGCCGAGCATGGCGACACCGGCGGCACCGGCCATGCCCTTGAGCATGCGGCGGCGGTTCATGCCTGCCTCGTCAAGGCCCATGGCCTTGATCTGGCGCTGATAATACTGTGGCAGGTCGCTGTACCAGTTCTTCGACATGGGGTTTTCCTCCGATTATCGTGATGGCTTGAGACGTTGCGGGATTTGCGGCGGGGCTTCCATATCCCTTGGGGAATAGGACCCGGTGGCGAGACCGAGGAATGCCGCGAACAGCTCGGCCTGGGTGGAGACCTTCATCTTGCGGTAGATGTTCTTGCGGTGGATCTTCACCGTCCCGGGGCTGATCGACAGTTGCATGGCGATCGATTCCGTCGAATGGCCGCGCAGCACCATGGTGATGATTTCGCGCTCGCGCAACGTCAGGCTGGCATAGGCCGGATGCACGGCCCGCGGCTGCGGCGGCTCACGCCTTGCGTGGAGGTTGGACCAGTGGCCGGCGCAGAGCGCGCCGATGGCAGGTTCCAGGGCGCGCAGCATGTCGAGGTCCGCGCGGGTGATGGCGGGCGAGGAATCCCAGCGGCTGAAGGAGGTGACGCCGGTGAGGCCTGCGCCCACGTCAAAGAACACGCCGATCTCCTCGCCGATGCCGGTGCGGCCATAATGGATGCGGAAATACTCGCTGCGGCGGAAGTGGTCGGGTGCCACGTCATGCAGGCGATAGCAGCCCGCGCGGTGCCCCTCCTCGACGAGGCGGAAGAACGGATCGAGCAGGAAGGGGCCGTCGGCATAGTCCTCGGCGATGATGCCGTGGCGCTCCGCGTCCAGCGTGTCGGCAAGCGTCAGCGGGCGCGAGGAGCCGGCATAGGCGAAGACCATCACGAAGTCGAAATCAACCAGCTTCTTCACGCCCGCCAGCAGGGCGGGAACGAAGCCCTCGCCGCGCTGGGCGGCGGCGATTTCGGCGACGGAGCGGCTCCATTGCTCCAGCAGGCGCAGCTTGGGGGCGGTTGGGGCGGTCATCTCTGTCCTCGTCCTTTGGGGATATGGCCACATCCAGCCGGCGAAATCTATCCTCGCGCGAAATGCTAGCCGGAGACATGACATGACGCAGATGATGAAGGCCGCCGTTCTCCATGAGCTGAGGACCCCGCTCAAGATCGAGCAGGTGCCGGTGCCCGAGCCCGGCCATGGCGACCTGCTGATCAAGGTGACGGCCTGCGGCGTGTGCCACAGCGACCTCCATGCCGTGGACGGCGACTGGACGCCGCCGCCGGTGATCCCGCTCATCCCCGGCCATGAGGTGGCGGGCAAGGTGGCCAAGGTCGGGCCCGGCGTCACCGGCTTCAAGGTGGGCGACGAGGTGGGCGTGCCGTGGCTCTATTCCGCCTGCGGCCAGTGCGAGTTCTGCCTTGCTGGCATGGAGACGATCTGCAAGCAGGCGGAGGCCACGGGCTATACCAAGCCGGGCGGCTATGCCGAGTACATGGTTGCCCCCGCGGCCTTTGTCGGCCGGCTTCCCGAAGGCACCGACCCCTATGCCATGGCGCCGATCCTGTGCGCCGGGGTCACCACCTATCGCGGCCTCAAGCGCACGGGTGCCAGGCCCGGGCAATGGGTGGCCGTCGTCGGCATCGGCGGGCTTGGCCACATCGCCATCCAGTATGCCCGCGCCATGGGGCTGCGGGTGGCGGCGGTGGACGTTTCGGCCGAGAAGCTGGAGCTGGCGAAGACGCTCGGCGCCGAGCTGGTGGTGAATGGCGCGGAGACCGACCCTGCCGCCGTGATTCAGGACCAGATCGGCGGCACCCATGCGGCGGTCGTCACCGCTGTTGCAGCCAGGGCCTTCGAGCAGGCGGTGCTGATGCTGCGCCCCGGCGGTACGGTGGCCTATATCGGGCTCCCCGGCGGCAAGTCGGACGAGATCCGCGCCTCGATCTCGGCCATCACCAACTGGGAGCTCTCGGTCAGGGGCTCCAATGTGGGCACCCGGCAGGACCTGAACGAGGCGGTGGCCTTCGCCGCCAATGGCCTGGTCAAGGCGACGATCCGCACCGCGCCGCTCGAAGACATCAACGCGGTGCTGGACGAAATGCGCAAGGGCAAGATCGTCGGCCGCGTGGTGCTGAAGCTGGCCTGAGGGGCCCCGCCCTCAGCCGTCGGAGAACAGTTCGTAGACCTCGTCCTGCACTGTCACCGCGTGGCCCGCGCCGCGCGACAGGCGCTGGGCAAGGCTGGCGAGCTTGAGGCCGGACACCGCCGACTGGCCATCGACCTGCCAGCCGGGCGAGGCCAGCGCCGCGGTGTTGGCCGCGAACTGCGCCAAGGCCAGCAGCGTCTGGTTCAATATGTCGAGAAGCTGCAGGTTCTGGATGCTGCGGGCATCGAGTACGCCGGCGTTGCGCTCAATCATGTCGTCCACCGTGGCCTCCATGTCGGCGGCCATGAGCTGGAGCGCGCCCAGCTCAAGGGAGAGCTGGTTGAGCAGCACGGACAACGGAAGTTGGCTCATGTCAGAACAGCTCCAGGTCGCCGGCGGTGGGCAGGACGGGATCGGCAAGCGGCCGTTCATCCACGGCGCGCACGAGCTTCTGCATCACCCGGCCGGACGCCGGCCAGAACTGGATGCGCCGTCCCGTCTCGCCGCCAAGGCTGCCGCCGGTCACGGCAATGCCCTCGCGCTTCAGGAAGTCCTGCGCGAAGCGCGCATTGGTCGAGCCGATGTCGCCAAGGCCCTGCATGGTACGCGCACCGCCGAACAGCTTGGCCTCCAGCCGGTGGCGCGCGGCACCCTTCTTGAGGAGCCCGTTGATCAGCAGTTCCATGAGGTGCACGCCGTGGCGCGAGAACAGCGGCGAGGCCGCAGAATCCCCCGGCAGCAGGAAGTGGTTCATGCCGCCCACCTCCGCGACCGGATCGTTGATGCAGGCAGCCACGCAGGAGCCGAGCAACGTGGAGATGGAGAGCACCTTGTCGCCGCTCACGTGATACTCGCCC
>JBEARP010000239.1:0-4785 GCA_041163105.1 Pseudomonadota bacterium
TAGCGGTTCTTGGGGACAACGCCCATCGCGAACTCCAGTACTTCAAATTGATTTTGGTCGAGTCTCGCGCCGGAAGTGCTCATCCGCCTTGATGGAAATCAATAGCCCTTGCGGGGCCCAAGACCGAGGCTCTGCACCTTGCCGCTCTCGTGCAGCGATTGCTTGCGGGAGGAAATGATGCCGGAATCGCCGCCCACCCAGGCCCATTCGCCGGAGAGCTTGCCATACTCCATCTTGGGGCAGCGGTTCATGATCACCTGAAGGCCCGCGGCCTCGGCCCGGGCCGCCGCCTCGTCGTTTCGGACGGAAAGCTGCATCCAGATGACCCTGGGCTTCGGCGAGAGTGCCAGCGCCTCGTCGGTGATGGGGCCGGCGGCGTCCGAGTTGCGGAAGATGTCCACCATGTCGACGGGCTTGGGGATGTCCCCGAGAGATGCATAGACCGTCTGGCCCAGGATCTGCTGTCCGGCGAGGCCGGGGTTGACGGGGATCACATCGTAGCCCTTGTCGATGAGATATTTCATGACGAAGTAGGATGGCCGAACATCGTTTGCCGAGGCGCCTACCAGCGCGATCGTCTTTACCGTCTGCAGGATGTTGCGGATGACGTCGGGCGAATAGTTTTCGTGATTCACGGCTCGTTGGTCCAGTTCGGGGGGCGTTTGCCGATGAAGGCGGAGATACCTTCCTCGGCGTCGCGCATGAGGAGGTTCTCTGTCATCACGCGCGCCGTGTAGGCATAGGCTTCGGCCAGGGCCATGTCGCTCTGGCGGTAGAAGGCCTGCTTGCCGGTCTTGACCGTGACGGTGGATTTCGATGCGATCTTGGCCGCAAGCACAGTGACGGTTTCGGTGAGTTGGCTTCCGGGCACCACGCGGTTGACGAGACCGAAGCGCAGCGCGTCCTGGGCGTCGAACACGTCGCCGGTCAGCAGCATTTCCATGGCATGCTTCGAGGAAACATTGCGCGACAGCGCGACCATGGGCGTGGAGCAGAACAGGCCAATGTTGACGCCGGGCGTGCAGAAGCGCGCAGCGTCTGACGCGATGGCGAGATCACAGGTGGCAACGAGTTGGCAGCCTGCAGCGCTGGCGAGGCCCGACACTTCTGCGATGACCGGTCGCGGATTGCCGACGATGCCCATCATAAGCCGCGCGCAGGCGTCGAACAGCGCCGCGAAATAGGCTGCTCCCTTGTCTGCATCGGCGCGATGGGCGCTGATTTCCTTGAGATTGTGGCCCGAGGAGAAGGCGGGGCCTTCGGCTGCGAGGACAACGACGCGCACGGCCTTGTCGGTTGCCGCGTTGTCGAGCGTCATGGTCAGTGACGCCATCATCGCCTCCGAGAGGCTGTTGCGCGTGGCGGCGTCCGACAGCGTGAGGCGCAGCACGCCGCCCTCGAGGGCGGACCGCAAAAGGGCGCTCATTCTTCCTCGATGTCGAGCTGCTTGAGCTTCGGGCCGTAGACCGGATCGGCCAGCATGTCCTCGATGATTTTCTTGTTGTTGTCGGAGGGTATCAGCGCCT
The DNA here is from genome assembly GCA_041163105.1 of Pseudomonadota bacterium. Taxonomy (GTDB): domain Bacteria; phylum Pseudomonadota; class Alphaproteobacteria; order Rhizobiales; family Aestuariivirgaceae; genus Aestuariivirga. The sequence continues at coordinate 1,527 of JBEARP010000239.1, forward strand.
TCAGCGCCTTCACCATCTTGTCCCGCATGTCCTGCGCGAGCTCGGTGTCGTCCTCGACTTCCTTGATCTGCTGCTCGAGTTCGCTGGTGGTGTCGTCCGTGACAGTGCCGTAGGTCAGGCCCAGCGTGGTGACGGCGAGGTTCCAGTCGCTGACATTGGCAAATCCTGCTGCCTTGATATCGGCTTCGAATTTCTTGCCGTCCTCCGTCTGGTCGACGAAGTCCTGCAGGTTCTCATATTGGTCGAGGTCGGTGTCGGCGTATTTGTCCTTCGCGCTGATGTAGCTGTCGAGGGCGCGGCGCGCGATCTCCGGGGTCAGTTCCATCGTTTCGATGGTGGGGATTTCGCCGAGGCTCAGATCGTCGGTTGGCGTGTCACCATCGTCCATCCCGGCGCCATCGTCCGGCTGACTGTCGGGGAGCATCTCCAGCTCGGGCGAAGATTCGCCTTCAGCCGGGGGTGTGGCAGGTGCAGGCGGCGTAGTGGCAGCCGGGGGCGTGGCGGCAGCAGGCGGAGTTGTGGCGGCAGGCGGCGTGGTGCTGCCGGACGTGGCAGGATCCGCCGGAATGGGCAGGGGCGTGGCCGCCTGGGCGAGGCGCAGCTGATCGGCAGGCGGCTGGCTGGCCGCCACGGCGCCCGGCACCGAGAGGCCTGCCAAGGCAATAAAGGTCATCAAAACACGAGCTGTCATCTGTATTTCCCTGCTGGGGCAAACTCTAGGCCATGGCTTGGGGCGGGGGAAGGGCGATTTGGCGATGATTGACTTTTATGTGGTATCATGATACCACAGCAGTTTTCCTGCGTCTTTGCGGGGGTTTTTCTTGACAGGGAAAGCCTTGGCACGTAATCAGCCGGGCATTGAGCGGGATGCGCGGCTCACTGGCTTCGCGTCCCTTATCTTTGACCCCGTAACACCAGAGACAATCGGATGACAACCTATTCGGCGAAAGCCAAGGACATCGTGAAGGACTGGGTGCTGATCGACGCGGAAGGCCTCGTCGTCGGCCGCGTGGCCGCCATCATTGCGAACCGCCTGCGCGGCAAGCACAAGGCGACCTTCACGCCCCATATGGATTGCGGCGACCATGTCGTCGTGATCAATGCCGAGAAGATCCACTTCACCGGCAAGAAGAAAGAGCAGAAGAGCTACTTCCACCACACCGGCTATCCGGGTGGTATCAAGGAGCGCAATGCTGGCAAGATCCTCGAGGGCAAGTTCCCTGACCGCGTGCTCGAGCTCGCCGTCAAGCGCATGATGCCGGGTGGCCCTTTGAAGCGTCAGCAGATGACGCACCTCAAGATCTATGCAGGCGCCTCGCATCCCCATGATGCGCAGAACCCCAAGCCGCTCGACATCAAGGCAATGAACCCCAAGAATGCGGTGAGAGGCTGATCATGGCTGAACGCAAATCCTTAGCTGACCTCGGCCAGGCCATGGGCGTGGCCGCCGCTCCGGGCAGCACTGCTCCGGCAGCGCCCGTCAAGCCCAAGCTCGACGCCCAGGGCCGCGCCTACGCCACCGGCCGCCGCAAGAACGCCACGTCGCGCGTCTGGATCAAGCGCGGCAAGGGCAAGATCACGGTGAACGGCAAGCCGATCGAGACCTACTTCGCTCGTTCGGTGCTCCGCATGCTCGTCCAGCAGCCGCTGGTGACGGCGAACCGCGCAACCGAGATCGACATCGTGTGCACCGTTTCCGGTGGCGGCCTCTCCGGCCAGGCCGGCGCGGTCCGTCACGGACTCGCCCGTGCGCTCACCTATTTCGAGCCCGAGCTTCGTGGCGCCCTCAAGAAGGCAGGCTTCCTGACCCGCGACCCGCGTATGGTCGAGCGCAAGAAGTACGGCCACCCGAAGGCACGCCGCAGCTTCCAGTTCTCGAAGCGTTAAGCCAAAGCTGGAGCGATCCAGCGTTTACAGAAGGGGCTGCAACTGTGTTGCAGCCCCTTTTTTTGCATCTAACTTGAGTGCGGGCCATGATGCCAGCGAGCCGGCCTGCTTGAAGTATCGCCCAAACTCACGGCACTTGCGCTCGGGTTCCGAGAAGGCAAGTGCACTGCAGATTGATCGTCATTTCGCGGAAGAACGGGAGGTGACGGTCACGCACGCATCAGTCAATTCGGAGCACATGTTTCCATGTGCCGTCATCAAGGTGGGTCGTTTCTACAGTTCCGGATGCTCCAGCAAACTGGCCCGTACCCCCGATGATTGCACGCTCCAGGGTGGTATCTGCCTTGAGAGTGGATCCCGCTGTCGGGTAAAGGCCAATGCCCTGAAGGAGGATGCGGTCTTGTGTACCGCTGGAAAACGTGAAGATCCCCAGCGTCATTCTGCTTTCGAATGTATCGGGCTTGTTGGTTGTTGACGTCGTCGTCATCACCCAATCCATCGTGACCTTGGCGTTCTTGTCATCTTGGCCATCATAGTGCCAGATCCTTTGATCACCCACGGATTGACCAGGGTCGCCTAAATCTATGTATGTCGGAGCTGTTACCTCTCCATGGGAAACGGTGAGAGTTGAGTCCGCATTGGCGGGAATTGCGAGCGCACTCAAGCAAACAGCAACCGTGGCAATGGTCTTCATGTGTATGTCCTATATCTTGGGAGCGGAAGTTTTGGAGTATGGTCGGCGACATCTTGGTCGAAGCGGTGAAGGCGCAGCCGCTGAGAGTTATTCAGGATAGAATCCAGCGTTTCGTAGCCCCAATACGCTGAAGTGTCGTTCACGTAAATTCGTACTTTACTCAGACATGCATGTTTCGCAAGCGGCTCGCATGGTTTGTGCTGAGCTCGTTCTTACATCACCACAGACAGGCGGAAGGGTAAGGTAGAGGCTAATGGCTTTGATGCCATTTCAAACGCATGGCGTGCTTCTGCCGCGATTGCGGGCTGGTGATCAGGAGTTTGTGCTCGAGATTCCGGAGCGCTTCTTTCAAGTCATGCAGAGACTAACAGCTTGCTCAAGGAAAATAGTCCACGCGGAGATATGAGCGATGAGCGAAGACACGCGTCTGCCAATGACGTCGTACCACTCATGCAGTCCCTCCGATATCGCTTGAAGTGCCTGGCGTGTTCTGGGGGCGACAACCAGCAGAACGGCACGCTTGTCTGTCGCGTCGTCGCGCCGCTCTATCCAGCCGAGATCGATCAATTTGTTCAAGTGAGTTTGAACAGTTGGAAAACTACCGAGATCCGAGAGGTCTTTCATCATCAGCTTACGGGTCATTTCGTCAGCTGTTGCAACTCTCTTCAGGATCTCCTT
>JBEARP010000240.1:0-3335 GCA_041163105.1 Pseudomonadota bacterium
TCGGCCCCGAGGTAGAAGTGCTTCGCCCCGAGGAAGCTCTTTCCCGCCCGCGCCCCATCCGGCCCATAGTCGAAGCTGGCCACATCGCCAAAGGCGGTGACGGAGACGGGGCGGTTCTCGCCGTCATAGGCGATGGTTCGGCGCTCCACCGGCCCCGGCCCGTCCGGGTCATAGCTCAGCGTGTTGCCATTGGCATCGTAAGTGACGGCTGAGCCGCAGATGGAGGTTGGCGCATGCGGTCGCGCCGCGCCCGCCGCCGGATAGGCCAGCCCCGCCCCGCCGCACAGCGCGGAGTTGGCGACCATGTTGTCGGCATCGTCATAGGCGTAGGTCCGGTCCTCCGCGGTGCCGCCCTGATTGTCCGCCGAGACCAGACGGTCCAGCCCGTCATAGCCATAGGCCCAGGCGCGGGTGGGATCGGGTGAGGAGACGGCGGTGATGAGGCCCTTGGCGTTGCGGGAATAGCTGAGGTCGAGCTGTGCTTGCCCGTTCCTCTGCGTCAGCACGCGCGTGAGGAAGCCGCGCGCCTCATTGTAGCCGAAGCTGGTGGTGACGCCGCCGCCATAGGTGATGGCCGTGGTCTGGCCCCGGCCGTTGTAGAGGATCGAGGCGATATACTGCTCCGGCTCGCTGCCCGAGGGCGCATTGGCATTGCCGATGCTGAACAGGCGGCCTGCTTCATCATAGCGATAGGTGCCCGTCCAGGTGCCGTCTGCCAGCTGCTTGCGCTTCAGCGTTCCATCCGGCCAGTACTCGAAGGACTGGGCAAAGTTCTGGCCATTGACGTCAAGGTCGGACCGGCGGGCCAGACGGCCCGTCGCGTCATGGTCATAAGCCTGGGTGAAGCGCTTGGGACCTGTGGTGCGCACGGCGGTGGTGAGCTGGCCGACGTTGAAGAAGCCGTTGCGGTTCTCGTCATAGCTGTTGGTGGTGGTCTCGATGCCGGCGGCGGTGTGCACGTCCTTGCGCGTGACGCGCGACATCGCATCATAGCTGAGTGCCGTGCGCTGGCCCTTGGCATCCGTCTGGCTGACGAGGCGCGAGGCGTTGTCGTAGGCATAGCTCCAGCTGCCGAGGTCAGGGTCGGAAACCCCGGTGCGGCGGCCCAGACCGTCATAGCCGTAGAGCCACTGGTTCCCCACCGGGTCGACCACCCGGACGATGCGGCCGAGGCCATCGCGCTGATAGTGGGTGGTGAGGGGCGTTGCGCCCTTCATGCGCGTGCGCTTCACCCGCCGGCCATCAGCATCGCTGGCCTCGATGGTCTGGCGGCCGGCCTCGTCGGTGACGGTGGTGGACAGCAGATCGGTGCCGCCGCCGAGGCCATAGGCGATGCTGTTTGCCGTGCCGTCCGGATTGGTGGTGCCGACCAACCGGTCGAGCTTGTCGTAGGCGAAGCTGCTCCAGTAGACCGGCTGACCGCTCAGGAAGGGCGCAGATTGTCGGGTCAGGCTCCAGCGCTGGTTAAACTCCTTTGCGACGACGACGGTGCTGCCACCGGGGGCATTGGAGCCCGAGTAGAAGCTCCGCCCGAAGCCATCGAAATAGTCGACGTTCCAGCGCCACGCTGACTGGCCGCCTGCCGGCGTCATCCAGACGGCGTTGTACTGCGCCCCCGGCTGGCCCAGATTGTAGTAGCCTCGTCCTTCCTCATAGCCACCAGGCAGGCGGCGGTAGGTTTCGCGGCACAGCGGATCATAGGCGAAGCTGGTGACCTGGCCGTTGAGGTCCGTCTTGGAGGAGGCTAGCCCGCAGGCATGGTCCCAGCCGGTCTGGGTGCGCAGGCGGGGGTCAGACGCGAAGCCCGGCAGGCGCGTTTCCACCGGGTAGAGGCCATAGGCGCCGTCATAGACCGTGGTGGTGGTGTTGCCGGCGCCATCGGCCTCGGCCTCAAGGTTACCGAATGCATCATAGGCCCACCATTTCGAGGTGATCCAGTCGCCCCCCGACGTCCAGTCGTCCTGCCGGGTTTTCTCGCAGCGCAAAGGCGCCTGCCCGACGCCGCCGCCATCATAGGAGATGCGCGTGCCGGAGAGCAGCGCGCCGCTGGCTGATGTGCCTTGGTAGACCAGCGTCTGCATGGGGCAGGACACCAGATAGTCGGAGGTGTTCGGCGCGAAAGTGCTAACCGTGACGGTTTCGTCACCCCAGCCCTCCACCACCCCATAGTCGATCAACTGCGTTGCGTTTCCATAGAGGTCGTAGATGGCATCGGTGCGCACGGCGCGCGAGCCAGCGCCAGCATAGACCCGGTCTTCAGTGGCGGCGGCAAGGCAGGTGAAGGGCAGTTGGGCATCCGGCGCGAGCACCGTCGTCTTCTGCGACAGCAGGCTGCCGTTCGGCGCGTCGAACATCTGGTCCTGCAGCACTTCGCCACTGCAGCCCAATGACTGGTCATAGGTGAAGACCTGCTGCGGGCAGGTGCTTTCGCCGGCGATGCAGGGGAGGTTGACCTTCACCGTGCGGAAGCCGAGGAACTGGCGCTCCGCCCGTGACCAGGCCCCGCCTTCATAGGCGAAGCTGAGCGTCGACTGGCTGGTTGGCGTTCCGCGCCCGTCATCCAGCGTCATCGTCTTGACCACCTGCATGATGAAGGGCAGACGGCTTCCTGGCGTTCCGGCGGAGGGACCATAGGTCACGGACACGCGGCCGCCCATCGGCTCCTGGAACGACGTCATCAGGTCTGCCTGCCCGGAGGTGGAGAGCCAGACGTAGTTGTCTTTCCGCCGTGGATCACCGATCAGCTTGATCCCTGAATCAGCGCGGCCCAGATCGTCGGCGCCATCGCCATTGTAATCAGCGACGACGGTCACCTGCCTGCGCTCGGGCAAGGCGGTGGGCTGGCTTTCGAAGCCAGTGCCCACGGAACGCGAGATCCCCGCGTTGCCGACGATGTCAACACGTCCGTCACCGTTGAAGTCGCCCATCTTGTATTCCGTCAGACCGAAGCTATCGATCCCCGAGGCCGTGTATTGCCTCACCTCGGCTTCGTCGGACTGTCTCCAGAAACCTCCGGACGGCGTGCCGCTGCCGCCGGCACCTCCGAGGAAGCGGCCATTGGAAAACAACACGCCAACCTGCTGTGAGGAGCTGTAGATCAGGTCGGTGAGGCCATCACCATTCACATCACCCAGCGTCTCCCGTGTGGTGCCCGAAGGCAGGGTGAAGGCCGGCTGCGCAGAAAATCCACTGCCTGTCGACAGAAAGACCTGGTAGTTCTCCGTCTTCTTCTTGTTGATCAGCGGATCTGATCGGCCGTCACCGTTGAAGTCCCCGACCAGGACCCGGTAGTTCTTCCCGAATTTCTTGATGTCATTCAGCCCCCAGTCGACGAG